>JAUIKE010000101.1 GCA_030430845.1 Bacteroidia bacterium | reverse complement strand
ATTGAAACATTTCCCGAGCCTATAACCAAGAGCCCGCCATTTTTATCTGGAATGGCATTTCTAACCTGAAAGTCTTCTTCTTTCACAAAAGAAAAGTCAAAGTAAGTCACTTCAAAAGTTACCTGGTTAATAGTAAAAACGATGTTGGATGTTTTGTCTATTATAAAACCAATGATCTCTCCGTCTTCCCCGACACCGGAAAAGGTAGTGGCGGCATTCATTAACAAGTCTTGCCTGCCCAAATCGACTGATTGTACGCTAAATCCATCATACTGCAATAAATGCAATGAGAAATAGGCATTGGACATACCGCAGGGGTTGATCCATATGCGCCCATCTTTTCCTTCTACTACGTCTTTAAGGCAGATTAAATCGGTATTTTCATCTCTGCTCAGGTTTTTGATATAAGAAGGATAAACGGCCGGTAGGTTCGAGAGTGGATACAAAGGTTCGCCCTGCCCTATTAATGGATGGATAAATAGAGAGAGTGAAATAAAAGATATTATGAAAGGAATCAGACGCATTCCGTTCTGTAATTTTAAACAACTTCCTGGTAATAATTCCAGAAAACTTTTTTATAACCCGGGCTTGTGTAAAAACTTCTACCTGTCGGCAGACAGGCGTTCCTCCATCGGCCGCCAAAGGCTTGCCGACGGCGGGGCGTTTTTACCCACCTCATAAAGGAATATTATTGGTTGTGTGAAAAGGACGAAGAACTTTTTACACAACCCCGGGCTAGGTCTTGCTCCTCAATTCGATTAAACGGAACTTGGAAAAGGGTGTTTCGGCTAAATATTTGTTTCTAATCAATTCTGACCACCCTTCCTTTCCGGCGATCTCGGCTGTGGCCAGCTTCGTTGCTCTCCAGTGCGGGGATTAATTGACAGTACCGCCTTTTCTCTGGAAGTCTTCTCTGGATCTTCGCAAGCCATATACACAAGCGTGGCAGCCAGGATGGCATTATTTCGAACATCATCAAAAACGATCTTGTCATACGTATCCCGGTTAGTATGCCAGGTATAGCTGAAGTAGTCCCAACTCAAGGCTCCTAATGAGAAAGCAGGTGCTCCCTTTGCCACAAAAGACGCATGATCGGATCCGCCGCCGCTGGGATTTCCCGGGAAACTTGCCTCAACATGCTGACGAACATCCTGTGGAACGGCACTCAGCCAGCGTCCGAGGTATTCGTAGGCATGTAAAAAGCCCTGGCCGGACATCCTGACCACCCGGCCGGTACCATTGTCCTGATTAAAGAGTGCCTGAAGGTTATCAACGACCTCCGGATGATCTTCTACAAAAGCACGAGAGCCGTTCAGCCCCTGCTCTTCACTTCCCCAAAGTCCCACCAAAATGGTGCGTTTAGGATTAGGATACACTTCTTTCAAAATGCGCAGAGTTTCCATCATCAAAATAGAGCCGGTGCCGTTATCGGTAGCGCCGGTACCACCATCCCAGGAGTCGAAGTGCGCTGAGAGCATGACGTATTCATCCGGCTTCTCAGAACCCTTTATTTCAGCAATGGTATTGAAAGAGGGGACCATGCCAAGGTCTTTAGATTCAGCCGTTACCCGGATCTGAGGGGCGCTGCCGTGCTCGACCAGCCGGTAGAGCATACCGTAATCTTCTAGTGACATGTCGATGGTCGGAATGTTCTTGGTGCGGGCTCCGAAGATCTTATTCACCCCAAACCCACGCGACCAATTGCAATCGATGATACCCACAGCGCCGGCTTCTTCCAGGGCAGCCGGTAAGGTGCGGCTGGTGTAGCCTGTATTGCTTATGCGTTCCCGCCAGGCCTGGTTTTGGGCGCTGCGCTCTTCTTTCATTTTTTCAAAAGACTCTTCAGTGGCATATTCCTCCCAGTTGTAATCGGGCCGACCGGTGGGTTGATTCATGGCAATCATCACAAACCGGCCTTTGACATTTGGCAGCCATTCTTTAAAATCTTCTTCATTTTCGAGCTCAGGAATGATCACCAATCCGGCAGTAGTTCCGCCCGCAGGGGTTGAAGGACTCCAGGCTAGCTGCATGCCTTCCAGCGATTCTACTCTGGGTGATAGCATATCAATATGCGTAATGCCTCTTTCCCAGCCGCGCCATTCTCCCCAGGCTTCGTTGCGGGCTTCGATACCCCAGCTTTTGTACTTGCCAACGGCCCAATCATGGGCCTTTTTCATTTGAGGGGTTCCAACCAGCCGAGGGCCGATGCCGTCCATCAATTCATGAGCCAGCATTTCCAGTTGAGAGTTTTCCGTGGCTTCCTGAACGATCTTTTCGATCATGGCATCCTTTTCTTGAGCTAAAAGGAGGGTTCCAGGTAACAGGAACAGCAAATAAAGAAGAGTGAGTTTTTTCATATAGATGGTATTTTATTTTTTATAAAAATAGTAAAAAAAAGAGGGCCGCAGCCGCGGCCCTCTTTTTTCCTGTATAGTATATTTTAAGTCCAGGAAAAAAAATCATATTGCACCTTCATTCGATCCAAAAGGAACTGTATTGCGGAGAAGGCTTCATTGTGATGATAGTTTTCTTTGAGCCATTCCAGTAAGCCTTTGTCGTCCAATTCTGTGTCCAATTGCTGGGAGAGTTTGTTAATTAAGTCTTCCTTCTGACTCTTCTTTATGCTCATTTTATATTCGTAATCCCAGTCACCTTTTAATTCTTCAACTAATTGTCCGGAGTCATATCCTTCGATCAGCAGGTTGCCTTCTTCAGTAATGGAAGCCGTAATCCTGATATGAATATCGGGGCGTGATTCGTGGAAGAGGATGGTGGTTGGTGTTTTCATATATCGATAGTTTGTCTCTTTCAATATACATATTCTTTCACCATTCTTCAATGCTCGGATTGATCCTTCCTTTTGTCCTGATCAGGATCGTAAGGCTTCAACCAAAATGCATACTTATGTGCCTGAAGAGGAATCATATACTCGGGATGTACAAGCCGCCCCCAGGAGTTATCCCCCCCAACACCCATTTGTTTGAAATCAATATTCCAGGTGATGAAATTCCTCGGGAAGAGATCCGCCCCATGTTTGGAGGTGACCGGCACCAGGCCGGAGGCTGATTCGACTCCTTTAGCTCCGGCTACAAAATCAAGGTCTTCGGTTGCCAGTTGCCAGGCACTAACCGACAGGGGGGTATCCTTCGATTCAAGGAGCCAGCCCCTGCTCTGCTCATTCTTTAAAACCATCCAGCGAACATCGGTTTTGTTGCCGGTTTCCTGAGGTCTGGAATAGCGGTGCATCTGGTCCCACACAGTGCCTTTCCATATGCCGATCTGACCCGATGATTTTCGGTCCCAATAGGTCTCGTGCGGTCCTCGGCCGTACCATTCCATGAATTGATAAGACGCGGGGATCTTCCACTGCATGCCTAGCCTGGGCGGGCGGGCTATGTCTGTTTTTTTTGGTAAAAATTCGTATTCCACTAACAAGCCGGCATCCGGGTGTATGCTGTAGGTACAAGCCACAGCAGCACCTGTTTCTTCCGGAAGTTGATACTGCACCTGCCAACTGACGATACCAGATTGTAAGTTGGGGCCCTGTATCATTCGAACGTCTGCTTGCTGCCCTGCATTTTTCCACATGGCTGCCCATTTGTGCATACCGTTGCCAAGGTCATTATCTGTGGGCGGTCGCCAAAAATTGGGTTTGGGGCTTGCCAGTAAGAGTTCGTTTCCCTTATAGGTAAAGTTGATGATCTCGCCACTGCCGACTTCCAGCTCCAAGGAAAACTCTTTCCCGGAAATGGAAATGATGCCTGTTGAGGTAGTCATTTGAAAGGAAGCTAAACTTGTGTCCAAAAGCTTCTCCTCCTTTTTCTTAAATGGCCAAATAAATTGTTCCCAGGCGAGCTCATGATTGGTAGGAATCAGGGGCGTGGCGGACTTCTGAAGCGCTGCTATTTTCAGGACGTATTCTTTATCGTTTTGGAAGGGAAAGTCGCTAACAGGAAGATTCACCAGTTTTTTTTCCTGCGGAAGGATTTTTATATCCGCCCAATACCCTTTTTTTACTTCCTTTCCATTGGCTGAAATACTCCATTGGAAAACAATCTCATCCAGGTCGGAGAAAAAGTTTTTATTAAAAATTTCTATGACGCCTCTTTCCAGATCGACGGCCCTGAATTTGACTGGCTCATATACTTTTTTGACTTCCATAAGATGCGGATGTGGGTTTCGGAAGGGATCTACCAGGCCGTTGTTTAAAAAATTACCGTCGGTAGGCAACTCAGGATGATAGTCATGACCGTAAGCCAAATAAGGAACGCCCTTATCATTGACGTACTGCAGGGATTGATCCACCCAATCCCAGATAAAGCCGCCTTGTAAAGCGGAATACGCCTCAATGACGTCCCAGTAATCCTGCAGATTACCGACGCTGTTGCCCATGGCATGGCAGTATTCGATCATAATAGCGGGGCGATACGGATTATTCTGAGCGTATTTCTCCAGCTTCTCGATCGACGGATACATAGGGCAAAAAATATCAGTATAACCTTCCAATTCAGCAGGCTCGTATTGGACCGGCCGGCTGGGGTCGTGCTCTTTTAGCCAGTCGTAGGTGGCTTGAAAAATCTTACCGTGCCCTGCCTCATTTCCCAGCGACCAGATGATTATGGAGGGATGGTTCTTATCCCGATGGAACATGCGCTGTGTCCGGTCCAGGTGAGCGGGCAGCCAACTCATTTCATTACCGATCTGGGTATCTTCTGAATTGGCTAATGGATGGCTTTCAATATTGGCCTCATCGATCACATACAATCCATACTGATCACAGAGCTCGTACCAGTCAGGATGATTTGGGTAATGAGAACTTCGTACGGCATTGATGTTGTGCCGCTTCATCATTTGAATATCCTGAAGCATGGTTTCTCTGGACACCACATGCCCGGTAAGCGGATGCGTTTCGTGTCGATTCACCCCTCGGATATAGATGGGCTGATCATTCACGAGCAGCTGCCCGTTTTTGATCTCGACTGTTCGAAAGCCGATTTTTTGTTGCAGAAATTCTACCTCCCGGCCATTTTGATCAGTATGCGTAATGAGTATCTGGTACAAATGTGGCGTTTCTGCGCTCCATTTTTTCACCTGATGTTCTGAGAGCAAATGAGGAAAATAAAATCGGAGGTTTTGGCCTAAGGAGTCAGATACATTAAAATCACTTTGCTGATCAAGAATGACGTCCCAGGATTCGTCGAGGATCTGCAAACGGATGCTGCCGGAATAAGGGCGCGCTTCGGAAGTCGCACGCAAGCCGAGGTCTATTTCCAATTCCCAGTCTTCCGGCTTTTCTTCCATTCTTTTCACCTGGGAAAAAAAGTCGAGTACGTGTGTTGGAGGCCGGGCATACAAATAAACCTCCCTTTCGATGCCGGATAAGCGCAGCATGTCCTGACTTTCAATGTAGCTGGCATCGCTCCAGCGATAGATCTGGATGGCCAGCAGGTTTTCGCCCTGCTTCAGATAGGGCGTGATATTAAACTCGGCAGGAGTTTTGGAGCCTTGGGAAAAGCCGACTCTTTGTCCATTTACCCAAACATACAGGGCTGATTTTACAGCGCCGAAGTGCAAAATTACTTCGCGATCCATCCAGGAAGCGGGGATGTTAAAGCTCCTTCGGTACGAGCCCACCGGATTGTAATCCTCCGGTACTTTGGGATAGGAAGTCGTGAACGGGTATTTCTCATCCAGGTATATCGGGTAGTCATAACCGTAGACCTCCCAATTGGCCGGTACGGGGAACAGCGTCCATGAGCTGTCGTCAAAGTTTGTATTAAAAAAATCGGTGGGCCGCTGTATTGGGTTTTTCACCCAATGAAACTTCCATAAGCCATCGAGTGACTGAAACCAGGGGGAGGCTTCTTTTTGATTTTGAACGGCCGCTTGTTCGTTGGAGTATGGAAAAAGCAGCGGGTGCGGAGCCTCTTTATTGACACTGAAAACCTGATGGTTTTGGTGGTATTCTTGTGAGAAAGCGACATTCAGGCATGTCAGAATAACTATTGAAGTGAGTGTTAAGCGCATAAGTAGAATTGTAGGATTATTCAAGCATCAGCATTAAAATATGAGCGGCCGACCAACTAAAGTGATAGGATTCCAGACCAGCTCCTGTTAAAGGATGGTAATTTTCCCGGATAGGGCCCCTGTCATTTTTTAATCCTTCCAGGCGATTTAATAACTGGTAGGTAAAGAGATCGGCATCTTCATCATAGCCATAATTTCTAAGGCCTTCAATGGCAAAAAATACTTGGTCGAGCCAAATTGGGCCCCTCCAGTACCCATTATCAGGCTTAAATTTAGGATGGTTGGCCGCAAGGGTTGGAAAAGGAATATAAGTTACAAATTTATTAGAATCAAGCATGTGATTTCTTATTCCAGCCACTTGATCTTCACTTGCGACGAGGGTCCAAAGTGGGATCCATCCTTCAGGACCGTAAGTGAGGATGGGTTTTCTGGTATTTAAATTAAGGTCAAAAAACCATTTTTTTTCTTCATCAAAAAAAGTTTGTTGAATGCGTTGTTGAAGTATACGAGAATCCAGGGTGTATCTTTTACTTTTTTTCGTCATTCCTAATTCCCTGCAGATATTTGACAGGTAAAGTTTCTCTGCGAACAAATAGGCATTTAGGTCAATGCTCTCTTGGTTAAGTGAATAACCGCCCGAAGGGGCTTGCAGTATCTCAGAACTGTCAAAGCGTACCGCATTATCCATTCCGCTTTCCCATTTAGCTGCAATGAGCGTTCCGTCAGTTGAACCGTATTCGCATAATCCATTTTGGTCGATATCTCTGAATTGATACCACCACTGGTGGTAGGCCTCTATCTTAGGTAATAGTTCAGATAGAAAAGCTGTGTCTTGGGATTGCTCATAAACCCTCCATGTAGCCCAAGCGGATAAAGGAGGTTTGGTGTTGCGCCAGTTGTGGTTTTCGATGAGGGTATCCCGGTATACGCAATCGGCAATCATACCCCATCGGTCCTGAAAATCGAACATCGCCCGAATTTGGTTCTGAGCCAGTTGGGTATCATAGTAGGCTATAGCTACAGCCTGTTTCCAACTATCCCATGCCCAAAAACCGTTAAACCATTTGTAATGGTAGCTGGGAAACAGGCCGTCGTGATGTAAAAAACCTGCAGGACTGCGCCAGTTGGTATTTAGTGTTTGTAAACACTTTATGGCAATTTGGTGATAAGTGCTGGAGTCATAAGGGGACGCAATTTGGGATAGGAGCGTGGATATTTTATCATCCCACTCCAGGGTGTTTTGAAAAAAAAATTTGCCCGCCTCGTTTAAGGCGTTGTCTACAATTGAAGATTCTTTCTGCCATTCATTTTCGGAAAAGCATATGGAGTGGGCTATTGTAAATTGGACAACTTCTTTTTCTGATTGCTCTGAATGAGCAGTTATTGAATAAGCATTTTCATTAGCTGAAAAAGATGAGCCATCCATAGCGTTCACCTTGATCATGCCTACTTGCTCAGAATCTGGAAAGTTGATGCGTATTCCTGAAGTTTGTTCAGAAAAGGTAACTTCCTCCAGGAAGGCCTCACCACTCCAACGAACTGAAACAGGTAAAGTTAGAGTTTCATCGGTATTGCTTATCATAACCCTGGTAAGGGCACTACTTTTACTAATGAAGATGAGTTCGGTTTTGATGGATAAAGAAGGGGTACTGGTTTCAAAAACCTGGACCAGTTTGCCGGGGTAGGCGTGGTTACTGATGATGGTAGCATTTTGGTGAAAAGGAATAGGCAGGCCGGTTTCGGGATGAAGGAGTTCTAGTCTGGATAGCATAGGGCTCAGCCAAAGGCCGTTGTTTTGTGTCAGGAGGAAAGGGCCGGAAAAGCTGCCTGCCAATTCAGTTTGTTCTGGTTCCGGCAGGGCGTATCCAAACCAGGCTCCTTTGTCGGAAAAGATATGAACGGAGCGGTCGGTTACACTATCGGGAAGCCCTTTCAGGTGTAGGACGTCCGGAAAGTCCATTTGTGTAAATGAGGTGAAGGTGTCTTTTAATGAATCTTCAGGATTAGGTTTATGGCAAAAGCAACAGAGCAAAACCAAGCATATGGCTAGCGAGGTATTTACAGAGGGAATAGAATGGTAGAAAGCGGTTTTTCTATGCATAGGAGTTTGGATATTAACGAAGTTAGGTATGGAATCAAATGCTCCAAATATACTGCAAGAATTTAGGGGACAGGCCGTTTTGAGCTGTATTCTTTATGCTATTAGGTATTACCAACGTGACTTTCATCACTGAGAAAAAATAAGGGGCTTTCTACCTTTGTAGCCGTAAATGAAAGCACGAATTGAAAACAAAATCGAATGAACCTAAAAAAATTTATACCGATATTAGACTGGCTGCCTCAATATAAAGGGGACCAACTTAAAGGGGATCTTTCGGCAGGTCTGACAGTTGGGGTGATGCTCATCCCACAGGGGATGGCTTATGCGATGATTGCCGGATTGCCTCCTATTTATGGATTATATGCCTCGACCATTCCACTCATATTATATGCTATATTCGGAACCAGCCGGCAACTGGCTGTTGGGCCGGTAGCGATGGTATCTTTGCTTACTGCTGCCGGAATTGGCGCCATAGCTCAGGGCGGTGCGGAGGTATACATTGCCTTAGCCATTGCGCTGGCATTATTTGTGGGGGTCATACAATTTGCTTTGGGTGCATTTCGACTGGGCTTCTTGGTCAACTTTTTATCGCATCCGGTTATTAGTGGATTCACTTCGGCGGCGGCATTGATCATTGGCTTGTCGCAGCTGAAGCATTTACTGGGGATTAACCTGGCCCGCAGTCATCATGTACATGAGATAATCCTGCAGGCCATTGAAAGGATTGGGGAAGTCAACTGGATCACCTTTGCAATTGGAATAGTAGGGATCGGGCTGATCATATTTGTCAAAAAAGTCAATAAATCCATTCCTGGCCCACTATTGGCAGTGGTATTTGGTATTCTGGCTGTATGGGGCTTAGGATTAACAGAGCAGGGCGTGAAGATAGTTGGTGAGGTGCCTCGCGGATTGCCTTCTTTTGGAGTGCCTTCCTTTAGTTGGGAAGATTTCCAGGCTTTGATCCCGATTGCTCTGACGATTTCGCTGGTGAGTTTTATGGAAAGCATTGCGGTGGCTAAGGCCATCCAGGCGAAGCACAAAAACTATAAGGTATCTGCTAATCAGGAGTTGATTGCATTAGGAGCGGCGAATATTGGTGGAGCATTTTTCCAGTCTTATCCTGTTACAGGTGGATTTTCCCGGACTGCAGTGAATGACCAGGCAGGGGCCAAAACCGGTTTAGCTTCGATCATCAGTGCTGTGTTGATCATACTGACCTTGTTGTTTTTGACACCATTATTCTACTTTTTGCCAAGTGCTATTCTGGCCTCTGTGATCATGGTTGCCGTATTTGGATTGATAGATTACAAGGAAGCCATTTACCTTTGGAAAACGAACAGGATTGACTTTGCCATGCTCATTGTTACCTTTATTGCTACTCTTGGATTAGGGATTGAGCAAGGTATTGGTGTGGGTGTTATTTTGTCTTTAGCCATGGTAATCTTCCGTACGACGCGGCCACACTATGCGGTACTAGGTAAGGTGCCGAATACGACATTTTATAGAAATGTTGAACGTTTCCAGGGATTAGAGACCAGGGATGATTTGTTGATCCTCCGATTTGATGCGCAGTTATACTTTGCCAACACCAACTTTTTCCAGGATGTATTACTGGATGAGGTGATTAAGCGAAAAGATAAATTGAAGGCCATTCTGATTGTTGCCGAAAGCATCAATTATGTAGACAGTAGCGCCATGCATGCCTTGAAGGACCTGGTGCAAGATTTTAAGCTTAATGGAATTACTGTTCTATTCTCCGGTGTCAAGGGGCCCGTCCGGGATGCAATGGCTAAGGCCAGCCTGATAAAAACGGTAGGAGAGGATCACGTCTTTATGAGCATACAGGAAGGGGTGGATGCCTTTACGGCCCAGTCCGATACAGTGAAGGGAGAAGATATGCAGGAGTATGTGTTGCAGACGAATATTTAATTGTACAAAAAAAAGAGGGGGAAGTGTTGAGCGCTTCCCCCTCTTTTTTTTGGAGTCAAACTTAGACCTCAAAGGTTTCGAAACCTTTGAGGTCTAAGCTAAGCTAGCTTAGCTTACCTTATTTTCTTCAAAAAAGTTCCCATCTCCTCAAATATTTTTTTCCTTTATTTGATCTGGGTAAATATCGGTCCAAAAAATGACAAAAGTCACCATTTCAGGGTGACAAAAGTCAGTTCTAAAAGTGATGCTCATCACTTAAACCAACCACCAAGCCTCCTAAATTTGTAATCGTATTCAAAAGCAAAGAGGCTTAAGTCCTTAGAACCAAGTAAATAGATTTAAGCTACTTTTCCGATCAGGCTGGAATTTTTTTTGCCTTTTCATATGAATACATGTTCATTAATTCATTTTTCATTTAAAACCAAAATAACATGAAGGTAGAACAAATCTATACCGGTTGCTTAGCTGAAGCGGCCTATTACATCGAGAGCAAAGGTGAAGCTGTTATCATTGACCCGCTTCGCGAAACGACTCCATACATCGAACGTGCTGAAGCTGACGGAGCTAAAATTAAGTATGTACTGGAGACTCACTTCCACGCTGATTTCGTGTCCGGTCACCTGGACCTTGCCAATAAAACAGGTGCGACTATTGTTTTTGGCCCTACTGCCGTACCAAACTTTGAAGCTCATGTAGCCAAAGACGAAGAAGTCCTGAAAGTAGGTGACGTTACCATTAAGGTTTTACACACGCCTGGCCATACAATGGAGTCTACTACTTACCTGCTGAGAGATGAAAACGGAAAAGACTATGCTATCTTTACTGGCGACACTTTATTCATGGGAGATGTTGGTCGTCCTGACCTGGCTGTGAAAACAGACCTTACTCGCGAAGATCTGGCCGGACACCTGTTCGATAGCCTTCGCAACAAGATCATGCCGTTAGCTGATGAAGTTATCGTATATCCTGGCCACGGTGCCGGATCTGCTTGTGGTAAAAAAATGAGCGCTGAAACCTGGGGTTACCTCGGTGACCAGAAGAAAACCAACTATGCACTTCGCGCTGATATGTCCAAAAAAGAATTCGTTGCAGAAGTAACAGCAGGCCTGGTTGATCCACCTCAGTACTTCCCTAAAAATGCTGTAATGAATAAAATGGGGTATGACAGCATTGACGATGTTCTTGCGAAGGGCTTGAATCCATTGAGCCTGAGAGCTTTCAAAGCCGCCTGGGCAGAAGAAGAAGCCCTGGTGCTTGATACTCGCCATCAGGACGTTTTTGTAAAAGGATTCATTCCTGGCTCTATTTTCGTTGGTATTGACGACAACTTTGCTACCTGGGTAGGTACTTTGATGACCGACCTGAAACAACCCATCCTGTTTATTTCCGATAAAGGCCGCGAAGAAGAAGTGGTTACTCGCTTAGCCCGTGTGGGTTACGACAATCCAATCGGTTATTTGGAAGGTGGCTTTGAGACCTGGAAAGCAGCCGGCGAAGATGTTGATACACTTGAGGAAGTAACTGCGGAAGGGTTTGCTCAGGCATATAAAAATGGTATCGCAACACTTGATGTGCGTCGTGCCAGCGAATACAATGCCCAGCATATTCAGGGAGCTCAGAATTTCCCACTTGATTTTATCAATAAGAATATGAGCGAAGTGAAAAAAGATACGAAGTATTACCTGCATTGTGCCGGAGGTTACCGCTCTGTCATCGCAGCTTCTATCCTGAAGTCTCGCGGTTTTGACAAGCTGGTAAATGTCAGAGGAGGATTCAAAGAATTAGTAGCGGTCGATAAACTTCCATTTACTGAATATCAAGAGCAGATTACTGAACTATAGTGATTATTAAAGAAACGGTATAAATTGTTCGATTTTCATTGGTAGGGTTGGTTTAAAAACCAACCCTTTCTCTTTTTTTGGTCTTACACCGCCAGCCTCCATCCTTATGCTGAATGTCAAAAGGTGTTGGAATGTTTACTGGAGCCTTACCACCAGACCACTAGACTACTATAATGACTTTTATCAAAGTTACGGACTGACTTCCCTCATTGTCTTTCCATGCCGAGAGAGGCATATTGTTATTGAATAGAGGTAAACTAGATTATTGACCAACCATCCCTGGGTGGTAAAAAACCAAATTATGGAAAAGACAATGCAAATTCCGGTATCGGAAATCATGACCCGGGATCTGATCATAGTTTCGCCGGAAGATAAATTAACCCGGGTAGATGAAATTTTTAAAGCCAATAATATTCACCATGTACCGGTCGTAAATGAGGATGGTAGTTTATGTGGTATCATGAGTAAAGAAGATTTTAATAAAGTCAACCATATGCTTTGCCTGTTCGATGAAAAAAAATATGGTGAGTACAACAAAAAATTACACAAGGCGGTCACTGTAAAAGAAGTTATGACCTGTAAAGTAGCCACCTTGCATCCAAAAGACAGCCTGACCGTTGCCGCAGGTATTTTACAGGAAAACCTGTTTCATGCATTGCCGGTAGTGGATAAGGGCGTCCTTGTAGGACTGCTTACTACTTATGACTTATTGAATTACTGTTTGAAGGATCAACTTTTATTGGAATCCTAAAAATGTGTCGCATATGAACCCAAGGTTTGAGATTTCGCTGGCTGAAATTATGACTGGAGATCTAATTTTCCTACACCCTGATGATTCACTCCGTAAGGTGGACGAAATTTTTGATAACTATACCATTCACCATATTCCTGTGGTAGATGATGAGGAGAAATTGAAAGGGATTGTCAGTCGAATCGATTTTTTAAAGGCTAGTCAGTTGTTCAGTCTTTTTAATGACGATATGTTTAGTGAGCTGACCGTTGCGGATATCATGACGGCTTCTCTTACAACTGCAGAACCCACTGATACCGTAGCATTGGCCTTGGGGGTGTTCCAGAAAAACCTGATCCATGCATTGCCGGTGGTGGAAGATGAGCGTTTGGTAGGCCTGGTAACAACCTATGATATCTTGGACTACTTCATAAACGAAGATGCCTATGCCAAAGCATAGTTTACGATAGGGGGGCCGTTCCTTAGGGAAGGCCTCCTTACATATTGTACGATCAGAATTGATTCATTAAAAAATAGTAGTTATGGATATTTTAGCAAATGTGTACGGAGCCTTTCAGACACTTCACCTCAATCATCAGTTATGGAACAATGAGATTAAGTTTTTTGCTGACGAGGTGAATATATTTGAAAGCTATCTCGAAGAGTTTGTGAAAAAAATGCAGCCTGAACACCGTGACCTTATGGCCGACCTCGAACACTTCCAAAACCAATTTATCCGTCAAAAAGAAGTCCTTGACGAACTGAGGCATGATATTCGCCTGAGTGAGCAAAAGCTAAGCAAAGAAATACAACAAGGGGTTAGAATGACAGACGAAGATAAGATTCAACATCAGGAAATGAAGGAAAGAATGGAAACTTTCCGCAAGATATATCGGGAGCTTAAAACTGAGTTTTATGAATATATGACCAAATGGGATTAAACTTTAAAAGGTAGTCAGGCCGCAGTAGGTCCGTACATAAAAGTTGAAATTATCCCCCCCCGGCGGGGGGGATAATTTATTAAACTTCAATGTTCGAAGCTAGAGCGGCTGGAATACCTTTGTATATTACCAACGTCCAGAAAGTCAAAAGATACTGGATCTACTTTAGGTACCGGTTTTTGAATCTTTCTATTTTAAAGAGGGATGATCCTTTTCGAGGGGTTATCCTTCTTTTTTATCCCCCGGCTATCGCTCCGATTACCAGGAAGGGTTCTTCGCCTGTAGCGATGGCTTCCGGCAGAGGATCATCCGGCGAGTGATGAGTCCAATCTTCTGAACATACGAAAAAACGAAGAAAAGCCCGGCGTTCCTTTGTACCATAATCTCGAATTGTTCCTTTCAGAACGGGGTATTGCTCTTCTAAAGTGTCAAGAACCGACCGCTGAGTAAGAGGCCCCTGGATCTCCAACTGAACTTCTTTCCCTACACCGGCTAAATTGCGTAAATGATATGGAAGAACGACACGTATCATAGAATGGTTTGAACTTCAACGGATAAAACCTTGGGCAGATTGTCTGCAATAGAAATCCAACTATCACCTGCATCGGCGGAGGCATAAACCTGTCCGCCCGTTGTGCCAAAATAAATACCACAAGGATTAAGTCGATCTACTGCCATGGCATCTCTTAGAACATTAACGTAACAGTTTTCTTGCGGCAAACCTTTCGACAGGGCTTCCCAATCATTGCCCCCCGTGCGACTTCGGTAAACGCGCAGTTTCCCTTCAGGTGGATAATGCTCCGAATCGCTTTTGATAGGGATCACATAGATCGTATCCGGTTCATGAGCATGCACATCGATGACAAAACCAAAATCGCTGGGCAAATTGTCACTGACCTCGTACCAGGAATCACCTCCATCATCACTGCGCATAACGTCCCAGTGCTTTTGCATGAACAGCACATTGGGCCTGGTCGGATGCATGGCCAGTCGGTGTACACAATGACCTATTTCTGCCTCGGGTTCCGGAATGTATTCTGACCTCAGCCCACGATTGATAGGCTGCCAGCTTTTGCCTCCGTCATCGGTGCGAAAAGCTCCTGCCGCCGAGATGGCTACAAAGATCCGATCGGTATTTTCAGGGTCAAGGATGATGGTGTGCAGGCAAAGTCCTCCAGCGCCTGGTTGCCAGAATTTTCCGGTTCCATGGCCGCGCAATCCTGATAGTTCCTTCCAGCTTTCTCCACCATCGGTTGAGCGGAAAAGAGCGGCATCTTCTGCTCCGGCATAAACCGTATCCGGGTCCGTCAAAGAAGGCTCTAAATGCCAGACACGCTTGAACTCCCAGGGGTGTGGAGTACCGTCGTACCATTGGTGAGTGCCGGCTTCTCCTTCATACTCAAATTGGTTGCCGACCGTTTTCCAGCTTTTCCCTCCGTCATCCGATCGATGCATCACCTGCCCAAACCAGCCGCTGGATTGAGAGGCATAAATCCGGTTGGGGTTAACAGGAGATCCTTTTAAATGGTAAATTTCCCAGCCTCCAAAAAAAGGACCGTCGACAGTCCAGTCTTTACGCTCAGCATCCGAGCGTAGAATAAACGCACCTTTTTTGGTGCCGACTAAAACTCTTATAGAACTCATGGCAATTTTGGGTTTTGGTAGAAACAAGAATTAGAGATAATTTTCTATATCTGGACCTGTTGAGATGAAATAAAAATGCAAAATGTTTTAAACATGCGCAACAAAAACGTTTAAATTTAATTTGTTTGAATGCTGTCCTGAGTATCAACCCTAAAAATTGAAAACCCTCTGCATAAAAAAATAGTAATATTACGATGTCTCCTATTTCTTTATGAAAGATAAGCTTCTTTTCAATCATGTATGGGCTTCTTTGCTTGTTTTGGTTGAAAAAGCCGGCCACTCCAAACTGGATATCCCAAATTGTGACACCCATCACTGAACACCTAATCACAACATTTTACTTTTGTACTGTCTTTAAACGGATAGTCAAAAAATGGAAGAAATGCTGGTACAGTCCGTCAACTTCCATTAAAAATTCGTTAAAGCATGAAAATATCATCATATTTTAATACATTAGTCAAACAAACCGAATTAAAGTTAAAACAATGAAAGTCGAACAAATTTATACTGGTTGCCTTGCCGAAGCAGCCTACTACATCGAAAGCGAAGGTGAAGCAGTTATCATTGATCCACTTCGCGAAACAAGGCCTTACCTTGAAAAATTAGAAAAAGAAGGCGCTACTTTGAAGTATATCTTTGAAACTCACTTCCACGCTGATTTTGTATCGGGCCATTTGGATCTGGCTGAAAAAACAGGTGCAACCATTGTATATGGTCCTACTGCCAAAACGGAATTCGATATTCTGGAAGCAAAGGACGGAGAGGAAATTAAGGTTGGAAAACTTACATTCAAGGTCTTACACACCCCTGGCCACACGCCTGAAAGTACTACATATCTTCTGAAAGATGAAAACGGAAAGGATTACGCTATATTCACCGGCGACACCTTGTTCATTGGTGATGTTGGGCGTCCTGACCTGGCTCAGAAATCCGGTAGCATTACGAAGGAAGATCTGGCCGGTTGGTTATACGATAGCCTGCGCAACAAGATCATGACTTTGGCAGATGATGTTATCGTTTATCCTGCACACGGCGCCGGTTCAGCTTGTGGAAAGAATATGAGCTCTGAAACCTGGGATACGCTGGGGCATCAGAAAGAAACGAACTATGCCTTGCGTGCCGACATGACCAAAGATGAGTTCATTCATGAAGTAACTGCCGGCTTGATGCCGCCTCCACAATATTTTGCTAAGAATGCTAAGCTGAATAAAACAGGATACGGTAGCATCGATGATGTCTTAGAAAGAGGTGCTGTGTCTTTAGTACCGGAAGCATTTGAGCAAATGGTAGAAAATGAAGGAGCCCTGATATTGGATACTCGCGATGAGCAGGTATTTAAGAATGGCTTTATTCCTAATTCCATCTTCATTGGTATTGACGGAAGCTTTGCCCCGTGGGTAGGAGCGCTGATCGTTGATCTGAAGCAACCTATAGTTTTGGTCGTAGAAGAAGGCCGTGCGGAGGAAGTCGTGACTCGCCTGGCTCGCGTTGGATATGACAACACACTTGGTTATCTGGAAGGAGGTATCGATGCCTGGAAAGCTGCCGGTAAGGAAATTGACACCATCGAGTCCATTTCTGCCGAAGAGTTTGCTAAGCGTCAAGCTGAAGGAAAAGTGGATAATGTTCTGGATGTTCGTAAGCCTACGGAATACTTGGCTCAGCACTTGGCTACTGCCGAGAACTTCCCGCTGGATTACGTCAACAACAATATGCAAAAATTGGATAGAAACCTAAACTATCACCTTCACTGTAAAGGAGGATATCGTTCTATGATCATGGCCTCTATCCTTAAGTCAAGAGGTTTCGAGAATGTTGTAGATATCGCAGGTGGCTGGAATGATCTGGAAGGGTCAAGTGCGCCAAAAACGGAATACGTTTGTCCTACAACCATTCCACAGGAAGAATTAGATGCAGCAGTTGAAGCTGTTGCCTAATATACATATGAGTGTTAACGATTTTATTATAGTTGGAATAAAATAGCAATCGTTAAACAATTTGAGATGCTGGGCCTCCTTCGTCGGCCTGATGCTGTGATACTTTTCACGCCTTTGGCGTCAGGATGCTAACGTTTTTTTTGCTAAATGAATAAGATCTTTCTATTTTATTTAAGAAAATCAAACGTTCAGCATCAGGCCGCTGTAGGCGGCAAGAGCATCACAGCATCAGGCCGACGAAGGAGGCCTAGCATCTCTTTTTTATTGATTTTACTTAAAAATCAGTTACGGCGCCTTCACATGAACCATCTACAAAAAGAAGTCAGCCCTTACCTGCAACAGCATGCCGACAATCCGGTCGATTGGCATCCCTGGAGAGAGGCAGCCCTGGAAAAAGCAATCCGGGAAGACAAACCGATCCTGCTTAGTATCGGCTATTCTACTTGTCATTGGTGTCATGTGATGGAACGTGAAAGCTTTCAGGACACGGAAGTAGCCGCTTACATGAACGAGCACTTCGTCAACATAAAAGTAGATCGTGAAGAACGCCCCGACCTGGACCAGTTCTATATGGATGCCTGCCAGGTCATTTCAGGACAAGCCGGATGGCCGCTGAACCTTTTTCTCACACCGGATAGAAAACCATTTTACGGAGGCACCTATTTCCCTCCGGAAAAAAGTGGCCGGTCGCTTTCCTGGTTTCAGACGCTTCAGTATGCCGCTTATAACTTTTATGAGCAAAGGAAAGCGGTGGAACAAGAAGCGAGCAGGATTCTTCGCCGTATGCAGGGACAGGACTTTTCCGAGAAAACCGCTTTTTCAAATCTATCAACCAAAAAAACTTCAAAAGAAGCCCAGGCTTTACTAGAGCAATTATTACAACAAGTCCGGCAAAAACAGGATACTGAATTTGGGGGTTTTGGCCAAGGCCAAAAGTACCCAAACACTATGGCTTTGGAATTTTTGCTGACCTACGCCCGGCAATTTAATCAAGCCAATGTAGCCGATCATGTCCAATTTACGCTGGATCAAATGCTGAGAGGTGGGATCTATGATGTGGTAGAAGGCGGTTGGTGCCGGTATTCGGTCGACCGACAGTGGAAAATCCCTCATTTTGAAAAAATGCTTTATGACAATGCGCTCATGGTCAGTCTGATGGCAGCTTTGTACCAATACGAACCAAGGGAGGCTTATAAAGGGGCGATTGAAAAAACCTTGCAGTTTGTAGACGAAAAGTTGAGCAACGGCCAAGGCGGATTTTTCAGTGCACTGGACGCCGATTCTGAAGGTAAAGAAGGAGCTTATTATACCTGGACGAAGAAAGAGATAGAGGAAGTCCTCGGCCCGGATGCTGCTTCATTTAATACTTTAATGGATATCAGGCTCGAAGGGAACTGGGAAGATGGACGCAATATCCTTCAGCTTGTATCCGGCGGTAAAAAGGCGGAAAATGTATCCTTTTTAGAAAGTGCTTATGAGCGCCTGCTGAATGCCAGAAAGACCAGAAAACAACCCCATCGGGATGAAAAAATATTGCTTTCCTGGAATGCCCTTCAGGCCATGGCGTATATGGATGCCTATGCGGCTGTGGGAACGGAGGGATACAAAAAAAAGGCTTTGGAAGCCCTGGCGTTCCTGCGCGAGCATCTGCAAAAAGGCTCAGAACTGATGCATGCCGCCGTACAGGCTCAGCATAGGGAAACAACAGCTTTTTTAAGTGACTATGCTTTTTATATCGAGGCGCTTATCAAGGGGTATACCCTTGATTGGGATACTAGCTTACTGGAGTCTGCTCGCCATTGGATGGCAATCGCTGTTGAAAAATTTTATGACGAAAAGACCGGGTTGTTCTTTTTCTCCGAAAAGAGGAATCTGGAACTTCCTTTTTTATATCGAGATAAAGGAGACGCCGAACTCCCTTCTGCGGGCGCTGTGATGGTAGCCAACCTTAAGCGACTAGCTATTTTTTTTGAGGATCGGAAGTTGGATCGTATGGCTAGCCGGGCTCTTGAACAAATAGAAGCGGAAGTTGCAAAAAAGGCTTACCCTATGGCCTCCTGGGCGAGCTTGTTGGTTAATGAAATAAAAGGCTGGAAAGAACTGGCCATTACCGGGCCTGAGGCCTTTGCGGCGGCGAAAGAGGTACAAAGGTGGTATTTGCCAGGTATGATCCTGATGGCCGGCCAACAGCCCGCCGAAGAGTGGCCTTTATTAAAACATCGCTTCTCTAAGCACCAAACCCGGTTTTTCCTGTGTGAAAATTATAGCTGTAAAGCGCCGGTTTTTTCCGTAGAAGAATTAAAAAGTAAAATAACTTAACAGAAGGTGGTGGACATCCGGCCACCACCTTCTGTTAAGTTACTTTACTCACATTTTTTCACTTCTTCCGCATCTCCAAAGCTTTTGTTTTGCCAGTATTTATTTGAAATAGAAGCATAACAGATCTGAACGGTCCATTTGTCCTGGGCATAAAATAATTCGTAGGCAATTTGTGGCGTAGAAATGTTCATGGCATCGATGCGTTCTCCCGGTGCCATTACTCTGCCATTTAGGCTGGAATATCCCATTGCGATATTTTTACGAACGGAATCCCGGGGCATTTTGAGAAAAGCACTTAAAAAATCATAATATTCCGTATAGCTTTGGCCATCGTACAGGATTTGAGCATCCACAATTTTTGCAGGCCCTATCCCTACATTTCTTACGGTATAAGAAAAATGACCATCATCCTGATAAGACATACCGTGGTAGATATGCGGCCAAATACTGGCTTCATGCTGTAGGCGCATGATCCGCGTTTGGTTAATAGAGATAAAAAGGGCGCACAGACCAATGAACATAGCTGAGCCGGCCATAATCGCTTCAAAGTTGATCCTTTTCACTTGGGTAAAAGTATTTTTTTCAAAAAAAAGAAAAAAAATACAAAAAGGCGTTGACCTTTTCTATTTCCTACCGACCAAGTAGCAGATATGTTCGAAAGTTATGATCCCATGAATAGCAATAACAAATGTATAGTCTCTTAAATTTTGTGGCAAAGGCTACAAACATTAATGGTAAGTGGAATAGGTGAGTTTTGAAAAGGATTTTGGCTCCGGCCAATAATCCTTTTCTTTTTTTACTCTTCAGGGGCCGGAACGGCCTCTTTTTTAGTTTTCGGAGAAAACCTATAATTAGCCGTTAATCCGATCAGGTAATACCAATCATTGATATTGGGGTTTCGGTTGATAGAAATTCCGTCCAGATTATCCGTGGTAGGAAAACGGACACCGAAGTCAACATCCAATGAAAATCGTTCATTGACGTCAAAGTTAACGCCCAGGCCCACCGGGATACTCATGTAAGTACCATTATTGAGCCCTCTGACTAATTCCGGGGCTTTTTCCGGTAAGCCTCTGACGGCTACATCCGCCCAAACAATTCCAATACCAAAATATAGGAAAGGAGAAAATCGATCTAAAAATTTTCTTTCTGAAAGGTTGACTTCCTCCGGCATTAAAGGATGCCATTCGGCGGTAGCGACTAATTCCATTAAAATGGTCGTTACATCAAGTTGACGGTACTGAGTTCGGTTGTCAAAGTCCCGGTCGTTTCCGGTGATCTTACCGAAAATGCCCTGCGCATTGATAGCCCACTGACTATCCGGCCGGTGTTTTACCCGCACGCCAATCGCACCGTTAAGGCCTTTAATAGAAACGGTTTGCTTAGGGCTCAGATCTCCTTTATAATTCATACCCCCTCCAAAGAACCCAATGGAAGTGTTTTGAGATTTTAAAAGGCTAAAGCTTGAGATGAATAAGAGTAGTAATGTTAGTTTTCTCATTACTCTTAATTTTTAATTTCTGGGCTGGACGGGGCCGCATCAGCCATTGCATACTTGTCCTGTTCCCAAGGGCAAGCTTGTGGCTGGCTCGTAATTATTTTAAATAGTATGCGTAAAATACCCTTCCTGTGCCACTCTAAATCGGTTTCCTTTAAAATGTGGTACTTCGGTATGTGATTTTCTCTAAGTTCTATTCTTGGCCGGTAGTTTTTTGGATGGCCAACTATCTGTAAATAAGTATTCTCTGGACGCTCTAAAGAGTTTTATACGGTATCTAATTAGGGAAGTTACAGATATTTTTTTTGAAAATCTAAAAATAATAGGGACCGTAGCTGTCTGGGAATAGATAAATTGATTAAAATTGTAAGCGAAAAAAAAGGAGAAAGGAAATAATCAGGTCCCTTTCTATCGGCCTGATGATTCCATTGAAAAAAATATTCCAAATGAAACAGTATTATTTCAGTGATGGACAGGAGCGTTTCGGTCCTTTTAGTTTAGAAGAACTCAGATCTCAGCCTATTTCCAAAGATACGCTGATCTGGCACGAGGAGCTGGATGATTGGACAAAAGCCGGCGAGTTAGCTGAGTTGACCCCCCTATTTGAATTACCGACGATGCCTCCGCCGGTGAATGGGCCCAATATCCCGTCTGTTACGCCTAGTAATCCAAATGTCTTAGATAGCTCTACCGAGGAAAAACCCAAAACCTGGTTGGTGGAATCCATCCTGGTGACTGTGCTTTGTTGCCTGCCTTTTGGCGTAGCAGCTATCATTAATGCAGCTAAGGTAGATTCCCGCTATGCTGTCGGAGACTATGTGGGGGCCAAAAAGTCTTCGGATGAAGCTAAGAAATGGACAATCATCGGCTTGATTTCAGGCTTGGTATTCATGATTATTTATTTTGGATATGTATTCTTTATAGCGGTGGGTGGAATAGATGACTTTGATTTTTAATGAGAAAACCATTGCTGAAGATAGTCATTTTGTGTGGGGTGCTTGGCCTGATTTGGATTTACAAATCCTTTGATCCATCGAGTGATTCTACTTATTTCCCACCCTGCCCTGTGTATAGCTTGAGCGGATGGAAATGCCCGGGCTGCGGTTCGCAACGAGCAGCTCATGCCTTGTTGAATGGCGAATTGGGCAGCGCCTGGTCATTCAATCCCTTATTTGTATTGGTACTGCCTTATTTGGTGATTGCCGGATTGGCTGAGTACGGTGGGATTCATTTGTTGGGAAAAAAAGGGAGTGCGTTTTTAAACAGTCGTTGGGTGATCTGGTCCTTTTTTATCATTATTATATTATACTGGATACTAAGAAACCTGTGGTTATGAATATCCTGCTTTGCGCTCCCGAATACCGACCTAATCTATCCAATATGATCCGATCGGCTGAGTTTTTTGGCTTCCAAAAAATCTATATTTGGGATAAAAATGAACTCTTATCTCCTCCCAAAAACAAAGCAAGCCGAGCGGATATGAACCACATGGCTCGGGTCTGGACAGCCGGGGCAATCGAGCACATAGCAGTGATTCCGGTGAATGATCTAGTTGAATTTATACAAAACTATCCCGGACGAAGCCTGGCCACGGTTATCGATCACACAGCAGATTCGCTAAGTGATTTCCTTTTTGAAAAAGAAGATCTGATCATTATGGGTAGTGAAAAAGAAGGGCTGCCCAAGCCCATCATCGACCTCTGTGATGCCAGGATACATCTGCCTGCCATCGGCCAAACGGATTGCTTGAATGTCTCGGTGAGCCTCGGTATCTTCCTCTATGCAGCACAGCAGCAAGTGGGGGAGAAGTGAAGTGAATGCAACTGACTTGCTGTGATGCCAGGCCCGGCGAAGGAGGGCCTGGCATCACAAGAACACAGAACTATCAATTGTTTCTGGCAGCAGATCAAACTATTTCTTACCTTAGGGTTTAATATAATTGTGATCAGATTGTAGAACCCAAAATTATCCATTATGACTTTAAGACTTGGCGACATCGCTCCCGATTTTACCGCAGAAACCACCATGGGTACCATTAACTTCCATGAGTGGCTCGGTAACAGTTGGGGCATGTTATTCAGCCACCCAGCTGATTTTACACCCGTTTGTACCACCGAACTAGGCAGAACAGCTGCCCTGAGCGGAGAATTTCAAAAGCGCAACGTGAAAGTCCTGGCTGTCAGCGTTGACCCTATAGACTCTCACAACGATTGGATCAAAGACATTGAGGAAACTCAAAATGTAAAAATGAATTTCCCCATCATCGCAGACTCTGACCGCAAAGTGGCAGAACTGTATGATATGATCCACCCGAATGCCGATGAGAAGTTTACCGTACGTACGGTATTCATTATCGGACCTGACAAAAAGATCAAACTGACGCTGACGTATCCGCCTTCAACCGGCCGGAACTTCCTGGAACTGCTCCGCGTGATCGATAGCTTACAACTGACAGCTTATCACAGTGTAGCGACTCCTGCCGATTGGAAGCATGGCGAAGATGTCGTGATCTCACCATCTATTGATAACGAAACGGCTAAAGGCAAATTCCCAAAAGGTTTCAAAGAAGTGAAGCCTTACCTGAGAATTACTCCGCAGCCGGACGTGGAGTAGGGTTTTGAAAGGTATAAAAAAAACTAGTGCCGAAAATCGGCACTAGTTTTTTTTATACCTTTCAAAAGGAGCCAGAAGCAAATCGAAAACTCTCCAATAACCGTCGGGAAGGTCACGATCCCGGAAGTAGAGGCACTGTAATTTTCCAGCAGGAAAAAAAGGAAAAAATCTACGATAAAACTGACAAAAGCGACCATTAAGAATATCCCGAGTATTTTGGGTATAAAGCCGGATTTATAAACCAGGTAGCCAAAGGGCAGGAGCCATAGCCCAAAAAACAGCTGCGCAATCCGGTACCCATATCGATGAAAATCGAGGAATAAGTAGGCCAAAGCATGGATCTCGTCCGTACTAAAAACACTGAGATAGTCCTGATTCTTTAATATAATCAGCGGCGCCAAATGATTGATCATATTCATCGCAATGATTGACACACCCATCAGGGCACTGGCCACCATCAAAACGGCCTGCCTCCGGTTCACTGATTTTAATAACTCAAAGAGCACCAGCGGCAGCAGAAAGTAAGTTCCTACCATGATCATGTCGCTGACAAAACCGAAGCTGTACTGCCAGGAGGCATTCATAATATTCTGAGCAGTGGCGGCCGCATCGCCTGGTACGCGAACCGAGGAGCGGACGAAGAGCTCGGCATAACTGCCGCAGATGATCAGAATGAGATATAAAAAACCAGCTAGCCGGGCTGTTCTTTTTTTAGACATAAGCTATGTTTTGGATGGGGTTGTGTAAAAACTCGTTCCTCGCCTGCCTGACGGCAGTCAGGTTTTTACCCACCCCATTAAATTTTATTTGGGAGGTCGTTTTAAGAAAAAAACAAAGTTTTTTTCTTAAAACGACCTCCCAAAAGAATATTATTGGTTGTGTGAAAAGACCGACCATACGGTCCGTACGGAAGGACTTTTTACACAACCCCATTATTGTTACTTCTTTGCTAATGGATTCGTTTTCCAGGGCTTGGAAATCAAGACGTTAAAATTCAGGTAACGGTTGCGTTTTTCCATGTCGTTGGCCACATTTACTAAGCCGTGTGAATACCTTAAGTCAAGTGCCAGGTGGGCTTTTTTCAATTTGAATTCATAACCTACACCTATTTGTACGCCCGCATCCCAGCGGTTGTATGAACCTTCAGAGCCATCAAACAGGAGCTTGTAGGACTCTTTAGGAGTAGATTCCGTTTCCTCAAATATCTGCTTCCCGGCCAGGTTATAAGCCACCGAAGGCCCTGCATTGAAATAAAATTTGCCGAGGTGTACACGGGCCAGAGCCGGTAATTCAAGGGTGTACAAACGCGTTTTGGTAGGCAGGTCGGTCAGTGGATTCCCTTCTGTCAAACGACCGCCTTTGATCAGAAAATAGAATTCGGAAACCAGCGAAAGGTTGGGCGTAACACCTGCCCGCAGGGACACCCCCGCCTGAAGTCCGTTCAGGTTCTTTTTAAAGTCTTTCAGGTCGTCGTTGGCCTCTCCGTAGTGGAAGTTGCCCGGCACCAGGTTGATCAATACGTCAAAGTAAGTTTTCTGAGCTGTTAGTTGAAGGCTTGCCATACAGCATAAGACCAACAAATATTTTTTTGAAATCGCTACAACTTTCATCTTGAGTGAATTTTATAATGGAAAAATTGCCGTCAATGGTTTTGATCAGCTGACGATACAAAGGTGCAGCGATTGAGGTAGGGAATCGTTCGTGATTATATATACGGACGTCCGGATAAGATTTAGAACGTTTTCTTAGGGCTGTTTCTTCTGAGCTTTCAACCAGCTTCTAGGAGTGGTTCCTTCCGTTTTTTTAAAAAAAGAATTAAAAACCGTTTTGGAATTGAATCCACTTTCAAAGGCGAGCCCTAAAAGAGTGAAGTGTTCGTTGGTGGGGTCGAGGGCCTTTTTTTTAAAGGCTTCCAGGCGGAGGGAGTTAATGTACTCGTTGAAGTTTTTTCCGATCTGTTCATTGAGCAGCCACGAGAGTTTGTTGGCGCTGGTTTGAAGGTGAGAGGCCAGGTCGCGTAGGCTGAGATCGGTATTTAGATAGAGCGTGTCCTGTTCCATACTATGCTGAAGCTGCTGGCGCAGGCTGCTAATTTCATCATCATTCAACAAGTTTTTTCCGGAACCATCAGAAACTGACTCTCCAGGCTCATCTTTGGGAAGCAGAGCGGGTTGGAAGGTGGTTTGGATAAGTGTTTTAAATTGGTCATACGCTCGCAATGGAGCTAGCAGGGGAATATTCATAAAATTGATGTACTGGCCGGCTCGGTTTTTGACGGCCGTTTCTAATAGGTCAAGGGCCAGTTCGTGCTGCTTCATATAAACGAGGAGGTATAAAGACCAGGGGAAAATAGTTACCCCATTTTTTTTACCGATGAGCGTGCGAATTTCCTTGAGGTCAATATCAATTTTTTCATCCGGATGTACCAGTTGATATAAGGCCCGGCATTCTTTGGGGCACTCTGTGAGTGGATGCGTTTTCAGGAAGTGATCTAATTTTTTGTACTCTTTTAACTGGATGTAACACAGTTGCTTTAAGCCGATGGCATGGATAAAAAGGGGGTCGATCTGAAGGGCGGAATCCAGGTAAATTAACGCCCCTTCAAAATCCTGGGTCAGATAATGGATATTAGCTTTGGTGAAAAAATGATTGGGCGATAAGGGATTGATCCGCAGCGCGTTCTCAGCATGGTATTCTGCATTTTCAAAATCACCGACAGCCGTGTATAATTCTGCCAGGCCTTCCTCCGCTTCGGTATAGGAGGGGTTGAGTTCTATGGCTTTTTTGAAACAATCGTGGCCTTTGACGAAATCCCATTGCCCCCAGAAGTGATAGGTGCCCTGACCAAAATAGCCCATATAAGACTGATCGTCCAGTGTAAATCCCTTTTTCAAATAATCGCCTGCGGCCTTCAGGGCTTCGGGCCTGACACCAAAAGAAGCGCTCATCGCATAACTATAGCCGATTCCGAAATAGGGGAGGGCAAATTGAGGATCCTGGGCAATGCTTTTTTCATAATATTTAATGCCGGTACGAATACCCTCTGAATTCCATTTGAGGTGATGGTAACGTCCCTTCAAATAAAGATCATAGGCACTTATGTTGCTGGTGGGTGCCTGGATGAGGTGCTCCTGGATATTGATGTGGCCAAAGTTTTCGCGGATCTGATCGGCGATCAACAGGCTGATTTCGTCTTGCAGCTCGAACAAGTCTTCCATGACCCGGTCAAAAACCTCCGACCACAAGTGGAAGCCGTCCGTGGTTCGAATAAGCTGAGCTGTGACGCGTACCCGATTGCGATAAGCGCGAATGCTGCCTTCCAGAATGGTGGCAACGCCTAATTGCTTTCCAATGATCCGAATGTCAATGTTCTTATTTTTGAATGCGAAAGCGGAGGTGCGTGCGGTTACTTTCAACCCCTGGATCTTGGCCAGTGCATTGATGATCTCTTCAGTGATGCCATCGCTGAAATATTCGTTTTCAGGCTCGGCGCTCATGTTGACGAAGGGCAGTACGGCAATGGACTTTTCAGAAAATATGGGTTGTTGATCCACTTTCATGTTGTTGGCTGCTTATTATAGGGAGCTAGGCCGCAATATAGATATTTTGGATGAAATTCAGCTTTCATCCTTTGTAGCTTTAGCAGGGTATCGCAGGTGATAAAATAAATGGGCTCTAAAATCTGGGATTTCCCCCTGCTTAATCTTTTTTTTCCATTTTTTAATCCGCCCCATTCTAAAAAGGAGCCTCCAGAAGTTTTTACACTGGTCGATATAGATCAAAACACTATTTCGTTCTCCTTTTTCCAGTAATTTCTTTGCCAGTAGCATGTTGGGGCCAAAATTATTTAGTTGAGGAGAACCGGGCGTTTGGCCGGCTTTTATTAAAAAACTACTGGCTTCGTCTATATTATTTTTTTCTAAGGCCATTAGTCCCATATAAATATTAGCCTGGTGGATCGCGTTTCCGTAGTTCCAGTCACTTTTATATTGAGTGGCCAGCTTTAAATATTCCAGCGCCAATTTCTGCAACTCCTGAAATTTTCGGTCCTGGTAGGCTTGGGCCATCGATTCCCCTAATTGATGAAATCGCTTTTTCATAGATCAATTGTTTGTTTTAAGATAAGGAAAAAACACCTCCCTATCAATCTGAAGCATTGATGTTTAGATCAAATCGGTCTTTTTTTCGGTGTAGTTAATATTTGAAGATCAATTCTGATTGCCGAGGTCAAAAGTCACAATCGCCTGGTTCAACTCCCGCCTGGCCCACTTGGCATACACAAAGGACTTCTCGACCTGGTAATAGATCATAAAAGTGGCTACAATGCCCAGGCCCACCCATTGTAGGAGAACATTCAGATCATAGCCGAACTGGATGATTTTGGCTATGGCGGTAATGACCAAGACCAAAGAACCTAATGCCAAATTAGCTGACATGCCGGAGATGAGGAACCAGGTCTGGATGTATTTGAAATTTTCCTGGCAGTTTTCCCGGACCAGGACTAACTTTTCAGTTTCCGTCAGCTCCAGATCGAATTTTTTGTGGTCTTTCCAAAGGCGCTTGCCCACTAAATTGCGTAGCGTAGCTCCAAGGCGATAGAAAGTGAAACCAACAATATAGCCGACTAGTAATAATAAAATAGCATGATTGAGGTTGAATTGGCCCACAGCATCTAGTATGTCCGTTAAGGTTTGAATCTTGGAATGGAATAGGAGGAAGCAGGCGAGCAGGAGGTATATTCCCGGCAGGGCATATCCGAAGAGGTCGAAGGCGCTGTACTTGGCTTTTTCCATACGGGTGAGTATTGGATTGAGCTCTAAGATAAGACTTCTTGAGTAGGAAAAATAACTTGCAAGTAGCTTTTTAGCCGCTGATGAACACAGATCAAGGATTGGTGCCCGCTGTTTTGATTTAGCTTAATCAGGCAGCGAATATCAGCAGTAGTCAGTGTTTATCAGCGGCCATATAAAATAAAGGTGAAATTTGTGGATGGCTCCGATGAATAATGCCCATTGCTTTTTCATTACAAAAAGCTACGAAAAGAAAGGGGCTTATGCAATGCTTAGTCGGCCAATCTATTCTTGATTCCCTGTACCTGTTCGGATGCAATGGGCTGTATAGTAGTGGGAAAAAACTGCCGGGGCGATAATCCGGTAAACCGCTTCACTTCTTTAATAAAGTGCATTTGATCAAAGTATCCGGCTGTGTAGGCCAAGTCCGTTAAAGGAGTGCTTGTTTTTTGGTAATGCAAAATGGAAGCATTAAAGCGGATAATACGGCAGTACATTTTAGGGTTCAGGCCAACTTCCTGTTTGAACAATCTTTCCAGGTATTTATAATTCAGCTTAAAAAAACAGCAGATTTCCTGTATGCTTATTTGCCCCTGGTGTAGATGTATGTGATGGAGGATGGCTTCTCCCAGGGCCTTTTGACGACTGGTGGTTCGGGCTGCTTGCTGAAGGAAACCGGCCAGGGAAAGTATTTTTTGGGTGATGGAAGCCGTCCCATATATTTTCTCGCATTCCAATTGCTGTTGTGTACTTAGCAGCATATCCGCCGCTACCAATCGGTCGGTCAGCTCCATCGCAGGCAGGTCGAAACAGGATTTGAGGGCACAGGGCTTTAGTTTGGCACCATAGGCTAAAAGAGGGGCCGGCTCAAATCGATAGGTAACCGGCCCCGATTTTTGACCAAAAATATAAGTTTTATTCAGGCAGGCAGATGGGGCCTCCTTATTCAGTTCGGTGCGCATGATCTGTCCTTGCTCAACAAAAAGGATACCGTGCGTTCCATCGGGGATGATGAGATCTTCCAGTAAATTTTGCTGAGATGCTGTGGTTTGGATGACGAAAAAGGAGTCCACCAGATCCTTGACCATCCCGGGCGGCAAATATTTGACGAGCATAATGATTGCTTTTTATGTCAGGGAGAAGTTAAGTTAAGCAAGGTTGCAGTGATATGCACGAAAGGAGTAAGCTACGCGCCGGATTAGCAGGATTTTACAAAACCTTCCAAAACCTTCCAAAACCTTCCATTATCGGACAAATCCGGACAAAAGCGGACAGTGACTAGCGGAAGTGGGCAGATCGGGCTAACTTTGTGGAGCAAAACGTGCGGGGAGCTAGTGACCTGGTGACTGGGAGTCACCAGGTCACTAGCTGACCTTTTTTGGTGCAACATCACTGGACCCCGCCTCACTATTACTAAGGCAGCAAAATCCCAATCGCCATATTGATGGTAAAAACCAACTGCCCCGTCAAAAATATCAACACGAACAAGATCAGGCCCGAACGGATGCTCATAACCTTTTGAGCGTGCCGGTCCTCCGACTCCTGCCTTAATACCTCTAAGGTCTGGGGAGTGCCGGCAATAGAGAAGAAGTAAACTATGCCCGTAATCCCGCACAAGGTGGCCAGAATGTGGAAAATGATAAGATTCGGCAGAAGCCCGGCTCCGGAGCTGAGCAGGATCAGATAAGTGAAGCCTAAAACAGTCAAAGAGAGAATGATCACCATACCCAGAAAAAAATAGTTGATCTTATAATTCATATAGTTGAATTTAAGGTCAAACGTATTCTTACGAAAGATGAGGCTAAGCAGCCATACCAGGGGGCAGGCTGCCCATAATACGAAATGAGGAAATTCCCGAATAATGTCTAGGATGGTCTGGATCATAAAAGTGAATATTCTCCAGTTAAAATAAGGAATATTGAGGTGAAAGTCCACTAAAAAGGGCTTAAGCCAGGGCAAACGCATCTAAAATATAAGATTAACTTGGCTTCAAAAAGATGGAGCCGAAAAATCACCTTGAAAAACTGAGCAGCATTTTTAGTGAACTTGAAGATCCTCGCATTGATCGAACGAAGCT
>JAUIKE010000100.1 GCA_030430845.1 Bacteroidia bacterium | reverse complement strand
GATTCATCATGTCATCGAGTTTTTCGTCCATGCTCCGGTCTTCCTCCGGGAGTTCCTTTTTTCGCTCAGGAAGTGGCGGCAATTCCGGCTCGGGGTCTATGCGTTGGGGGGAATTTCCTATCTTTTCGGAATTATCGTCCTTGGCGTTTTCAGGGGCTGTGGGTTGATCAACAGGTTTGTCGGGCCGCAAGGGAGATTCCTGGCCTTTAAATACTTCGAAGCGCTCCCAGTTATCGCGCATGAAGCGTACAAATTCTGCATCGATGCTGTCCCGGAAGGCCTTGAAGTCCCCTTCGATCTGGCGGCGGAAGTCGTCGAATTTTTTCCGCATGTCGTTATCGGGATTCTGAGCTTGCAGAGAAGTTGAGAAGCCGCCTAAAAATAGCAGCAGCAAACAAGAAAAGCCTACTTTTTTTATGTAGCTGAAAGTTTTCATTGGTAATAGTTTATCTGGAATTTGGAAAGTGTTAGATTTTGAGGTTGTGTGAGAAGCCCTTCAAGCTTCTCACACAACCTCAAAAAACTACATGCCCCTCTCCACTTCCATCAATTCTTACTAATCGTAACAACAATATTTTTTACTGCCAGATCTTCATAAGCGGCACGCTGCCGGCCCAGCCATTTTTGGAACTCTTCGATGGTCAACTGCTTAGGCAGCTCGTAGTGATCGCTTTCGGGCTTGTCTTCGTTCAGTATGGGTTTTGAAAAATCTTGTGGAGAAAAGATCACTACCAATAAGTCTGTTTCCATGTTTTTTTCCGTATACATAAAGTAATCGGGTGCCTGTTTTTCACTAAACAGCACGTACTCTTTATCTGCCTCTACGACCATGGAACCTCCTTCCATCCCCTCATAGGGCATGAGGCATTGCACCTGATCCTCCATCATGAGGTAGGCTGCCACAAATCCTTTGACCGGACTTTGAAAATAAACAAAAAAGTCTTCGTCATTCAGGAAAGCCGAGGTTTTGCATCTTTTATCCGGGCAGTCCAGTGGTTCGGCCAGGAAGTGGATAGGCGGTTTGGTCAAAGCTTTGGCTCTTCCCTTCACCGAGCAACGCATCCAAACGTTGCCCCTTGAATCGATGATCTTTTCGCAAGATTCGTAAGTGGTACTCACCCAACTCCCCTTCACGTAAGATTCCGAAACAGAGGTAATTTCTCCGGAGCGTTCGTCGATGGTCATGACATTGCCCTGGTAGATATCTCGGCCGAATACATTTTCCAGCGCTTGTTCCCGTGCTTTGAGCAGAGCCAGGTATTTGGCTTCTTCGATGGTCATGCCATCTTCTATTTCAATTTGCTCGGTCGCTTCGACTTTTACTGTTTTGACCTTTTGAGCCCAACTGTGGGTGGTAAAAAGGGAAAGTATTAAAAAGGGAAGCAATGCAAAGCTTTTATTTTTCATATGTAAACATTTATAAAAATGATTTTGCCCTTTGGGCAAAATCATTTTTAATTATACACTATTCTCCTGCTTTTTTATCGAGGTTCAAAAGATTATCCAGCTTTTTGTGGAGATCTTCTGACTTCTTTCTCAGTTCGTCGCGAATAGTTTCTTTTGTCATTTCGAGGGCCAGATCCTGATTGTAAGCGATCCGAACCAGTGCCTCTACGTTTTTACCCATGTCTTTGTAAGCCTCGAAAAGAACGATCACTCTACCCAGTTTCTGAGTAATGATGTTTTTGGCAGCTGTCACCGTTTCGGTAATGGAAGCGGCTTCTTCCTGCGTCAATTGTTCGTTAGCGATGCTCTGCTCGGTCAGGGCAGCGATGTTTGACTCGATCTTACCAGCCAGTTCCAGCTTGGCAGCTTCCATAGCCTGGTTTTTGGCAGCGATCTTGGTACCACCGATGGCTGCTGCTTCCCCGGTGATGTATTTATCAACTCCGTAATCGTCTTTTTCTGTTTGACGGTAGTAAGCCTGCTCCAGCTTAACAGCTAATGGAAGAGACCCAGGAGGTACATAATAACCTTGTTTGTCCAGATCTTTAGCTTCTGATTTAGCTTGTTTGGCTAGTTTTTTTTGAGTTTTTTTACTTAATTGAGCATAACTCGTTGTTGTTCCCAGTGCAAATAACAGAACCAAGAGAGAGAAAGCTCGTAACAACATCTTTGTGTTCATAATCTTAGAATTTAATGCAATTTGATTAACAAATCATTTAGTTTATTGGAATGAAATTAAAATTCCGTCTTTATTTCCTCCCTGCAAGGAAGGATGTTGATCTACCCCGTGCAAGCGGCGGGCTGCGTAAGGTACCTCACTATTAATATAGTCAAATATTTCCTTGTAAGTCAGCTGTTTGTCCTGATTAGTATCCGCTTTTTCCCGCTCATGAATAGCTTTCAGGAAAAAGTAGGTAAACAAGCCATGTTGTTTGGCATTGTACCAGGTAGATAGCTGGGTCCCCTCTGAGGAGGTCAGCACGATGGTGCTTTCATCATTATTTGAAGCCGGCCGTATGCGAATGCCGATGGGTGATACATTTCTTAATAGCTCCGCCCCGGAAAAGCAAGCATCAATAACAACAGTCTTGGAGCGGGCCGGTATTTTCGCCAGGTTCTTATAGAATAAATTTAAGGAATATCCACCCAATTCTACATTATTTGGGTCACATTCTACCGGAACGAAGTAACCTTCCTTGTCATTCAAGCCCGGAGCACCGTGCCCGGAGTAAAATACAAACACATCCGACTGGCCTGGCTTGACGTAGTTGAATAATTTCCCTTTGTGGTTATTGGTCGTTCCGAAATACGTATCAAAATCTCCTTTCCTCGCATTTCTAAGCATTAATACGTTTTCCGGGCGAAAGCCTAAAACCTCTACCAGGTATTGCTGCATCCGAAGGGCGTCCCGAATAGCAAAATCCACTCGTTTGGTATTGTCATAATTCCGGTTGCCGATCACGACGGCGATGGCATCATTATTTCGAAGTCCACTACGTGGGAGGTTCTTTCCGATGTCATATTCGTCGTCCAAATCCTGAAATGCTTTGTTGGTATAATCTGTGTATGCGCCATCATCAGAAACACTTCGGCTTTGAGGTAGTCGAATATTCAAGTCATCCATTTCTACCAGGAAGTCATCCTGAGGATTGTACCCTAGTTTATTTTTGATGTCAAAGGCATATTCCCTTTCGTTACAGGCTACTTTCAGATAGCTTAATACCCAGGAGTTATCCCGGATCACAAAGTCTGGCTCGTAAAATGTAAGCTTTTTACGCAAAGCCCCTTCTTTAAACTCCATAGCTTCATGAAGCGGAACCGGAAGAATAATGTCCCCAATCCGATTCACGGTGATCTTGAAGGTCTCCCGATCGGCATCGTAATCCGAAATGAAGTATTTGTCGAAGTCGATCTTTTCAATATGTTGCTGCATGTAAAAGTCAATGGACTCCTGGGTGAACTTTTTCACCTGCTCATCCTTTGCTGCTACCCGATCATAATAATCGGCCGATTTTTCAAATTCGCCCCTTACCAGCCATTCACTCATTTGGTCTTTTACTCTCTGAGTGATCAGGCCTTCCAGATTGATAAAATAGATCTTGGATGGGTCCTTTTCAACTTGCCCCGCCAAATCGCCTGATACCGATATCAGCATCATGCCAACTAATAGGTGTAATAAATAAGCTCTCATCAATTAGGTCTTTTTATGGTTTTGAGTTCTGGGTTTTGGGTTTTGAGTTTTGAGTTTTGAGTAATAATTATCTCATGACCCAATACTCACTACCCGGTTCTGTTTTTTGGTTTTTTGGAGCTTCTAATGTTAGTGTTAACAGAAAGGGAATGGGTACCCTATAGATATATTGTTTTTTTTAAATTTTTTCTATTTGTGATTGATCAGAAGCGGACACCTAGCCGGAGGTAGGCAAAGCCCAGTTTCAGATCAGCTTCCTGGCTGGGGTATAGGTCCACTAGTTCGGCAGTATTAAAACCATCGTAATCATGGTTAATCAGGTTGGCCAGGCTGATGTCATACCCAATGCCAAAGATCAGGCTGCTTTTTGTGGGGGATTCAAGTCCCACTGTCAGGCCATAATCCATTTTAGAAAAAGGAGTGGCGCCGTCATTATCCTCGGGAAAGTCGGGACCTCCCAGGTAATCGATCTCCAAATTGCTTTCCTGCACGAGGTTATAGCTTCCATCGTTACAAAATACTTCGTATTCCATTTCTCCTGAGCGCTTAGCGCTTTGAGTCAACGCGAAGTAGCCTCCTACTTGCAAATAGCTGGAAAATTTCACTTTGGCATAAGCTCGGTAGTCGGTCAGACGTACTTTGGCCCGTTCGATATCGAAATAATATTGGCAGGAGTAATTATACTCGGTGTCGTTGCCCATGTGTGAGTAGGCCATATCACGAGTCATCATAGCCGCTTCTAATTGCAGGTACGTGCCTTGAGAAAGTCGAACTTCCAGTTGAGCGCCTGCTCCATATCCGATGCCTATCTGGCTTTCAAGATCCGAATCGGCTCCCTCGAATATGCCATGTGTGACTCCGGCATATCCCAGTACCCCAATGGTAAACGGTTTGTTATTTCGGCGTTCCTGCTTACGCTGGATCTGCTCTTGTCTATCCCTCTTGGCTTGCTCTTCAACCTGGCGCTGCTGCTCCATTTTGTCTGCAACCTTCTGGGATTCCTGAGTGAATTCTAAAAGTATCCTGGCTTGTTCGGGTGCATCCAACTGAAAGACATCCTCCAATACATCCCAGGTGATTTTATACGCTTCTCCGCTTTGCAGGCCCGTATTTTCGCCCGAGTAGGTTTTTACTTCTACTTCTTTGTCGCCGGCCAGTACAAAAATAGAGTGGATGTTATAACTTAAGGTAGTGGTATTGTAGGGAATATCAAAGGATATGACCAGCTGACTTCCGTTCTGTTCAAAGTCAGAGGTGGTAATTGTTTCAACCACTTGGGCGTTTAGTCCTTGCCCTAAAAGCATTAGGAACAAAGCTATTAGAGTAGATTGTTTTTTCATCAAAATGTAGGTGTTTATGTTTCTTGGTTTTTTCATCATCAAAGTTATTATGAAAATGGTAGAAATACAGGTTTTACAAACTACTGGTGCGTTAAATTTGGATTAAATCACAATAATTAAATTTTAAAATAAAGTCGTTTTATTAAAAACCGTTAAAATGTTCCGTTCATTTTTTAGATCGATGAAAGTATTAAAAGGTCATCATTCCGGGTTCTTTTTTTTAAAAATTAACGGGGGTATTGGGTTGTTGTCATCATACCCAATACCCAATATTTAATACTGTTTTTTGGTTTTTTGGAGTTGTTTTGGAGTGTTGTGAGGTCTGAGAAAGTAAGTTTGTTTTTGACACTGGCAACACTGATAACACAGTGTAGGTTTGACACTGGCAACACTGATAACACAGTGTAGGTTTGACACTGGCAACACTGAAAGCACTGGCTTTTTTTGACACTGACGACACTGAAAGCACTGGCTTTTTTTGACACTGACGACACTGGGAACACTGTTTGTTTTTGACACTGGCAACACTGAAAGCACTGGGTTAACTGTCGGACAGTTTCAGGAGGCTATCCAGTTTTTGGTGCAGGTCCTCAGATTTTTTCTTTAGTTCTTCTTTGATGGTATTGATGCTTGTTTGCTCGGCCATATCTTTGTCATAGGCGATACAGACCAGGGCTTCCACATTTTCCTTACTCACATCCCGGTAAGCTTCTACGAGCGGGCGTACCAGTCCCAGTTTTTTGGAAATAATATTTTTAGCAGCGGTTACCGTTTCGGTGATAGAAGCCGCCTCTTCCTGAGTCAGTTGTTCATTAGCGATGCTTTGCTCCACCAGAGCCACGATATTGGATTCGATCTTGCCGGCCAGCTCCAGCTTGGCAGCCTCGATAGCCTGATTTTTCGCTGCGATCTTGGTACCGCCAATCGCAGATGCTTCTCCGACGATGAATTTGGGATAGCCTTCCTCATCCATTTGCATTTGAAGGCGATAGGATTCATTCATTTGAGTGCTCAAAGGCAAGGCTCCCGGAGGCTCGTAATAACCCTTTTCCTCGGCAGCTTTTATGGCTTTTTTAGCCTCTTTGGACAGGGTTTTCTGAAGTTTCTTTGCTTGTTTTTTACTCATTTGGGCATGAGCGGGGGCAGTCGTAGCGGCTACGACCAAAAGACATAGCAAGGTAGTTTTTAGTATTTTGTAGATGGTCATGACATTTGACTTTTGTAATAAAATCAGGTTTAATGCTTTTATTAGTGTCAAATGTTAAAATATGGTACCCAGCGATAGAATAAAAAATGCGGCTCCGGCCGCATTTTTTATTCTATCCTTAGGTTCTTAAAGCGGTCAAACTTCACGGCATATTTTATGCTGATCTCTTTTTTCTCCCCGGGCGCCAGGCGAACAGGCCAGGATACTTCCCCTGTGTTTTCATTCAACTGTCCATCTCCAATATCTACTTTTTGCACTTCAATATCTTTCATGCGCGATACCGGTATTTGATCTTTAACGATCAAATTGACCGTCTGGGCTTTGTTGTTTTGGACCGTAATGAGAAAAGCCCGGCTTTCCACTTTTTTATTACCGATAAAATTTTCCTTATAAAAATCGCGGATCTTTTCCCGGTTGACCAAAATACCTTTGTCTCTGCCCAAGGAAATATCCAGGGTGTCCGCCACAAAGCGTACATCCAGGATGGAGCGGCCCAGATAAAGATCTTCGAAGAAAATATTGGCCTCCCCTTCTAAAAGGTTGTATTGATCCCATTCCACGATTTTGGCCACCAGAAAGGGTTCTTTTTCAACCTTAGGGGCACACTGATACTCGAAATAAGCCGGAATATCATACTGGGCCAGTTCTACCTGGAAAGACTCTCCATTGGAAGGAATGGAAAAAGGCAGATCTACTTCGAAGGAAATGGTCGTTTGGTTTTCGATGGGATTGACGGGGATGATGCGCTCTTCTTTGATGCTGGAAGGGCCGGAGGGACTGTCTGTAGTTGCCACACCAGCGGTTCTGCCACTCACACCATAACCTACCACGACCACCTCATCCAACAAAGCAGTATTGGCCTCAAGGGAAAGGTCGAGCTTGCCTCCACCCTGAATATTAATTTCCTGAGTTTCAAAACCTGTGTAGGAAACAACTATAGAGCTAGCTCCTTCAGGCAAATTGAGCGAATAGCGGCCGTCCAAATCCGTAATCGTTCCGACACTGGTTCCCTTAACCAGGATATTGGCCCCAATCAGAGGCTCACCAGTTTCATTATCCCTGATCACCCCTTCAATTTTTCGATTACCGCCATAAGCAAGCTCAGAAACGGGTGACTGCGGCATGCTTTGTTTTCTGATCGCATAATTATTGTAATCCAAATAAAGTGGTGGTAGAAAAGGCAAACTACTACTCCTGTAGGGGTCGGCATTACTAAGGCTCAGTTTAACCTTGTCCCAATCTTCACCGGTCCGCTGATACACACTTGCCTTATACAAAATCCGAACCGGGCTCTCTACATCTTTGGCGATGATGTCGTAATTCGGGAACCAACCGGCTCCGCTGCAGAGATAACTGACTTCCAATTCTACTTCCATGGCACTTTCGGAAGATAAGAGAATTTGAATCTCACTTTTTCTGAGGTCAGGATTCTTAAAAAATTCTTTGCGCTGCTGTTCCCAGCGTTTTTGTTCGGCTTCTAATTCTTTGATCTTTTTTTTCACTTTAAGTTGCTCCAGGAGTACCTCACGGGTTTGGCTGGCATAAAAGGAATAGGTTTCCTGTAGGCTGGCGGAAGTCAGATTTTCTGCTGCGCCCTTGATACTTCGGTTAGCTTTGAGGAAGGCCAGTTCCTCTTCCAGGGTTTCGAGCAGGGCTTTTTGGATATCGATGCTGTCTTTCAGCTCAGCGATTCGATCTTCAAAAGCCTGTAACTCTTCCGACTTTTCAGTTTCGGACAGGAAGTTGAGAAAGTGATTAACGGTGAGTAAGGTAGGCGTACCTGCAATTTTCACCTGAACACTCTTAGGGTCCAAAACGGGAGAAAGGTCTTTTAGCTTTAATAAGGTTTTCCCATTAGCTAATTCAACAGAGAGGGTTCTGCGTATTTGGGCCCCTTGCAGGAAAAGGGTCACTTCTGAAATTTCGGATGATACTTCCACTTCTGTGACGTTTTGTGCCAGGCTTCCTGTGTGGAAAAAAAGGAATCCCAGTACCACAATGAGCATTTTTTTCATCGCAATTGATTTAGAGTGATTGGAAAAAAGAGGCGGGTGATAAATGTGTATTACCATAAAGAACATAAAAATAAACAGAGCTTTTCTCGCGCCGCGAGAAAAGCTCTGTTTATTTTTATGTTCTTTATTAAAAACTTTAAAGTGTCTGCTTCACTTCGATGATCTCGTAGCCTTCCACGATGTCTCCAACTTTGATATCGTTGAAGTTTTTGATGGTTAGACCACATTCAAGGCCTGTTTTGACTTCTTTGACATCATCCTTAAAGCGTTTGAGGGAAGCAAGTTCGCCGTGGATGCCTTCTTTTGTAGGATAAATCACGATACCGTTTCGAATAAGTCGAATATGGGTATTTCTGGTCATCCTACCTTCCAGCACATAACATCCGGCCACGGTACCCACTTTACTGATTTTGTAGACTTCACGAACTTCCACCTGCGACACGATTTTCTCTTCTTTATCCGGCTCGAGCATACCCTCCATGGCCATTTTGATTTGTTCGATGGCTTCGTAGATGATGGAGTAGGTTTTGATCTCGACGCCTTCTCGTTCGGCCAGTTTGCGGGCGCCCATAGAAGGACGGACCTGGAAACCGATGATGATCGCGTCAGAAGCGGAGGCCAGCAGTACATCAGACTCGATGATTTGACCGACAGCCTTGTGAATAACGTTCACCTGGATGGACTCGATAGACAGCTTGATTAAGGAATCCGAAAGGGCCTCTACGGAACCATCCACATCCCCTTTAACGATCAGGTTCAGTTCTTTAAAGTTTCCGAGAGCGAGGCGACGGCCGATTTCATCCAAGCTGATTCGTTTGGTAGCGCGGTTGGCCTGCTCACGGGCGATCTGTGCTCTTCGTGAAGCGATCTGGCGGGCTTCCTGGTCGGAATCCACTTCTTTGAATCGTTCACCGGCCTGTGGTGCACCATCCAATCCGAGTACTAATACAGGAGTGGACGGCCCGGCCTCTGTGACTCTTTTTCCTCTTTCATTCAGCATGGCTCTGACCTTACCGGAATGTTCACCGGCGACGATGGGGTCACCAATGTGCAGGGTTCCGGTTTGGACCAGCATTTTGGTAACATAACCACGTCCTTTATCAAGGGATGCCTCAATAACGGTACCGATGGATTTGCGATCGGGATTGGCTTTGAGTTCCAGCATTTCAGCTTCCAGCAAGAGTTTTTCGAGTAATTGATCGATGTTCAGGCCCGTTTTTGCTGAAATATCTTGTGACTGGTAGGAACCACCCCATTCTTCGACGAGCAGGTTCATGGAAGCCAACTCTTGTTTGATCCGTTCGGGTGAAGCACCTGGCTTATCGATTTTATTGATAGCAAATACGATTGGAACGCCGGCCGCCTGAGCGTGGCTGATAGCCTCCTTGGTTTGAGGCATGATATTATCGTCTGCTGCTATAATAATGATAGCGATGTCTGTAATTTTCGCACCTCTGGCACGCATAGCTGTAAAGGCTTCGTGACCTGGTGTATCGAGGAACGTAATTTTTTTCTGATCTTCTCCGACTTTAACCTCATAGGCACCGATGTGCTGGGTGATCCCCCCAGCTTCGCCTTCGGCCACATTAGCCTGACGGATGTAATCCAACAAGGAGGTTTTACCGTGGTCGACATGCCCCATAACCGTAACGATAGGCGCACGAGGAAGCAGGTCTTCCGGATCATCGATGATTTCTTCTTCTTCTTCGAGTTCTTCTTCAGCGCTGATAAATTCAACCTCGTGGTTAAATTCTTCGGCCACCAATTCGATGATTTCGGCATCCAGGCGCTGGTTGATGGAAACGATGACTCCCAGATTCATACAGGTCATGATCACATCGGTCACTGGAACGTCCATGAGGTTGGCCAATTCCTGGACAGAGATGAACTCTGTGACCTGCAGCTTACCAGTTTGAGTTTCCTGTTCTTTTTGTTCCTGCTTTTCGCGTAATCTTTCACGCTTATCTCTTTGCAGGCGCTGTCTTTTCTTTTTGCCTTTACCGGAGATCCGGGCCATGGTAGCCTTGATCTTTTCTTCTATTTCCTTTTGAGAAATTTCCTGGACGTCATCATTCTTCTTACCTCCCGACGGGCCGCGTTTTTGATTTCTACCGCCGCCGCCTCTTGCAGGTCTGCTGCTGGATTTATCAACGGTAATTTTTTTACGGGTACGTCTTCTCTTTCTTCTGTCCTGATTGGAATCATCTTTTTCTTTAGAAGGAGTCTGTCCCGATCTTTGCTTATCGCCTGGCTTTCCGGGCCTGGCTTCTCCGCCTTCGGGTTTTTTATCATCCTTTGGACGTTTTTTACGATCGTCCTTATTGGCAGGCTTTCGTTTATCGTCTTTGGAATCTTTCTTCTTTTTACCGGACCGTTTGAATTTATCGATGTTAATCTTGCCCTGAATTTTGAGTCCTCTCAATTCCGGGGCTTCGATCCGAACGACGTCATCTCCTTCTTTATCTGTTCTGGTCACTTCTCTTTCTTCAGCAGAAGGCGTTTTTGGTTTTTTGCCTTTGACAAGTTTTTTATTTTCGACAGTTGGTTCTTTAACTGTCTCAGGCGACTTTTCTAATGTTGCGTTTTCTTCTTTCAATTCAGATGCTTGATCAGATTTGTTATGCGATTGATTGTCTTTTTGGGCTGTAGTCGCCTTTTTATCTTGAGTGAGTTCTTTTTCTTTTTGAGTAACGGGCTGTTCTTTTGCTTCTGCAGTTTCCTTTTTAGGAGCTTCTTTTTCTGAAGCATCTTCATTCTTTTCCACTTTTGAAACCGGAGTTTCAACTTTAGGAGCTTGCTCTTTGACAGGTGGTTTCTCCGGCTCTTCTTCTTTTTTACCTTTCTGTCCCCTTTGAGCTGCCTTTGAGCGAAGCTTACTTCCCAGGTCGATCTTACCTACTACCTTAACTTTGTTTTCAAGTTTCACCTTATTCCCCGCTTCTTCGGTTACTTTTTCTGAAGCTTCCGTTTTCGGTTTATCAGATTCTTCTTTTGCATTTGATGGGGGAGGAGGAGGAGGAGGAGTTTGAGTAGTGGTATGAGAGGAAGGGGCGCTGCTTTCGCTTTTGCCGGAAGGTCGGGTACCTATCACTAATTTGCTCGCTTCTTCTTTGATAGCAATAGACTTCTGGAACTCCTTAAGGAGTACACCATACATTTCTTCCGTAATCTTCGCATTGGGTTTATTTTCTATGGAGAACCCACTATCGTTCAAATAGTCGACAATGGTTGTTGTCCCCACATTTAACTCCTTTGCTATCTTTACTAAGCGTTTCGTCATGCTTAAATTTTAGTCCTTTTATTTTTTTAATCACAGGCAATTTGAAAAAACAGCTAGGGGAGGATAAGGCCTGTTCTATCCTCCCTTCAAGAGCTATTTTGAAAAAGTTATTGCCTTGAAGGTTTTATAATTTTAAGATTAAACAATAGATATCCTGATGTATTTGAAAATCAAAGGGTTCATAATTCAAAACCCATTTTGGTAGCAAAAGTTCCTCAACCCTTGCATTTTCACCACAAAGATAAAAGTAAAACCCGCTATTTCAATAGATACAGATAAAAAACCCTAATGTCAAGTTCGAAATATGATTAAATGACGGGAACTAGCTGCGAACATTGCAGGCTTATAATGTTGTCCCTCCTGGTAGAGAGGGATGATATTAATTCTCCATGTTCGGACCCAAAGCCCATCAATTTAAAAATTACTCTTCTTCAAATTCTGAAGCCAGGATACCCAATACTTCGTCAACGGTTTCTTCTTCTAAGTCGGTTCGTCTGAGCAATTCTTTCTTAGTCAGGTCAAGCACGCTGCGAGCAGTATCACAGCCAATGTTTTTAAGTGTATCGATGACCCATCCTTCAATTTCATCAGCGAATTCTTCCAGATCAACGTCATCAATTTCCACTTCCTGTGTATTTCGGTACACATCAATTTCGTAGTCAGTCAACTGGCTGGCCAGTTTAATGTTGGATCCGCCTTTGCCGATCGCTAGTGATACCTGATCTGCTTCCAGGAACACATCCGCATGTCGACGTTCCTCATCGAGCTCAATGTTGGTTACTTTAGCCGGTGTTAGAGAACGCTGGATGAATAACTTGGTATTGTTGGTGAAGTTGACAATATCGATGTTTTCGTTGCGCAACTCCCTAACGATCCCATGGATACGGGATCCTTTCATTCCTACACATGCACCAACCGGGTCGATCCTGTCGTCATAAGACTCCACAGCCACTTTGGCTCGCTCGCCGGGAATTCGTTTAATGGCTTTAATGGTAATCAGTCCGTCTTCAATTTCAGGAACTTCCTGTTCGAGTAACTTCGCCAGGAAATGAGGATCTGTTCGTGACATAATTACCACCGGATTATTATTTTTCATTTCTACGCGGCGGATCACACCTTTCACAATATCGCCTTTGCGATAGAAATCCCCTTTGATCATTTCATTTCGGGGCATCACCACTTCATTGTTCGTGGCATCATCAATGACCAGGATCTCTTTTTTGAGGATCTGATGCACTTCACCAGAAACAACATCACCGACCCTTTCGTTGTATCGACGGAAAATTTCGTCTTTCTCTAACTCCATGATACGGGAAATCAGCGTTTGTCGGGCCGCCATAATTGCTCTGCGTCCAAACTCTTCTAATTCCAGCTGCTCATAACACTCCTCTCCTATTTCATAATCTTCATCTATAGACAGGGCTTCGGAAATAGAAATCTGGCTGCGATCATCCGTCACCTCTCCATCTGAAACGATCTCACGCACCCTCCACAACTCAAGGTCACCTTTAGTAGTGTTAACGATAACATCAAAGTTATCATCAGATCCGTACTTCTTTCTGATCAGTGTACGAAAAACATCTTCGAGGACCCTCACCATGGTAGGACGATCTATATTTTTTCCCGCTTTAAATTCGGAAAATGTATCTACAAGATTCATAACCTTTTATTTTAAAAAGTAATTTTTACTACTGCTTTTTTAATGTCGTTAAGAGGAATACGCGTTTGTATGATTTCAGTTTTCTTCTTTTTTCCCTCTTTGACTCTCACTTTTTCTTCCAGGGTAATGCTTTCATCATCTGCGGCTACCAGAATGCCTGTTCTGGCTTTGCCCTCCAGAAAGCTCACTTCCAACTTTCGGCCGATATTGATCGCGTACTGTCGAGGCAATTTTAGCGGCCGGCCCACACCAGGTGAGGAAACCTCTAAAACATATTTCTCCCCTAACCAACCTTCTGTATCTATGTATCCTTCCAGGTAACGGCTAATGCGACGGCATTTGTCAAAGGTAATTCCAGAGTCACTCTCGATAAAAACCTCTAGTTTGTTGTTGGCGTGATGTTTGATTTCGATGATAAAGCAGTCTGTGTATTCTTCTTCCAGAAACTTCTGTTCTAATAAAGATTCAATCTTTTGTTCTATCACTGTATATACTAAATTAAAAAGAGGGAACAAAAGTTGTTCCCTCTCCTTTTTTATTTAATCTTCGCAAAAGTACGAAAAATATTTCATCTTTGCCATACCTAAAGGTAGAAAGTAGAAGGTATAAGGTAGAAAGACTTGTAAAAGGCAATCTGTCCTTGTTTTTCTCTGCTTCGCCAGCCAGTATTTTCCTATTCGAACAACAATTGTTTTACTATGCTATATGAACAAATACAGGAGGCCGTTAGTTTCATTCGGCAGCAAACCGACTTCGAGCCTGAGTTTGGTGTAATTCTAGGTACCGGGCTCGGCAAATTGACCGATGAAATGGAGGTCGCCCACGAAATTACTTACTCTGAGATACCGCATTTCCCTGTTTCGACCGTTAAATCCCATAAAGGAAAGCTAGTATTGGGTACCCTGGGGGGAAAAAAAGTTGTTGCCATGGCCGGACGCTTCCATTATTATGAAGGCTATACCATGAAACAGGTCACCTTCCCGGTTCGCGTGCTGAAGTATCTCGGTATCCGGTGCCTGTTTATTTCAAATGCCGCAGGGAGTACCAACCAACATATTTTTGCAGGCGACATCGTTTTTGTAAAAGATCATATCAACCTGCATGCCGAAAATCCTTTACGAGGCAGCAATGATGAGCGCCTCGGCCCGCGATTTCCCGATATGCTCCACACCTATAATCGCGAATGGAATACACTGGCTTTGAGCATTGCAGAAAAAAATAACATTCGCGCCCATGAGGGCGTCTATGTCGGCCTGCAAGGACCCAACCTGGAAACGCCCGCTGAATATCAGTTTGTACATACCATCGGAGGTGACCTCGTAGGGATGTCTACAATTCCGGAAGTCATAGTAGCCCGTCATATGGACTTGTCGGTCTTTGTGGTGTCGGTGGCCACTAATAAGTGTTTCCCCGTAGAAGACATCCGCCCCACTACTGGAGATGATGTCATACAGGTAGCAGAAAGCGCAGAACCTAAGATGACCCTAATTGTAAAAGAGCTGATGCAGCGAATCTAAATTAAGAAAGGGCGACGGATGGTCGCCCTTTCTTAATTTAGATTCGCTGCACGAGAAAAAAACTTTAGCTATTTTTGCGTTTTCTCAACACCCGGGGAAGTTCCATTGTTAAGGAATATGTGAAAAGCTAAAAGTACTTATGGCAGATAAAAAAAGTAATGGTCATCTTATCCAGACGGAGTCCGAATACATTGATGTTATCGGCGCACGGGAGCACAACCTCAAGAATATAGATGTTCAGATCCCGCGTAACAAGCTGGTGGTGATCACAGGTATAAGCGGAAGCGGCAAATCTTCCTTGGCCTTTGATACCATTTATGCGGAAGGCCAGCGGCGGTATATGGAAACATTCTCTGCCTATGCCCGTCAGTTTATCGGAGAAATGGAACGGCCGGATGTTGAAAAAATTGACGGCTTAAGTCCGGTCATTTCCATTGAGCAAAAAACAACCAGTCGGAACCCCCGTTCGACGGTGGGGACCATCACCGAGGTTTACGACTTTCTCAGGCTCATGTTCGCACGAATTGGAGAAGCCTACTCCTATGTAACAGGTAATCCCATGGTCAAGTACAGCGAGGAGCAGATGTTTCAGAGGATCATCGATCAATTTGACGGGCGAAAGATCGCCATGCTTTCGCCCCTTGTGCGTGGCCGGAAAGGGCATTACCGAGAACTTTTTGAACAAATCCGCAAACAGGGATATACAAAGGTTCGCGTAGATAAAGTCATTCTGGATATTGAGCCGGGTATGCAAGTCGACCGCTACAAAGTACATGATATAGAGGTGATCGTCGATAGGATTAAAGTAGCTGACGACCGGCATGAACGAATCAAAAACTCTCTTTCCACCGCTCTGAAAATGGGCAACGGCTCCATGCTGATCCTGGATTATGATACCGAAGAGCTCAGCGGTTTCAGCAAGCACCTCATGGATCCCGAGTCTGGAATTGCCTATGAAGAGCCTTCGCCCAATACTTTTTCTTTTAATTCACCTTACGGAGCCTGCGACAACTGTAATGGCTTGGGCATGGTCAATAAGGTCGATATGGACAAAGTCATTCCCGACTATGATAAAAGCATTAATGATGTAGGTATCGTGCCCTTCGGAGAAGTTCGGGACAATATGACCTTTAAACAACTAAGGGCCATTTCCAAAAAATACAACTTTACCTTTGCCACTCCATTAAAAGAAATCCCTCAGAAAGCGCTTAATACCATACTGCATGGCGGGGACAGCAAATTTGAAGTGCGCTCTCGTTCCGGCAAGGGCAATCAGGAATACACCTACAATCTGGCATATGAGGGTTTGATTAGTATGCTGGAGCGCTGGTATGAGACTTCCACTTCTGAGAAAATCAGAAAATGGGCAGAGGAGTTTATGATGGTAGATAAGTGCCCCGAATGCGAGGGATACCGGCTCAAAAAGGAATCACTACATTTTAAACTCAATGGTCAGCACATCGGCCATTTGGGAGAGATGGATATTGCCCGGCTCCAAGAATGGATGGATGAATTGCCGAAATACCTTTCGGAGCGGCAACAAACTATTGGCAAAGAGGTGATGAAAGAGATCAACCTCCGCTTAGGCTTCCTGCTGCATGTTGGTCTGGATTATCTCAGCTTAAACCGGCCTGCCAGAACCCTGTCCGGTGGAGAGTCCCAGCGTATTCGACTGGCCACCCAGATCGGTTCACAGCTGACAGGGATCACCTATATTCTGGACGAACCCAGCATTGGACTGCACCAGCGGGATAATCACCGCTTGATCGAAGCTTTGCGAGAGCTATCAGATATCGGCAACACAGTATTAGTGGTAGAGCACGACAAGGACATTATGCTGGCTTCTGATTATTTGATCGACCTGGGGCCGGGAGCCGGCAAGCATGGAGGAGCTCTTGTTGCGGAAGGCCGGCCGGCTGATTTTGTTGACAAGCATACTCTCACCGCAGAGTATTTAAAGGACATTCGAAAGATTGAAGTTCCGGAAAAGCGACGAACAGGCAATGGTCATTTCCTGGAATTGATCGGTGCTGAAGGAAATAATCTAAAGAACATTGACATTCAGATCCCATTAGGCACTTTTGTTTGCATTACCGGGGTATCAGGCAGCGGTAAATCGACCTTGATTAACGAAACACTGTATCCCATCCTGCGGCAACATTTTTACAAAAGTGTTCAGAAACCTTTAGCCTACTCTAAAGTTAAAGGCCTGAAACATATAGACAAGGTTATTGAAATCGACCAGAGTCCCATCGGCCGGACTCCCCGGTCTAATCCTGCAACTTATACAGGTGTTTTTACAGATATCAGGAAAATTTTCTCTGAGCTGCCTGAATCTAAGATAAGGGGATACAAACCAGGGCGTTTTTCCTTCAATGTGAAGGGAGGGCGTTGCGAAGTTTGCAAGGGCTCGGGCATGAGAGTCATTGAGATGAATTTCCTACCGGATGTTTATGTTGAATGTGAAAAATGTATGGGCCGTCGTTACAACCGGGAAACGCTCGAAATAATTTACAAAGGGAAAAACATCAGCGACGTACTAGACATGACCGTTAGCGAAGCTGTTGAGTTCTTTGAGCCCATTCCGAATATTTATCGCAAGTTACGTACGCTTGATGAAGTAGGATTGGGATACATTACATTGGGACAACAAGCTACCACCCTTTCCGGCGGTGAAGCCCAACGAGTCAAGTTGGCCGAAGAACTAGCCAAAAGAGATACCGGCAATACCGTTTATATTCTGGATGAGCCCACTACCGGATTGCACTTTGAAGACATCCGACACCTGCTGTTAGTCTTAAACCGGCTTATTGACAAAGGGAATACCATCATCATCATTGAGCATAATATGGATGTTATTAAACTGGCCGACCACATCATCGATATCGGCCCGGAAGGGGGGCAGAGGGGCGGACAAATCGTAACCACCGGCACCCCTGAAGAAATTGCGCAGCACCCTACCAGCCATACAGGCAAGTTCTTGAAGGAAGAGTTGAAAAGTTAAAAATTAGAGTCTGGGAGGCCGCTGGGCCTCCCAGACTCTAATTTTTGGTACTAGAGCGGGCCGTTTATTTTTTTTATATTTGGATAGAATTAAATAAGCGGGGAAGGTTTTACTTGAATTTGCTCCTCTACTTAAGTGAGTGGATATACCAAATTAAGTTATGGGTTTTTTCAAACCCTTTACATATTAGCTGAGCGTCATAACCAATTAATCAATTTATGAAGAAATGGGTGAATAAATCTGTTCGCTGGTTTTATGAATATCGGTATAAGCAGATTCAGAAAGCGGTGGACCGACCGGCATCCACTCAGCGTTATTGGTTGAATACCCTGCTTCAGACAGCTAAGCATACAGAATGGGGGAAAATGCATGATTTCAGTGCTATCCGCACACCTGAAGATTTTGCCAACCACATTCCCATTCAGAATTACGAGAGCCTCCAGCCTTTTATCGAACGGATGATGCACGGGGAAAGAGATGTGCTTTGGGATGGCAAAGTACGGTGGTTCTCCAAATCAGCCGGAACTACCAGCGGGGTCAGTAAATTTATTCCCGTCACACAACAGAACCTAAAATATTGTCACATACGGGGTACCTGGGATACCATGACTTTTTTTTACCAAAACCGATCAGATGCGCGTCAGTTTGAACTGAAAAGCATGCTGATGGGTGGAAGTTTGTATTCATTTGACGCCCACCCCAAAACGACTTACGGCGATATTTCTGCTATTATGATCAAGCATATGCCCTGGCTAGGGCGTCCTTTTTTCACACCTGATTTCGAAACAGCCTTGTTGGATGACTGGGAAACCAAGCTTGAGCTTTTGGCACAAGAAGGTAGTCGAAACAAAGACATTGTCATGATCGGCGGGGTACCTACCTGGACCGTAGTTTTATTCAGAAGGATACTAGAGATAAGCGGGAAAAAGAATATGCTGGAAGTATGGCCGAATTTTCAGGTTTACATCCATGGAGGAGTGAGCTTTACTCCCCATCGTAAGCAGTTTGAGGCATTTTTTCCTTCCGATTCAGTCAGCTACCTGGAAATTTACAATGCATCGGAAGGATATTTTGCTGCACAGAGTGACCTGGACGGAGACGACCTGCTTTTGTTGATCAACAACGGTATTTATTATGAGTTTGTCCCCATGGATCAGTGGGATAAAGACAGCCCGAAAACCGTTCCTCTGTGGGAAGTGGAAGAAGGTAAAAACTACGCTTTAATCATTAGCACTAATAGTGGGCTTTGGCGGTATCAGCCCGGAGATACGGTAATGTTTACCTCTACCAATCCGTATAAAATAAAAGTAACGGGGCGCACCAAGCAATTTGTCAATGCTTTTGGGGAGGAGGTCATATTGGAAAATACGGACCAGGCTTTGGCAGCCACCTGCCTGGCTACTGGTGCCATCGTCCATGAATATACAGTCGCCCCTATTTACTTTGACGGAGAAGGAAAAGGAGGCCATGACTGGCTCATTGAATTTGAAAAGCCGCCCACCGATATTCAGCAATTCAGAAGACTGCTTGATCAAAACCTCCAACAGATCAATGCCGATTATAAAGCTAAACGCTACAAAAATATGGCATTGCAAATGCTTCAGGTCAAAGAAGTCGCCTCCGGAGTTTTCCATGAATGGTTAAAATCAAAGGGCAAACTAGGCGGTCAAAACAAAGTACCCCGCCTGGCCAATCATCGATCTCATATCGAAGAAATATTACAATTTATAGGAGAGGAGGTTTGAGTACTTCATGGAACAGAAGCGACTTCTGACAAAAAGGCGCAATCAAACTTCACTTAATGCCATTTTGGCAGTAGCCGATAATCTTTTGATCATCTTAATGACAGGATTTGTATCATTGGCACAGCTATTGATCAGAGGTAAGTAGTTTTATCATTAAAAAAAAGAACCAATGACAATAGCAACCTTTCAGCCGGTTCAATACAGAAATCAAAGACCCGGCACAGCGAACATCCAAACTATACAAAGCAAGTCACCTGCAGTGAATATTTCTGAAGATGACAAAGCTTTTTACATCAGACTTGCAACACCAGGAATGAGTCGATCTGATTTTAATATTCAACTCGAAGGCAACCGCCTGATTGTAAAAGGAACAGACGATAAGGAAAAGAATCAAAGTCAATTTTCATTCATCTGGCGTGATTTTGAAAAATCATTCCTTATTTCGGACAAAGTTGAAACGGATTTGATCACAGCCGAAAGTAAAGATGGTATATTGAGTATCATCCTGCCTAAAAATGACAAAGTACTGACAGTAAAAGTAAGCTAAAAAGCTTAGCCGGGTGTTTAAGTATGCAAAATATAGATTGCTGTCATCTAGTGGCTCAAAGGAGTTACAAATCAAAATGGTACTTGTATTCTAAATTAGAATTAAATATCAGCAAGATGACATTTTTTCGTTTGAGCTATTAAACATTTTAAGCAAAAGGACGTTTAAATCAATAACCAAGCTAAAGTTCTTTTAGGCAGTTTAACAGTAAAGTATTTTGATATTAGTGTAGAAAATAATAAATTGCCTGCTACTTTAGATAATTGAATGGGATTCAGCTTATATACTTGTTTCTACCATAAGCACACGCGAAAAAAACAATCAATTAGCATCGATAATTATCAGTGTATATACATACATATGCATTTGTTATAAAATAAAACGTATTGTTATTTGATTAGACTTGTGTAGCAATGTTTATTCAAGTTTTTTCATGATATCAATGGGTTAGTTAATAGGGTTTTAGGTGTTTTTCGAAGGTCGGTACGCATTTATGCTACTGACCTTTTTTTTTTGCAAGCTTTTTTCCTGCATAAGTCTTCTCTACAATAGGGGTTCTTTCCCTTAACATACATCTAATAGAAAAAGGTATTATTCTATTGATGCCTGGTTATTGTGATCACCCTAATTCTAACTGACCGTGAAGAGATTTCTCATTCCAAGCATTGTCCTTTCTTTATTTTTAGTTTTTCAATTGCCGGCTCAAAACGGCAAAGTAGAATCAAGCATCCCCAAACAAGTTTATTTCACGCAGGCTATCCTTCAAAAGCCTCCCGTCATAGACGGTCGATTTGAGGAAGCATGCTGGGAACAGGTTAAGTGGGCCAGTGGTTTTACCCAGCGGATTCCTTATGAAAAAGAAGCCCCTACACAGGAGACTGCTTTTAAAATATTGTATGATTCAAAATTCCTTTACGTAGCCTTCCGTTGTTTTGATGATGAGCCCGAAAAAATTGTTCGAAGAATGTCCAGGAGAGATGGGTTTGAAGGGGACTGGGTAGAAATAAATATTGATAGTTATAACGATAAAAGGTCTGCTTTTTCTTATACTGCTTCTGCCTCCGGCGTTAAAGGAGATGAGTTTATTTCTAATAATGGCAGCGACTGGGATTCCGACTGGAACCCTATCTGGTTTTTAAAAACGCAAATAGACAGCCTTGGATGGACGGCCGAACTAAAGATCCCCCTTAGTCAGATCCGGTATGGTCAGGCGGAGGAGCATATTTGGGGACTGCAGATCAACAGGAGAGATTTTAGAAAAGAGTCTATGTCCCACTGGCAGTTTTTTTCACAAAATGACCCCAACTGGGTCAGCAATTTTGGGGAATTACGAGGCATCAGAAATATACAGCCCCAAAAGCAGGTAGAATTACAACCATATGTGGTAACGAAAACAGAAACATTTCCCAGAGAAGAAAACAATCCCTTTGCTGATGGAAATGATCAATCCATCAATGTAGGATTAGATGGGAAGCTTGGCATCACGGGTGATCTGACCCTTGATTTTACCATCAACCCTGATTTCGGGCAGGTGGAGGCTGACCCCTCTGCCTTAAATTTGAATGGATTCCGTATTTTTTTTCCTGAGCAACGCCCATTTTTTATAGAAAACCGGAATTTGTTTGATTTTGGGATTTCTTCTGCTGAAGCAGGAGGCAATTTTACATCAGATAATTTATTTTATTCCCGCCGGATTGGTCGCGCTCCTCACGGAGACCCCAGCCTCAACGATAACGAATATGCAGATATTCCGGATAATACTTCCATACTTGGCGCCGCCAAGTTCAGCGGCAAAACAAAAAAAGGACTTGGCATAGGCATTTTAGAAAGCATTACAGCGCGGGAATTCGCTACCATCGACAATCAGGGAGAAAGGCGAAAAGAAATTGTTGAACCCCTGTCTAATTATTTTGCAGGAAGGATAACACAAGACTTAAATGAAGGTAATACGGTTATTGGAGGCATTCTGACTTCCACCGTTCGAGATCTGAAAGACACGCCCCTGAGTTCTCTTCACGAGTCAGCTTATTCAGGTGGTTTAGATCTCATCCACTGGATGAAGGAGCGTACCTATTTACTCACCGCTAATGTGATATTTAGCCAGGTCAAAGGGAGTCCGGAAGCCATCCTCAACACACAAACTTCTTTTGAGCACTATTTCCAGCGGCCGGATGCCTCCTATTTGGAAGTTGATAGTAATGCTACTGCTCTTTCGGGGCATGGCGGAACCCTTAAGCTGAGCAAATACAAGGGTCGATGGCGCTTCGACGGAGGCTTTACCTGGCGATCACCCGGTCTGGAACTGAACGATCTGGGCTTCATGAACAATGCAGACGAAGTAAATCATTTCTTTTGGTCAGGCTACCAGTTCAATAAGCCGTTTTCCATTTTTCGAAATATGCGAATCAACTATAATCACTGGCTCAGGTGGGACTTTGGCGGTAAAAACCTTTACCAGGCAGTCAATCTCAACTTTCATACCCAGTTCACCAACTTTTGGGGAGTCGGAACCGGCGTCACCTATGAACTAAAAGATATCTCCAACAATGCCCTTTTTGGCGGGCCTGCACTTCGCCAATCCCCCGGGGTCGCTCATTGGATATATGCCTACACGGATTCCAGGAAAGCAGTTCGTTTCAATTTGAACTACTCTAATGCCTGGGGGTTTGAAAAAGATGCCCCTCGTACGGTATACAACAATAATGTAAGCCTAAGTATCAATTATCAGCCAACGAATGCCGTAAGTTTTTCTCTTCGGCCATCCTATAGCATTAACCAAAGGAAGATCCAAAATGTGAGCTCAGTCGACTTCCGGGACAAAACCAGATACATCACAGGAGCCGTTGATCAACGAACCTTGAGCAGTACTTTCCGGATCAATGTTAATTTAACTCCCAATCTGACCATCCAGTATTATGGTCAGCCCTTCTTCTCCAGAGGCACCTATGATCGTTTTAAATACATCACCAATTCGCTGGCTGAAAGTTTCCAGGATCGATTTACCTCCTACACGCAAGAGCAGATATCCTTCGAAGCAGCTTCAAATACCTACCAGGTAGATGAGAATTTAGATGGTGATACGGACTATTCCTTCGATCAGCCTGATTTTAACTTCCGGCAATTCCGGTCCAACCTGGTGCTCAGATGGGAATATGTACCGGGGTCAGAGTTATTCCTGGTCTGGTCACAGAACAACACCGGTCAGGCAGGCCCTCAGGAAGACCTGTTCCCAGGGCTAAGCGACCGATGGTTTTCTGAAAAAAACCATAATATCTTTCTATTAAAGGCGACCTATCGTTTTTTGAAGTGATCAAAACAAAGTAGCCCGGCCAAGGCCAGGCTACCAATTACCAACTTCAAAGGGGGGTATATTCTTCAGGCCCTTTAACCGTAAAGTAGGTTATGGGCACGAATTTTATCTGCAGGGATAGGGATTAAATACTGAATACGATGTTGCTTTTCCGGGATATGACTAAGGCTCCAGATTCATAAACGTTTCTTAGAGCCGGATAAGTATAAAGATTTATACAAAAATACAGTTTATGTACTTATAACACAAGTATCCTTATTTAGGTTTCTTGTTCCAAAAAGCCTGCTGCAGCCTCTAACTCCTCATAGAAATCCTTTCCATACTTCCTCACGATAGCCTCTTTAACAAATTTAAAAACGGGCACCTTTAGTTTTTTCCCTTGTGTGCAGGCCGCCGAACAAATGTCCCAACGGTCATAATTCATAGCAAAAAAACCAAGTTTGGGGTTTTCTTTAATCCTGATTGGATACAAATGGCAGGAAATAGGTTTTTTAAAATCGATCTCTCCTGCTTGATGAGCCATTTCAATGCCGCATTTGGCGACTCCATTCTCATCATAAGTCATATATACACAAGCACCTCCTTTAATCAGCGGGGTTCCATATTCCTTATTTTCTTTGTAATAAACAAACACCCCCTCCTCCTCAATCACTTGGAGTCCTTCGGAGCTTAGGTATGGTTTGATCTTGTCAAAAATTTGCTCAAGAATATGAAGTTCGGCTGTTTCCAGTGGAGCGCCGAAATCCCCTTCCCAACAGCAAGCTCCTTTGCAGGCTTCAAGGTTGCATACAAACTGTTCACTGATGACATCATCGCTGATCAAGACATCCTGAATTACAAGCATTGTACTAAATTCTTTTATTAAATTTAAGTTGCGATATAGCTCACTATGGAATAATTTTTTCTATTAGAGGGGGTAAAATGGTTGGCCCGTTCGGGCCAACCATTTTACCCCCTCTAATGAAATTTATCTTAAGCTTATCAGGTCAGATTTTGCCAGATAATAATTTTCATAATACTGAGTTCTAAAAAAACTCATATGCCTCCAAACTGTTATAATATTAAGGTTTTGCTTCCAAAGGTCAATCTCCTACTATATATTGTCTTTATACCATAAAAACGATCAAAAATTGTATTTTCGCAAAAATTGATCAAATAAAAATAGTGAAATGAAAAAATTTATTTTTTTCCTCCTAAGTATAAGCACTCCTCTTTTGGCCGTCAGTCAATCCAATGCCATCAAGCACCAGGCAGAACAAGCTCTTGCTGTTTATCACCAAAACTATCAACTGAATACGGAACAGCAGGCACAGGTCCTTGAACTCCAGCAACAGCATTTTCAAAAAGAAGCCCAATTAGCGGAATTAAAAAATAAGGACTTCGATCGCTATATTACTAAAAAGGTTACTTTAAGAAAAATGACGGAATCTTCTATTTTTAAGTTATTGGATGAAAAACAACAGGCAATTTTTTTAAAAAAGCAACAGGAAAGAACTCAAAAAGAAGCTGCCTTGCGGGTAAAACTGCAAAAACAGGGGGCCGGCAAGGCGGAAATCAAAAAAGCACTGCTTGATCTTAACTAAGCCTGCAACAGACTCAAACAAAACTTTAGACACCAATTTTTAAACACATAAAAATCAATAATATTTAATGGATCCCCTTAAACAGAAATTTTATAAAAAGGCAAGCGAACTCGGCAAAGAGATCAAGGCTTTGCTCAAAGAGCATGGAACCCAAAAAATAGACGAAGTTACCATCAAACAGATCTACGGCGGAGCCCGTGGAATTAAAATGATGGTGTGGGAAACCTCTCAGTTGGATCCCATGGACGGTATCCGCTTTAGAGGTTTTTCGATTCCTGAGCTAAAAGAAAAACTGCCAAAAGGGCCCGATGGAAAAGAACCTCGTCCGGAAGGATTGTTCTGGCTGATGCTTGTAGGTGAAGTCCCTACAGATGAAGAGGTTAAGTGGCTGACAGATCAGTGGACAACCCGCAGCAACGTACCTGAACATGTTTTCAAAGTGCTCGATAGCCTTCCGAAAAGTGCACATCCCATGACACAGTTCACCTCTGCCATCATGGCTATGCAAACCGACAGTGTATTCATGCGTCGATATGCAGAAGGAATGAGCAAAACTGAATATTGGGATGCGGCCTATGAAGATACCATGAACCTGATTGCTCGCCTTCCCAGAGTAGCTGCTTACATTTTCCGCCGGACTTACCACAATAACATGCACATCGCTCCTGATATTTCTCAGGACTGGGCCGGCAACTTCGCGCATATGCTGGGTATTGAGGGCACAGACTTCAAAAACCTCATGCGCCTTTATATGACCATTCATGCAGATCATGAAGGAGGAAATGCTTCGGCCCACACCACTCACCTCGTAGGTTCTACTTTAAGTGACCCTTATCTGTCTCTGGCTGCAGGAATGAATGCATTGGCAGGCCCTTTACACGGCCTCGCTAATCAGGAGGTTATTAAATGGATTTTCAAGATGTTGGATGCCCTAGGTACCAAAGAACCCACAAAAGAACAAATCGCGGATTACGTCAACAGTACCCTGGCCAGTGGAAAGGTCATCCCCGGATACGGCCATGCCGTCCTTCGTCGGCCTGACCCACGTTTTATGGCTCAAAAAGAATTTGCAGAGGAATATATACCAGACAGCAAAATTGTGCAGGTAGTCTGGAATGTTTTTGAAGTTGTTCCTGACATTTTGAAAGGACTGGGGAAAGTAAAAAATCCATGGCCCAATGTTGATGCCCATTCCGGCGCTATATTGGTCCATTATGGATTAGACCAGTATAGTTTCTACACTGTTTTGTTCGGAGTATCTCGCGCATTGGGTGTCTTATCTGCTCTTTGCTGGTCCAGAGCCTTGGGCATGCCGCTTGAGCGTCCTAAGTCAATGACGACCAAAGCTGTTAAAGAAGCCATAAAAGCTATGTCATAACATAACCGTCTATTTCCAAGGCTTTTTTATCTAAGAGCCTGCTTGAAATTTATTTTAAAAAGGGGTTGTGTAAAAAGTCCTTCGGCCTTTTCACACAACCCCTTTCCTTTTTCAGTATGATGTATTATGAAGTCTTTTTTATTCGGAGCTACTGCTAAACACCCAAAAAATTGCTTTAATAGTTCTAAAACCTCTGTTTTTCGCTTCCAAACAATAACTTTAAACAACTTCTCTGAAAGGAATCTTCCATAAGTTTTTGTAGAAATTAAAAATCAATTATTTTTAGGCGCGATTAACCGAAAAATTAAAACCAATATGGATATTCCAGCTAATTTAAAATATACTGAAGATCACGAATGGCTTCGCCTGGAAGGGGAAGATATTGCCTATGTTGGCATTACCGACTTTGCACAAGGAGAATTAGGGGACATTGTTTACGTAGAAGTTGACACAGAAGGAGAAACACTTGATCAGGGGGAAATATTCGGAACAGTTGAAGCGGTAAAAACAACTGCCGACCTTTTTATGCCTGTTTCAGGTGAAATACTTGAATTCAATTCAAAGCTCAGTGCCGACGGGGATGATGAGCCGGCTTTGATAAATGAATCTCCGTATGAGGATGGATGGATCGTTAAAATTAAACTCAGCAATCCGGATGAATTAGCTGAATTAATGGGTGCAGATGCCTACAGTGAAAATATTCCATAATTTTTTTTCTTTTCACACACCCAAAATGTGAGAAGCTGCATCTACACAAAATGTAACTATTAATTGAGGTACTTTATACCTGCGATATGCCTGGCTTCGGCAATTGTTTATTTGTCAGTCAGTCCCAAAATAACACTCCCAAAAGAGGGAGTTGCAGAGCTTTCAGATAAAGCAGCTCATTTTTTAGCATATTTTTTCTTATCTTTTTCCGTCGCCTGGGGATTTTTCAGGCAACAAAAAAAGATTAGCAAGCAAAAGTGGTTGTTTATCATTACAACCACAATATCCTTTGGAGTTTTATTGGAAATTGTTCAGTATCTCATTCCGGATGCCCGTCAATTTTCCATTTTGGATATGTTAGCCAACTCTTTAGGTGTGCTTGCCGGCGTATTTGTATTTAAACGATTTATAGCATAACAAAAACCTTTGTCAGTATGGATGTTTCAGTAACCGGAACGCAACTTGCGCTCTCTTTCGCTGGTATCATTCTACTCATGTTGGGAATCATCCTGTTCATGAGAAGAAGATACAGTAGTAAAGCGGATGCAGGGTATGCGTCTAGCGGTGCTGCCAATTCCATTAAAGGAAGAAACAAATATCCTGGAGCTAACCCATTTAGCCTCAGCGGTACTTTCTTTAACCTTGGATTGGCTCTTGCGCTTGGAATTGTAGCCTTGGCATTTGGTTGGACTCAGTACGAAAAAGAGGTATTTATCCCGGATGATGCTCTTGAAATAGAGGAAGACATCGAGATCGAGCCTCCACGTACGGCTGAGCCGCCACCGCCGCCGCCACCACCGCCACCGCCAGTAATCGAGGAAGTTCCCGAAGAGGAAATCCTTGAAGAAGAAGAACCAGAATTCGTGGATATGAGTGTGGATGAAGAGACGATCGTGGAAGCTCCTATCGTGGAAGAAAAAGCTCCACCACCCCCTCCTCCTCCGCCACCACCACCACCAGAGCCTAAAGTAGAAGAAATCTTTAAGGTGGTTGAACAAATGCCTCGTTTCCCCGGATGTGAAAACATCTCCGGTGGCGATGCCGAAAAGAAAAAGTGTGCCGATCAAAAAATGCTTGAGTTTATCTACAAAAACATCAAGTATCCTGCGATCGCTCGCGAAAACGGCGTTGAAGGTACGGTAGTTGTTCAGTTCGTCGTTGACCAAGATGGCTCCATCAATGATGCCAAAGTGGTTCGCGACATCGGAGCAGGCTGTGGAGAAGAATCTCTCCGCGTAGTAGGTTTAATGAACAAACAAGGTATTAAATGGACCCCTGGTAAGCAGCGCGGTCGCCCTGTAAAAGTTCAGTTTAACCTGCCTGTTAAATTCCGCCTTGAGTAGAAGTAATCACTCAAATAAAAAAAAGGTTGTGAGCTGTGCTCACAACCTTTTTTTTATTTATTGCACACCAAAAACAAGCCCACCTACATCTATGTAATTGACAGTCAGCACTTAACAAACCTTTACCCTGCTGACATCCTGGCGCCAGATCATTTTTTCATTTCAATCAACACATTATGGATTTTGCTATGAATAGTTCACAGCTACTGCTGGCGCTATCGGCTATCATCTTTTTCCTGATAGTCACGATTTGGTGCATGCGCCGATTTTTTCACCGAAATATTAAGCCCCGACAGGTAAAAGGCGGAAGGAATAAATACAGGGAGGTAGATCTCTTTAGATTTCGACCGGCCTTTTTGAAGCTGGGCCTGGCCAGTGCTCTGCTGTCCGTCATTTTTGCCTTCAGTTGGACTGATGCGCCCCTTACAGATCGGCAACAGTTTGAGGTCGGCACCCTGGAGGTGGACATAGAGGTCATACCCCGAACCATTGAACGTCCTAAACCAACACCACCTCCGCCATCTGTTATTGAAGAAGTGGAAGAAGAGAAAATGCTGGAAGAAGAAGAGATCGAGTTTGTGGACATGAGCATTACGGACAAGAGTGCCGTAGAGAAATACGAGAAAAAAGAAAAGTCCAAGCCCGATCCCTTACCTATGCCGACCAAAATTGTTGAAAAAGAAGAAATGCCGGATATCTTTATCCGAGCTGAAGAAATGCCCAGCCTGGAGTCCTGCGCCAGGGTTAACGATCGGGAAGAAAAATGGACTTGTACCCAAAAAGCCATGCTCGGGTTTGTTTATGACCAGATCAAGTATCCGCCGATCGCACGCGAGAACGGCGTACAGGGAACCGTGGTCGTCAGTTTTGTGATCGATGAAGAGGGGCAAATTACCAATGTCGAAATGCTCCGGGATATCGGAGCAGGCTGTGGAGACGAGGTGCTAAGGATCGTTGATTTACTGAACACACAACTCAGCTGGTCGCCTGGTAAGCAACGAGGCATTCCGGTAAAAGTAAGTGTAAATTTGCCGGTGAAGTTTAAGTTGCAGTGAAAATCTATATTTAAAGGTCATTTGCCGGCAAATGACCTTTAAATATTTTGGGTCAAGAACGGAACAGTTCTACCGAATTTTTACCATTATGTACCGCCTCCTTTAAAAACTTAGGGGGCCATCGCTATTCTCCTCGAGCGAGAAATAAACACTCGCCAAAAAAAATATCATAAGAAGATTGGGATTCTATGATGAGATACCTTCCTGGTACAATGATAACATTTTGCCGCTCTTCTTTATGTAAAATCTCGAATTCGGTGGCGATGGGCTCAATTACTTCAAAATTTTGTTTGGAAAAATATCTCTTCTTTAGATGAGTACACATCGATCCCTTAAAAATGGAAATGATTAATTCACCTTTTGTGTTCCAGCTGGCTAACCCTCGGCCTTTTGTACAATGTCTTTTGTTTTTTTCTGTTCCCTGGGAATTGAAATTGGTTATAATTTTACATATTCCTGAGCCGGTGCAATGTTTTTTTGGATTACCAAATAAAACCTCTACTCTAATGTAATGTCTTTTCTTTCCTCTTATATCTATAAAATTCTTTATGCGCTGAACCATGTTTTTGTTTTTGTGCCTCCCCTGTTCTATGTACTTTTTCACTAAACCTCTGCCTTAAATTTTTAAGTTGTAGCAAATGCTTTGATTTATTTTAATTCTTTTCCCATTCAAATGCTGAAGTTGTTTAAAGTTATCTACTGTAAGCGAGCGTGAAGGCTTATGGCTACTGACAAAGCTCATTTTGAGTTGCGTCCGCCTGAGTAGGACGGGACGAAAAATAGCTGCCGTTCAGTAACCATAATGCTTCACGCGCAGGTAAGTACGATAACTTTAAACAACTTCGCTATAAACAGTAGGGAAATAAATCAATGCATGTATTTAAATTTTTAAAAGGCTTGGGCAGCTTATAGGCTTTTTAGCTTTTATAAGCTGCCCCATACCTTTCGTTTTTTTTATCTGGGGTGGGTAAAAGCCGACCATACGTTCCGCACGGAAGGACTTTCTACCCCCCTCCTCCATACCTTACTTGATATGGATCATCTTCAATGTTGCAGTGAAGTCACCAGACTCAAGTGTGTAGTACATGACACCACTTGGCAGATCGTTCACGTTTACAGTGTTGTATCCTTTATCGAAGGCTCCACGGATCACTTTCAGTGTCTTACCCGTTACATCGTTGATGGTGATCGTCACATCAGATGCCTCTGGCAAGTTGAAACCAATCTGAGTTTCACCCACGAATGGGTTTGGAG
>JAUIKE010000099.1 GCA_030430845.1 Bacteroidia bacterium | reverse complement strand
TAATTTCATCCAGTTTTTCTCCTGCAATACTGATTAAATCGCCGGGGGCAGCCATGTCCGGCATATCTGTAATAATAGCATTTACTGAAACCAGAATTGTTAAATCAATCTCGGAAATAACTTGGCTCCCATTGGTGGTCACAATGGTAATAGGCCCGCTTGTGGCGCCTACCGGAACGGTCACGGTGGCCGTATTCTCGGAGGCACTGTTAACAGCGGCCTCTTCTCCTCCTGAAAAAATGACTGAGGTGACCAGGTCTAAATGATCCCCTTCGATTGTTATTTCATCACCAAATTTGGCATCAGACGGGTTAAGTGCACTGATAGATGGCTGAACCAGGTTGAGGATAGTTGTGGTGGTCACGGTTTTATCAGCCGCAGTTGTTAATGTAACCAAATCTTCGATGGCTTCCATCGGGACCTGAATACTCATTTCAGTTTCTGTAGCTCCATCCAAAATAGTGCCCTCGTGTCCTCCTCCAAAACTTACAGAGGTGACCAGGTCCAGGTCTTTTCCGGTGATCGTTAAAGCTTCACCATTTTTTACAGGATTGGGTGACACCTCAGTGATTTCGGGTACCACCATTACCAGTTCCTCCGAAGTAGATACTTCTACAAGAGAGGCGGCCACCAGCGATATACTTCCATCATGTGCATCCGAAGGAACCATAAGCTCGATTTTTTCAAGAGACTGACTGACAAATTCCGAAACAGCCGCAGAGCCCGAAAATTTAACTTCCTTGACCAAATCCAGGTCGGAACCTTCAAGTGTTAGCATAGTGCCTGCCTTTACCGGATTAGGTGAAAACTGGCTTACCTGTGGAAGGCTGACCGTTAAATCCATTTCTGAACGCACTATAATAGGCATTTCATCTCCATTCAGAATGGCGATAGGGCCTGATTGTGCATTTTCGGGCACCCTTACTTCAATTGTTTCCTTAGATTGACTGACAAAAGAGGTGGCTTCGACTGAAATATTTGAGCTGAAACTTACAGATTTGATCAGATTAAGATAATCTCCTTCGATGCTTAATACTTCGCCTGGCCTGATTGTTTGCGGGCTAAAAGAGCTTAATACAATAGGTTCTGAGATGGTCAGCATAGAAATAGATGTAACATCCCCTTCTGCGGTCTTGAGAATTATGCGCCCTTCTACCGTTTCTTCAGGAATAACTAAGGTAATCAGTTCTGAAGTTTTGGTGGAAAATGAAGAAACACTGACGTTGGTCGGCAATATGACGCTGCTGACCTTTTCAAGGTTGTTTCCGATAATTTTAAGCTCTCCTCCTCGTAAGGCGGGTGAAGGCCCGAAACTCAATAATTCCACAGCTGTGCTCTTGGGGTCTTCATCTGATTTGTCGCAAGCTGTAAATAAAATGAAGCTGGCTAGCAGTCCTGCACACAGATAGCTTAGAATTTTATATGATTTATTCATGATTTTCCTTTTTTAAGAATTAAAGTCTTACCACTCTTACATTGTCAAGACCTATCAGAACATCGGTAGAATTATCTGCAGCCCCAAAAAGCATTATGGTAATATTGGTGTAGCCTGAAAGGTCGTCAAGAGAGGCTGAATTCCCATCTTTATCCTCAGTGAATTCAGTTAATGGTACAGTCACTGTTTCCCAGCCGTCGGTTTGGAAAAGGCCATTGTCCTCCCAGGGCCTCCAGCGGGCCAAAGGCACCGGGATGTCCCGGCCATGATCACCTCCAAACGGGGCAAAAAAGATTTCCAGCGGAATTTCTCTCCACTCAAAAGGTACATTGATCTCAAAGCGGACTCCCCATTCATTGGGAGATGCTCCGGCAGGAAAGATGGGGACATCTCCTCGGCCGGTTTCTCCATCTTCGGCGATATACATCATATTGAGTTCGTTTACCCATTGCCAGGCACCGAGGCCTTCCATTTTGAAATAGGTGTAATTGCCTGAACAGGGGGTTAGTTCCCCTTCTCCGGCATCTACATGAGCAATGGGCGAATTCCAACTGCGGTGGCGCAGGTCGTCGAAATTGACCACAATATTGCGATCGTCCCGAAAAAGAAAATCAGAATTGACCGTGCCGAAATTGGTTTGTACGGAAATGGCCCCCTTTTCGGCTCCGGCAGGCACCCTAACCTGGAGCTCTGTTTTGTCGAGTACTACAATTTCTCCTTCCTGACCACCGGGGAAAAGGACGGTCGTAGGTTCGAAGAAAAAGTCTCCCTTCAAAACGGCTATGTCGCCGTCCTCCACATATTCACTCTTAATGGAATGAAGAACAGGGGCTGGTACATTGACCGAAAAATCGTACAGCATTTCGTCTCCATTGGCAAAAACGAACCGAATTTTGTTGTTGACCTCCTTTGGAACAGTACTCGGTACATTTACGATGATGGTCGTATTGGTTATATAGGTTGGGTTGAGGGTAGCTTGTTGATCATTAAACCAAAGTTCTTTGGTGTACTTCAGATCTTCTCCAACTATAGCTATGAGGCTTCCCATAAAGGCGCCAACTAATAAGGAGTCTGCTGCATCAGGATTAGTTGAACGGATATATACAACCCTGGGATTACCAATATCTTCGATGGTAGAAACTTCTTCTTTTTCACAAGAAGTAGTTACCATTGAAGCTATTAGGATCAACATGGCAAGGAGCCATAAATTTTTATATATAGATTTCATTTTTTGCAAAATTTTAATTTTGATATTCCTTGAGAAAATCAATTAAAAGTATATTCTTCTGCAGGCTGATCCGGTCCCAGCAATGGGTTGGCAACAACCTCAGCAGATGGAATAGGCATCCACATTTGAGCTTCGTTAATTGTAATCGGAGTAGTTGGTTCGTTGATGGTATAACCGTCCAGGGAATTCTCATCTGCTGCATTCGGGCCGGTGTCGCGTAAATAGCTGATTTCGCGGTTCATGTTATTCAAATAATTGACGGCCCCTGCCGGATCGCGATAATAATACCGCTTGATATCAAACCAATTAATACTTTCCAATGCAAATTCTACTCTCCTTTCCTTCAGGATATCCATAAAAGTGAGGCTGGATTTTGAAGGAAGACCGGCCCGCCCACGAATGGTGTTAAAGTACTGAAGTGCAAGTGGGTCACTTGTATTCGCTGAAGCCCCTAATGCTGCTTCTACATAGACCATATAAACATCAGAAAGACGGAGTAGAATTTGATTGATCCGGGTGGCCTGACCGGTAGATACTCCACCACCCGTATCGCTATTACTTCCGATAACATACTTTTTCAGATTATTTAAAAGCGGGGATGCGTTTTCCAAAATAGTATTAGGGTCGGTGGGGTCGCGATGAACTATATAATAGGTATATCCTCCATCCTCCTTTCTCAGTTCAGGATAATAATCCCCGTGTGACATGTAGATAGCCGGTTGGCGGCGATCACCCCCTTCCACTTGCTGGAGAAAATCATAGGTGACGGTTTTGCCTCCTCCCCAAGCTTCTGTATTGCCTGTAATCAAACTACTTCGTGCCCAGTTGGCCTGCCGGCTGTTCCCCAGGGCATAAGATCCTTCCATCCATTGCAGGGCAAAGAGTGATTCTTCGTTGTTATTATAATCGTACTGGAAAATCTGTTCGTAATTGGACATTAAGGACAAGCCGCTATTGTTAATGACCTCAGCGGCAAACTGCTTGGCCAGGTCAAAATTCTGCCCGGAATTGGGATCGCTGAGATCAGAAGCCATGGTCAGATGTAGCTTGGCTAACAAACCCAGGGCCGACCATCGTGTAACGCGCCCGGGTGAGTCGGATGCCGGAAGGTTCTGAGCCGCGAATTCGAGGTCTCTTCTGATAAATTCCTGAACACTTTTTCGGGTGTTTTTTGGCAGGAAAAAGTCGTTAGAAGTCACAATTTGTGTAGAGTTTTCTACAATAGGTACGTCTCCCCAATATTCAGCCAACAAGTAGTACGCCATTGCCCGGATGAAGCGTGCTTCACCAAGAGCCTCATTTATTACAGCTTCCGGTACATTGCCTTGAGCGGATCTCGGCATATCATTAATGATAGAATTGGAATAGGAGACCACCCGATACAAGCCCTTCCAGCCAGATGACAGGTGGGCATTACCGGAATTGAATGAAAAGTAGAAAAACTGGCCTTCCTGATCCCAGGTGTGATAAAGATCGCCCGACATACAGTCGCCGGCACACCAGGCAAATTTATCGTTGAAATCAAACCAGGGGAATCCGTATAAGGCAGCTGTCGCAGCTTTGATCTCTCCTTCCGATTTGAAAAAATTATCCGCCGTTAGGCGGTCAGCAGGCTCTATTTCTAAAAACTCGTCACTGCAAGCTCCCAAAGAAAGTAGCAGGAAGGTGGGTAAAATGAGATATTTAAATATATTTTTCATTATATCGAATTTGTAGTTTGGAGATTCATATGGTTTAAAAGTCTACATCCAATCCAAATGTGAATAACCTGGGAGACGGATATCGCCCCATATCTACGTTCTGGAGTAGCGGATCTTGATTGAAGGAACCGATCTCGGGATCGTAACCTGAATAGTTAGTTATGGTATACAGATTTTGAGCATTGACATACAGCTTCAATCGCTCGATCCGAAACTTTCGGGTTAGTGTGTTGGGTAAGGTATAACTGAACCGAACATTTTGGATTCTGAGGTAGGAACCATCCTCAATAAACCGATCAGACATCCGGTTGTTCCGGTTATTGTCATTGGTGGAAGGACGGGGAATATCAGCCCCCGGATTAGCTAATACAACATTTTCAGGATTATCATCCGCTCCACTCGGATCTATCAGCGCAAATTGAGCCCGATTAGATACAGTGGCAGCCTGGTTGTTAAACACACTGGTTTGTCCCTCAATGACGACACGGGAATAATTAAAGACATCAGCTCCTGAAGCACCATTAATGTAAACGGTAAGGTCAAACGGCCCATAGCTGAAGGTATTATTGAAGCCAAAGGTGAAGTCTGGATTTGGGTTCCCGATGATGGTTTGATCATTCACGTCAATGACGCCGTCCCCATTCAAGTCCTTGAACTTAACATCCCCGATCCATACTCCCTGTGTTTTATTGACAAAGTTTCGGCCGGTTCCGTCATCGATCTGAACGGCATGATTCAGAATATCTTGCGCATTAGTGAAAATGCCTTCTGTGATGTATCCATAAAACATGCCTACAGGCTGGCCGACACTAGTACGGGTGGCCGTTTGAAATTCGCTGTACCAATATAGGTTCCGCCAGTAGATCCTGGCATCGTCATCCAGTTCAAGAACTTCATTGACATTTCTTGAAAAGATCACATTACTAGACCAGTTGAACTTCGGTCCGGTAATGTTTCGTGTCGACAATGACAGGTCAAAGCCTTTGTTTTCCATTCGACCCACATTAGCGAAAGGTGCGCTAATGTCATTGTAGTTGGTACCTCCCAAATAACTGGGGATCGACAATTGCAACAGCATGTTGGATGTTTGTTTCTGATAGACATCCAGCGTGAAGTCGATCCGGCCATCGAATAAAGAAAGATCCAGACCTGCGTTAAATTGTTTGGTAGCTTCCCACTTTAAGTCTGGGTTGGAGATCTTTTCCAGGCGATATCCGGTTCCGAAGGGTGTATTCACGGTAAGCAGGGAAGAGCCGTATAAATAATTGGCAATTGCCTGATTCCCAACTTCTCCATAGCCCAATCGAATTTTCATATTGTATATAAAATCCAGGGATTCCATAAATTTCTCATTGCTCAAACGCCAGGCCACCGATCCGGAAGGAAAATATCCCCACTTATTGTTAGGACCAAATTTGGAGGAGCCATCTGCTCTCATAGTAAAGGTGAGGAGATAGCGGTTATCGAAAGCATAATTAAACCTTCCAAAATAGGAGGCCAGAGAAGCAGCGTCTTTCCAGCCTGTAGTTCGTGAGGTGACATCATTTCCTTCACTTAGGACCTGGATATCATTGCTGGAGAATTCTTTTTTGGTGATTTGCGAACCTTCCCAGGAAGATTTCTGAGCTTCGGCTCCCACCAGAGCTGTCAGGTTATGCCCTCCACTCAATTCCAGTTGATAGGTTAAATAGTTTTTCCAGATCCAAAAGAAGTTAGTCTCTTCACGCTGTCGAAGCTGGTTTTCATTATTTTGAAGTACGCCCCAATCATAAGTAGGATGAAAGGATTTGTTCAAAGAATGATTATTGTCAAAACCGATTTCGGACCTAAAGCTAAGTCCTTTGAACAGCTGTAAGTCACCATAGAAATTGGCCATTAGCCTCTCCCGGTCAAGGGTGTTGTTTCTGAGTAAGGCTGCTCCCACCGGGTTGAAACTGATGTCGGCAGTGTTACTAGAAGGCCCGGCAAATTCGCCGTTAATGTCTCGAACGGATACATCTGGAGGCATTACAAGAGACTGCATGATCACTCCATCTCCTCCGTCATTGAGGGTGATCTTTTCGGCAGTATTGGCATAGGCCAGGCTAGCTCCGATTTTGAGCCAGTCATTCACCGTATTATCCAGATTAACCCGGGTGGTAAATCTTTCAAAATCTGATCCGATAATAATTCCATCTTGTTGAAAATAACCGCCGGATACGGCATACTGTGTTTTGTCGGTCCCGCCGGATACCGAAAGTTGGTGGCTTTGCATGCCGGCGTCTCTGAATATTTCATCCTGCCAGTTAGTACCATCTCCGAGCAGACTGGGGTCCAGGTAGCGCTCGTTGACTTGCAGGTCGAGGTCGTTGGCGATCTGAGCCTGATAGGACGCATAATCAGGAAGGCTCATCATTTCTAATTGGTTAGGAAGCGTTTGGATGGCATAATAACCATTATAGGAGATCTTTGCCTGTCCAGCCTCCCCTCGTTTGGTGGTGATTAAAACAACTCCGTTGGCTGCTCTTGCTCCATAAATAGCGGTGGCAGAAGCATCCTTCAGGACTTCGATGCTAATTATGTCATTTGGGTTAATAGTAGATAGCGGATTGACTCTATTTTGGCCATTAGCACCACCCGCCCAGTCAAATCCGGCTACGGAAGCCCCGTCTCCCTGGAAAGGAATTCCGTCGATTACATATAATGGTTCGCTTGAGCCTGTGATGGAATTGGACCCTCGAATTCGGATGGAGGCTGCACCTCCGGGCTGTCCTGAATTTTGGGTGACCTGTACGCCTGCTACCCGACCTTGTAATGCCTGGTCGATATTGGTAGTAACAGAGCTCCTCAAATCATCTCCGGAAACCGATGATACAGCTCCAGTCAAATCAGTCTTTTTCTGAGTGCCGTAACCGACGACCACTACTTCGTCCAGTACTTCTGATGAAATCTCTAGTGTAAAATCCAGTGTGTTCGATGTGCCTACCTGGATTTCCTTTGTGAGGTAGCCCGTATAGGAGACCACTAAGGTTTCGCCCGTAGCAGCTTGTATCGTATAGGTCCCGTCAAAATCTGTAACAGTACCTCTACTAGCGTTGTTTTCTGCTAAAATGGTGGCACCAATCAGGGCTTCACCATCAGATCCGGTAACTTTTCCGGAAATCGTTCGGACCTGAGCCTCGAGCCCGGAAACCGTCATTAAGACTAGCATTAATAAAAGCTTAAATCGTTTCATATGATATTATTGGTTTGTAGAAGAAGCCTGGAATATTATTTTAGAATTAAATTTATTAACCAAACTTTGTTTTATTTGGAGGGAGAGTATTCAAATAAGGGGGGTGTTCTTTACATTTTGGTTGAAATAACAAGGAATTGTTACAGCTACCTCTGATTTTTGCACAGTAGGGCATGTTTGCTAACGAACTAGAGAAAATATCTTAGTAGTAAACCTGGTTTGCATCTTTTTGAAAGGAAAAAAACTGGTTTTTAAAACTTCTTAATTTTCCCTTATTCATGTCAATAATAATATGGTAAAACTTATACTTTCCAGAATAAGCGTTTGTACTCTTTTGCTAGGTGTTTCGACTGCGGCTGCTGCAACAGAATCTCTGATGGAGCCTCAAATTCGTGATGTGACAATTCTAAATTCGACGGTCGAGTTATTTGGTAAAATGGAGGCTGTGGTTGATATAGAGGCTAATTACTCTAATCCTTTTGATTATGACCAGGTATGGGTATCCGGGCATTTTACAGCTCCTTCCGGTCAGAGTAAGACCATTGACGGGTTCTTTATGCAAGATTTCACCCTTAACGGCAGCAGTGGATCGATTTCTATTAAAGGAGAGGGAAGTTTCAGGCTGCGTTTTTCTCCCAATGAAACAGGAACATGGACCTTTAGGGTGTTTTTGAAAGATCAAGATGGAGAGATGGCCTCCGAAGAATATACCTTTCACTGTGTAGAAGCCTCTTCGGAATTAAACCATGGCTTTGTTCGGGCAGGCAATTCTAATTACCTGCAATTTGACGATGGAGCTTCCTATATCCCTATCGGTGAAAATATTGCCTGGCAGGACAATAATCCCTATATAGACTACAAAAATTGGCTGGATCAACTATCAGCCAATAACGGTAACTTTTTCAGGCTGTGGCACGCTCACTGGGGCCTGGGGCTAGAGTGGAGTATGGGAAATGGTTTTTTGGGATTAAGGAATTATAAGCAGACTAACTGTTTTTATCAGGATTGGCTATTCGATTTTTGCGCAGAAAATGGAATCTATGTCATGTTGACTTTACAGCATCACGGGCCAGTATCTACCCAAGTTAATCCCAACTGGAACGAAAGTCCTTATAATGCAGCCAATGGGGGCCCTTGTCAAAATACACTGGAGTTTTTTAATAATGAGGAGGCTTTAGCCCACACCGAAAATCGATTCCGGTATATAGTGGCCCGCTGGGGATATGCGCGTAGTATCTTATGCTGGGAATTGTTCAATGAGGTTCACTGGACTGATCAATTTGAATCAAATAAAGACATTGTAGCCGACTGGCATTTTAAAATGGGTGAATTCTTAAAAAATATCGATCCGAATAAACATCTTATTACTACCAGCTACGGGGAAGGGCTTGTTGATGAGCGAGTTTGGGCCCACCCGGATTTTTCCTTTACCCAGACGCATGTCTATCTGAATAATCCAAACCTGGAAAGGGCGTTGGCCGCCGGCCTTCGATCGCACTTAGAGCAATTTGGGAAGCCTGCTCTCAATGGAGAATTCGGACTGAGAGGCGTAGTCAACCTGGCGGAGCAGGATCCCGACGGGATTCATTTTCACAATGCTTTATGGGGAGGATTATTTAGTGGAGGTTTGGGATCGGGTATGAGTTGGTGGTGGGAGAGCTATATTCATCCTCAGAATCTTTACCATCATTTTTGGGGTGTTTCTCAATTAAGTAAGCAGGTTCCTTTTGTTGAAAAAAAAATGCAGCCGGCCGAATCCATTGTACAGGGAGCTCCCGGCGACCTTTCATTAATCCCGGTACTTAGCTGGGCAGGAATTGGTGAAAAGAATATTTCCATTGATCAAAACGGGCATGTAGAACCGGCCACTGCTGCTCTAGGGGAATTTTTATATGGTTCACAATGGAATACACAATACCGTAGTCCTCCTGTTTTTTCAGTGAATTATCCCCAAGAAGGTAAGTTTATCGTTAAAACGGCTAATGATACAGGAATGGATCCTAAAATTGCCATCTGGCTGGACGATGAGCTCATTCTGGAGGAAAATGCGGTTACAAATAGCACCTATTCTGTTGATATTCCTGCCGGAGAACATACGATCAGGGTAGACAATACCGGTACTGACTGGATAACAATTGCTGCTTATGCCTTCGAGGGCTTAGGTTCACAGGTAGATGCTTATGTACTCATTTCGGAAGACCGGACGAGGGCTGCAGGCTGGATCTTAAATAATTTATACAATCATGCGAATATTAAGGACAACGGAATCCCCGAGGATACTCCGGCCTGCAACATCCTAATCGATGATTTCGAAGATGGTGCTTATGTCATTAATTGGTACGATCCCCAAACCGGGCAGGTTGTGAGCACTGATCAGCTTTTTGCTTCGAATCAGGTCCTGGATATTGTAGCCCCTCCTTTCAGTTGGGATCTAGCTTTTATTGTGGAAGGAACGATACTTAAAACAGAAGTAAAAATGCCGGCTATTGATTTTGAACTTTATCCAAATCCCGTTACTGCGGGAAATAAATTAAATATACGAGTACCGAAGCAGCCGAATGAAGAAATTGGAATCAGGCTTCTGGATGGATCGGGCCGCGAGGTAAAACAATGGCTTACACCTTCCGGTAATATTCAAGTGCCCTCCGATTTGCCGGGGGGAGTTTATTGGCTACACCTCAGCAAACAGCTTCAGGCAGGGATCCGTCCTTTCATAATTATTCCTTAAATTTTTTGAAATGAAATTCCGATTATCCACTTTCCTATTTGGTTTGATTGTTGTGTCAGGCTGTAATTTGTTGTCAGATCGGCAGCCCCCACCATTATCTTTTTTTCATCCTAAAAACGATTTGATCAGATATACCGGCCGGGCCGATTACACTTATAAGGATGAGGTCAGACTGTATCAGCCGGGTGTTTATTTAGAATTTGCTTTTAAAGGAAGGGAGTGCCGACTGATTATTCAGGACCAGCAGTTAGGAAGTGCTAAACAGAATTACCTCGAGCTGGTATTAGATGGCCAAAGCAGACGCATTCGACTTGAAGGCCGGAATTCAATAGATACTATCCTGGTGGCCGAAAACCTGGATAATAAAGTGCACCATGTATTGATCTGCAAAAATACGGAAGCCAATATCGGATGGATTTCCGTTAGAGGTATTTTATGCGATGAATTACATGGGTTGCCCAGGGAACCATCCAGAAAGATAGAGTTCATTGGTAATTCTATTACTTGCGGCGCCGGAGCGGACACTTCTGAGGTTGCTTGCGGTGAAGGGCGCTGGCACGATCAGCATAATGCATACTATAGCTATGGTCCGGTGGCCGCCCGTGAAATGAATGCACAATGGCATCTCAGTGCTGTATCAGGAATAGGCCTGATCAGGAGTTGCTGCGGTATGGAAATCCATATGCCTGAGGTCTTTGATAAAATAGATATGCGGGGAGATAGCTTAAATTGGTCATTCGAAGAATACCAACCCGATGTGGTCACGATTTGTCTGGGACAGAATGATGGGATTCAGGATTCTTTAGCATTTTGTAGTGCCTATGTCCAATTTATTCAGGATATACGCTCATATTATCCGAAAGCGGAGATCATTTGTCTGACTAGCCCAATGGGAGATGCACAATTGACTCGTATGCTGAAAAAGTATTTGACGGGGGTAGTTGATTTTCTACAGGCTCAGGGAGATTTGAAAGTAGATAAATATTTCTTTACAAAACAATATATCGGTGGTTGTGATGCGCATCCCAGCTTGGAAGAGCACCGGGAGATTGCTGCCGAATTAGTTCACTTTTTAAAACAAAGAATGGATTGGAGTTGAAGCGGCGACTAGATGGAGGCTGGGCTCTTTGTTTGGTTAATATGAAAGCAAAAACAAGCTGATGATGAGCAGCCCGGGGCATGATTGTTTGAAGATTCAACTAAGTTTTTTGAAACGGTTTTTTTATTTTAGGCAGGACTTATCATCAACTTAGCTTAAAATGAAAAAACTCACACTTTTTTTTCTACTAATTCCTTTTTTCACTTACGCCCAATGGACCAATCGCTATCCCAAGGTGGACGGCTTTGGGCACCATGTTTACTTTGAGGGTTTTGAGATGCCTATTATGACTTCAGGCCCGACCGATCTGGCTGTTTCTCCGGATGGAAAAACCATCGTTTTTGCAGCTAAAGGCTGGTTATGGTCCTTCGATCTGACCAGTGGAATCGCAACTCAATTAACGAATACTGCCGGCATGGATTCTCGCCCGGATTATTCAGCTGACGGACGCTACCTGGCTTTTGTCAGAGATGATTCCGAAGACACGGAGATCGTCTTGCTGGATCTTGAAAATGGTGGGGAACGAGTGCTTATAGACGAGCCGGCGGTGGACCTGGATCCTGCTTTTTCCCAAAACGGACAATATGTTTATTACTCTTCTGCTGTGGATGGGGATCTCGATATCTGGCGGATGGAGGTAGCTTCAGGGGAAAAGAAGAAGCTGATTTCTTCCATGCACCAGGAGCGTCGTCCTCAGCCTTTTCCCAACAGTGAAGAAATTTTGTATATCAATAAAAAACGTTGGGGTAGTGCCGATGCCATTGAGTATCAGGACCTGGGGGCCGCTACTCCACGAGCCTACACCCTTGATTCAGACTGGATCGTAGCGCAAACCAATTTTGACCTCGGTGTGGATGGGCAAACGGTGGCCTACACCTGGCCGCAAGGAGACGGCTACGAACTGCGTCTGAAAAGCATGCGAGGACCGAATACCTACATCGTGCTGACAGGCAGCGAGGGGATGCCCTTATCACCTGTATTGAGCCCGGACCTGGCCTGGGTGTATTTTACGGAAGCGACGCCAAGTGAAAGCACTGTGCTCAAGCGTATTTCCACAAAAGGAGGCCTTGTAGAAATACTTCCGGTCAAATCCTGGAACTACAAAGAAAAGTATGGGCAAGTTATCATACGCACTCATTTCAAAGGTGATCCCTCAAGTGTAGCAGCTCGTCTGAATGTGTTGGACCAAAACGGGCATCCGTTGCTTCCGGAAGCGGGAGCGGTGCGTTCTGAAGGACAAAATGGGCGCATCTTTTTCTATAGCCCGGGCGTATTGGCTCTGACAGCCCCGGCAGGGGAAGTGAGTATTTCAGCGGTTCAGGGAATTGTGACTCCGGAGGTGACGCAAAGAGTTAAAGTTGAGGCCGGTACTACGGTGACGGTCGATATAGAATTGGATCGGCTATGGGATGCCAAAGCTGCCGGTTGGTACTCAGGTGACCATCATTTTCATCTTAATTACGGCGGCCCGTTATTGTTAGACCCGGAAGACCTTTACCCCGATATGGAAGGAGAAGATCTGGATGTGGCTATCCCGCTCCTGGCCAATTTACACAACCGTTTTTTACAACAAGACCTCTGGGGTTGGGAAAAGGACCAAAACGGACGCATGGTTCGCTTCGGCCAGGAGATCCGCTCTCATTTTCTGGGCCATATGGAACTGATCGGCACATCTGACTTATTCTGGCCGTGGGTCTGGGGCCCGGGCTACCAGGTATATGGAGGTGATGACCGGCCGAATGGAGAGGCACTGGAGTTTGCCCATCAGAACGGAGGGCTTGGCGGATATGTGCACCCGGTGTCGGTACAAAAGCCCTTCGCGCCAGGCAACTCCAGGGGTATTCCAAGAGCCTTTGTAGCCGACGCGGTACTAGGATTGGTAGATCATTTGGAAGTAGCCTGCTTGTGGTCGGACGAGTTAGGGACGGCCCGTTTGTGGCATCGATTATTAAACCTGGGTATTCCCATTGCGGCTTCTGCCGGAACGGATGTGATGACAGATTATTACCGGACGATGGCCGTGGGTACTACCCGTGTATACGTAAGGATGGAAGACGGTATGCCCTTTACCTTTGAAAATTATTTGAAGCGATTCAGGCAAGGGCACAGCTTTGTGACGAACGGTCCCTTGCTCGATTTTCGATTAGAAAGTAAGCAGCCGGGAGAGGTGGTTGATAAAGTAGATAAGGCCAAGTGGTCGTTGGAAATGGCTTCTTCTAAAGCAGTAGAAACTATTGAAATATTAGTGAATGGAGAAGTAGCCTGGAAAAGTGATGGACTGGCAAAAGCCGGGAATAAACGCTTTTCCGGAGAGATTGACTTGCCGGAAGGAGGTTGGGTAGCTGTGATGGCATATGGTGGGGAGGTTTCCTGGCCCTTGATGGATAGTTATTTGTTTGCGCATACCAGCCCGGTGTGGATCGGAGAGGTGGGTAGTACGGATCCGGCAGCCGAGAAGAAGGCAGCCGGGGAGTTGTTGCGGGTGTTGGATGAAAAAGAGGGCTTGATTGAGATGGGTTATCAGGATACGCCGGTGCCGAAGATCAAGGCACATTTTGAGAAGGCTCGGAAGGCGCTGGAGGCCAGGCAGTGAAGACATGTCATGTTTAAGACATGACATGTCCTCTAGGTGTGATTTTTTTTACTTATAAAGCCTTGATTTGTAGTTGTTTGTAATCAATCGTCTAGACATGTCATGTCTTAAACATGACATGTCTAGATAAACTCTTGTTTTTTTGCAGGCCTTCCCAAATATCAGTATCTTATGAATGTCAATTTTTAAAAAACCTAAAACCTTTTGCCCTATGACCCATTCAGAAACCGTTCTCGCCTGGAATAATACCTTCTTTAATAGCTCTCCTGAAGAATACGGAAGTTATTTGTCTGATGATTTTCAATTTATAGGCCCGGCTCCCGAGCCATTGGGAAGAGATGCCTATGTCGGTATGATGTACACTTTGAAAGCAGCTTGTCCTAATTTGAGTAATTCATTGAAAGTGATTAGTGAGTCGGGAGATGTGGTGCAAGGCAGTGTCCAAATGGCTGGTAAACATACCCGGGGTTTTGACTTGACTCCTATGGGTATAGGTGTAATAGCTCCGACCAATCGTTCTTTCAAGCTGCCGGAAGAGCAATTTACTTTGACATTTAAAAATGGGAAAATTGCCAGCTTTGAAGTCGAAGTTCCTGAAGGTGGAGGATTAATGGGCATTTTGGGGCAGATTGGAGCCTTACCTGGATAAAAACTTGGGGTTGGGGAAAAAGGCCGAAGGACTTTTTACACAACCCCATGTTACTTATTAAAAACTTTGTCAATAATTCCCCCCACGGGCTTAGCATCATTCTCATAGTTCATTCCGAGCAGGGCTGCCGCCGTTTTCGCTATCTGATTCTGCCACCACTCACCGGCCGTTTTTACCTCTCCCAGGGCAGGTGTATCCGGACCGATGATGGCCATCCAAATAGCATCTGAGCCTTCCCATCCCTGTCCGTGGCCTTCCCACCTGTTCTTGGGGCTATGGCCTCTGCCATGGTCGGTAGTGATGATGAAGGTGGTCTTTCCTGCATAAACGGGATCTGACTGCGCATAATCCCACAGTTCTTTGATCCACTGATCGGTTTGATGGGCTGATTTCAGGTAGTGGTCATACGCTCCATCATGTGCGAAGTCATCTGTTTCGCCATAGGCGATATAAACCAGCTTTGGATGCTTCCGCTTTACATATTCCAGGCAATAGTGATGGGTGAAAGCATCCAGGCGTACGGTCGACCAGGGACTAGGCACGCTCGGCTGAAGCTCATTAAGAAAAAGTTCTTTTTCACTCAGCTCAGAACCCTCCGCAACTCGGAAGCCTGCATTAACCGGAATACCACTTCTTTTTTCATTGATGATATAAGGGAATACGTCCCAGGAACCAAAAGCGGCTACCCGGCCGTTGTAAGCCGGCTGGTCATTGAACCATTCCAGGACGGTTTTATTAGGATTCCAGACTTTGTCATTTGAATTGATAGAAGGATCAACGAAGCCGCAGAGTATTTCACTGTAACCAGGGTAAGAGAACCAATACGGATTAGAGCAATTGACTTTGTTATCATATTTTCGATTACCGTATAGTTGTCCGGAGGTCGCTATGGTACTCCAAAACCAGGGCATCAATTTAGTGCGGCGTTCTTCTGGAGTAGGGGCGTCGAATAGTTGTTGGATTGCTGTAGGGTCGCCAACAAATTCACGATCGGTCATCATACTATCCACGGCTCCCTGGAAAACTTCTTCCCATCGCAGGCCGTCAAGAGTGATGAGGAAGACGTTTTCTGTTTGGAGGTCCTGGGCGTTTAAGCAATTAATCAGAAATAAACATGGAATAAAGAGAAGCGATCTGGTGATCATTGTTTTGATTGTTGAATGTAAAAAAATGGAGCTGAAATATATTCAAAATTAAAACAAATGTTGGACAGGGATAGGCGCAAAAAGTTGAGAATACATAAGTTTGGTGATACCAGAAAATGAAAGATGACCTGGTAGTCGCTGATTATCATGCTTATTTGAAAGAGTAGCTATTTTCGCAGAGAACATTAACTCTTTGGACTTGTTTTAAAAATTGCATTATCGAACTGATTTAAACAACTTCAAAATAACAAACGGATGACCTATGAAATTATTCAATAAGGTTAAGTGGGTTTTGAGCGTGCTGTTGGTTTTCTTTTTAATCTTGACAACCAATCTTCTTGACAAAGAAAACTTTAGAAGGGTTAAGAACAGTATCGTTACAATTTATGAAGACCGGATTGTTGCCAACGACTTGATATTCGAGTTTTTGCTTTTGATTCATGAAAAAGAGCTGGCTGTTGCTTCAGCAGATACCGATTTTTTTAAAGAGCGGAACGTACAGCTCCAAAAGGAAATAGAAAGTTTGACTTCAAGGTACCGGGCTACGAAGCTAACAGACCGGGAGGCCATCGTTTTTGAAATGTTCCAGGATGATTTGGGAGAACTAGAGAAAATGGAGGCCTCCTCGAACCAAGGCAAAGATGTTTATAAAAAGTTGCTCTCCGAGATAAAGGAAAAACTGAACGAACTTTCAAAAATTCAACTAAAAGAAGGCAGATACCAGGTGGCTCTCAGTAAAGAGGCTTTCGATGATGTTGAATTATTCACCCAGCTAGAGATATATATTCTGATTTTCTTAGCAATTATTGTCCAAATAATCATCCTTTATAAGCCCAAGAATAACCCTGAAACATCATAAAGGGGTTTCAAACTAAGCATTATTGGTACAAAAAATAGGGAAGTATTACCCTCGATCTTTGGTTGTGGGAAAACTATTTTTCCACGACCTCCTTCAAAGCCTTATTCATCTTCTGAAAGTTCTGTAAAGTCTCATCTCCGATCATTTTTAAAATAATGCCGCTCAGTAATCCACTGAATTTTTCTCCGTGGATGAGCTTCGTTTGCTCGTTTCCCAGTTCTTCAAGTATAAAATAGTGTCTTCCTTTGAACATCCCCAGTAATCCGCTTCCCAGCCATTCAAATTCGCGATTGGGCTCGACCTTGGTTACAACAGGTTTGAAAACATTCGCTTTCCCATTATTCAGCATTTTATTGGTCAGCTTAGTTCCAAGGACGGCTTTGCCCTTTGAAGACACGATAAAAGGATTCCATTTTTCGTATTGATCGAATGCAGTCAGCGTATTCCAGACTGTTTCTTTGGGGGCATTCAGGATGATTTCAGTTTTTAAGTGTGTCATGATAGATATTTTTTGATTACACTTCAAAGATGCAGGTAATCAAGCCTTGATCCATTAACAATTGTAAAGAAATCATCTTTTGTCTGAAATTCTTTTTCTAATTCTGCTCAAAGAAACGGGTGTAATACCCATATAGCTGGCCAGGATGTGTTGTGGTATTCGGTTTTCGAGCCCCGGATGAAGTTCCTGGTAAGAGGTGTAACGATCTTGTGGCTTGTTCATAATGAGGGAGGCAACTACCTTTTGGGCGAACGACATTCTCTGTTCGAGGAGTTTCCTGACAAAAACATTCATGTTGGGTATGTCGGAAAAAAGTTGTTGGAGCTGATCATATGAAAACACCAATAGTTCTGACTCCTCCAATGTTTCCAGGATCTGGGTACTCGGCACTTGAGAAAAAAAACTTTCGTGAGAACCGGCCATCATATTTTCCTGAAAAATGAAGCCGGTAATTTCGTTGCCTTCATCGGTCAGGTAATAGAAGCGCAGCAGCCCTTTATTGATGAAATAGACTTCTTGGGCGGTCTGACCCAGGTCGATCAGGGCATGGCTTTTAGGTACGTCCCGGAGGGTAGCGACTCTTTTGATTTGTTCTTTTTCCTTTGGGCTGAAGGAGACGAACTGCCTGGTAAATTCCCAGAATGGCGTAAACATAGGCTATAATAATTTTGGAGTAATAATATTGGAGTGGGAAAATCTTGAGTTAGTCACCTGGTGACTCCAAGTCACCAGGTGACTAACTCAAGATTCGCAAAATTTTATTTGGATGCAAATTTCTGTCCTAAAATGTCCGCTTTTGTCCGCCTAACCGTATAGCTTTTGCCCTTCTACCGGTTTGGAAAAATGTCTGTTTGCAGGGTTTTGCCCGACCATCCTTCTCCTAATAATTCTGTTTCCTCCTAATATTTTTCGAATTCGTATATGCCTTATTCATAAAATGAAATAAACTCCTTACTTTTCCCTATTTTGCATCACATTTTTCCTCGACGTAAACCAATAATTATGGAGCATCAGCAAATCAAATTACGACCTACCAAAACTCTTGCCATTATTTTTTTCGTTTTTACATTTTTTAGTACAGGATTATTAGCTCAGCATCCGGGAGCTGGTCAGCAAAATGCCGATAGAAGCAGCATGAATATCGGGCGCTTTTATGGCAAACTCGTTGACGAAGAAGGAAAAGGGATTGGGTATGCAGCCATTCAATTGTTTGGAATGACCTTCGATCAGGAAAGCCGATCGATGAAAGAAACGATGATCACTGGCCAGATTACAGAGGACAATGGCGATTTCAGTCTGGAGAACCTCCCTATTATGGGCAATTTTACTCTAAAGGCTTCTGTTTTGGGGTATGCTGATTTAGAAAAAACGGTGACTTTCGGGATTCCTATGAGAAAACCCGGAGAAGCACCCAAGGAGGGACAAAGTAATCGTCCTACACAAGGTGGCAGTGGAAACCGGCCGGGTGGAGGAATGGGCGGCGGTAATTTTGATATCGATCTCGGAAATATCGTAATGAAAATTGATGCTCAAACATTGGACGAGATTATTGTTGAAGGCGAAGCCACTAATGTGAAACTAGCTCTGGATAAAAAAATATTCCGGGTAGATAAGGATGCTTCAGCTGCCGGCGGGACGGCTGTTGATGCCCTCAGGAATGTACCCTCTCTTTCCGTTGACATCGATGGTAACCTTACTTTGAGGAACGCTTCACCACAGGTTTTTATAGATGGCCGCCCAACTACCTTGACACTGGATCAGCTTGCCGCCTCCGAAATAGAAACAGTAGAGGTTATCACGAACCCTTCTGCTAAATACGATGCATCCGGCGGTCAGGGTGGTATTGTGAACATCGTTTTGAAAAAAGATCGCAGGCTCGGATACCATGGGAGTCTACGGGCAGGAGGGGACTCTCAGGGAGGTTTTAACCTGGGAGGCGATTTAAACGTGCGGGAAGGAAAAATTAATGCTTTTGTCAATGGATTCTACAACAACCATGTTCGTAATAGCGAAAACGAAACGGATCGCCAGAATCTTTTTGGTAATCCTCTAACCAATATTTTCCAAAGAGGCGATAATAACCGTGGAGGAAGTTTTGCAAGCCTCCGTGGGGGGATCGACTGGTTTGTGGATAATCGCAATACACTTACTTTTGAAGGGTCTTTCAGAAGAGGGCAGTTTGATTCAGAAAATATACTCACAACCACGATAGACTCCCTATATCCGGGCAACACCACATTCAGCGAATCAGTACGGACTTCAGATAGCGAACGACAGTTTCGCAGCCTGGGGGGCTCAGTTTTATACAAACACTTATTCCCCAAAAAAGGAAGAGAGTTAACGGCAGATGTCAACTACAGCCGTTTCAAAATGGATAATTACAATACTTTCCAGACAAATTTTACGAATACGGGAGCAAGTAGCCGGGAAATCCAGGAAGGTAACGGAACTACAAGTTTCATTACCCTTCAAACAGACTATGTAGATCCGGTGGGTGATAACGCAAAAATTGAATTGGGGGCCAGAGGGACCTTCCGGAATTTTGTGAACAACAATGCCAGCTTTGTTTTTAACCAGGCCCTGGACGATTTTGTAAGGATCTTCAACTTTACGGATGAATACGAATTTTCGGACAATGTATTGGCAGCCTATGGGACGTTTAGCCAGGAATTTAAAAAATGGGGCTATTCCGCTGGTGTCAGAGTGGAGAGCAGTCAGTACACAGGCGAACTCCCTGAATCTCAAGATAAATTTGAAAACGATTTTCCCTTGAGTGTTTTCCCAAGTGCTTTCCTTACTTATAAGCTGAATGATCAGGATAACCTCCAGGCTTCTTATACTCGCCGGATCAACCGACCGAGCTTTTTTAACTTGATTCCTTTTACAGATTTCACCGATTCACTGAACCTTAGAAGAGGGAATCCAGATTTATTACCAGAATTTACCAATTCGCTTGAGTTAACTTATCAGAACATCTTTAAGCAGGGGGATAATTTATTGATCTCCGCCTATTTGAAACAGGCTTCTGACCTGATCACGACTTTCCAGGAAACAGAGTTTGATCCTTTCCTCCAAAAAGAGGTAGTGGTGCAAACTTACCAGAACTCAAATAGTAGTTTGGCATATGGGGTAGAATTTACCTTGAGGAATACCTTGGTTAAAAACGTGACACTCACCTCCAACCTGAATTTGTATAATTCCAGGGTGGATGCATCGAACATTCAGGAGGGGTTGATCAACGAGCAGTTTACCTGGTTTTTGAAAGAAAACCTGATGATCAATATGCCCAAGCTTTTTACCTTACAGATCAATGGAGAATATAAAAGCCGGGCCGCCTTTTCGCCCTCCAGTGGTAGTGGGCGATTCCATGGATTCATGCGCTCTACGAATACCGCGCAAGGCTATACCTTGCCTTCCTGGTTTGTGAACGTATCCATTAGAAAAAATATCATGAAGCGTAAGGGCTCCATCACCTTAAGTGTTTCGGACATCTTCCGTTCTCGTCAAAGAGGTACACACTCTGAATCGGAGTTTTTCATCCAGGACACCTGGTCCTTAGGTAACCCGCAGCAAGTGCGACTGAATTTCTCCTATAACTTCGGTAAAAGGGATGCGTCCTTATTCAAACGGAAGAATACCAATCAGAGTAATGAGGGATCTGAGTTAATGAACTAAATTAAGGGGTTGTGTAAAAAGTCCTTCGGCCTTTTCACACAACCAATAATATATTTTTTGGAGGTGGTTTAAAGAAAAAAACTTCGTTTTTTTCTTTAAACCACCTCCAAAACAAAATTATCTGGGGTGGGTAAAAACGAGGAACGAGTTTTTACACAACCCCTTAATAAAAACCTGCCAAATTCGGACAAAAGCGGACAGCCCACCGGCCTGCGTTGGACATTCCAGAAAAATCGCAGTAACTTCCCGTCGTCGTTAGTGACCTGATGACTCCAAGTCACCAGGTCACTAACGCACCCCCTCAACCTCCACTATTATTAGACTTTCCAAAACTCACACAACCCATGAAAATTGCAGTTGGCTCCGATATGAATATAGCCGTTCCTAATGCGGTCGTGGAAGAACTGAAAAAACGCGGACATCAGGTGGATACCTTCGGCGCTTTAGTCAAAACACCGGCCATGTGGTCCAAAGTCGCTATCGAAGTAGCTGAGCAGGTAGCCGATGGAACTTATGATCAGGCAGTTCTCTTTTGCTGGACTGGTACCGGAATCAGCCTGGCTGCTAATAAAGTGAAAGGTATACGGGCCGCCCTCTGCCAGGATGCACAAACGGCGGCCGGGGCTCGCCAGTGGAATGATGCCAATATACTTTGTATGAGCATTCGGGGGGTGTCGGAGGCCGTTGCCAAGGAGATACTTGATGCCTGGTTCGATAATGAGCCGAGTACCGATGCGGAGGATGTAGCTTGTTTGGCGTATTTGGCCGCTTACCCAGAAGGATAAGTAGCCACCTTTCTACTATTTAAAAAGCACCTTTTCAGGTGCCTAAAAAGAATTTGCTCAATATTATATTTACATTTATAACTTTAATCAACTTTATTCTGAACCAAAAACTACTTTATATTCATGTCAATGAAAGCTGAATGGGCATACAACTTTTCCTGCCACCAATCCCTCGAAGCAATAAATAGGATCTTTAATGATGCCGGCCCCTGGCAATGGCAAATGCGGGACAATTACATATTTGGAATTTATATGAACACCCGTCCGGCAGAAGGCCTGCATTTTCGAGTTCATGAATATCCCCAGGCCTTTTTCAAAGGATTTGGAGAGGAAGGGTTCTCGGCATTGTTACAAATAGAAAACAGCAGCCCAGTCGAAAAAGAGGAGATCGATAAAATTTTTAGAAGCCTACTCGAAAAGGTCGTAGCTGTAGGTATTACAGAAATTGAACCTTATGATTGAGCTTAAACAACTTCAGTATTGAGCTTTTATACACAAAAAATCAAAATAGAACTGTTATGAGAAAATTCCTGTTTTTTAGCCTCTTGCTCTTAGGAACCCATTCGGTGGTTTCCTGCCAATCTTCCTCCACCGCAGTGGGAGAAGGCGTTCCGGTAGAAATTGTTTTTGAAAAATGGCAGATGCAATTCGGCCAGGTTAAAGGTATAGACGTAAGCTTAAAAGGTAAAAATCAAAGTGGTGAGCCGGTAGAGGTGAAAACCAGTCTCCTGGTCAACCAGTATGACGAATTCCTTTTACCCATGTTGACCGAGCTGGAAGATAAAAATCAACTGAAAGATGGCATTGGCGGATTCGGGCTGGTAAAAGCCGGGCAGGAGAGTGCGAGAGGAAAACTTTTTATCACCAAAGTGGGTAATGTAGCGACCGAAAATATGGAGTTCTTTCTTGATGAGAAAGAAGTCGCTGTTTTTTCGAAATAGTATTTATTTTTAAAAAGATGGTGAAAAAAGTGTGGGCGGCGATTCGCCGCCCACACTTTTTTTATCTCCCTAATGCAACTCTGAGCCCTGGGGCCGTATAAACTAAATAAACCATTCCATCCGAAATTACCAGGCTGAAATTATTCCAACACACGGCTTTTTGTTAATTTAATAGATAATTGAACGCTGGACGCAATTTTTGCTAAAACCTTAACCCATATGGAAACAACCTACTTGCTGCTCTCCGTCGCAGTGGCTACACTGGGCTTCTTACTCTGGTATGGCCTTTCTTCGTCACTGCGATTACCCAAAAGTTTTCAAATACAATTTGATATCAACCAAGCTTACGCAGGCCGGATCATGCGTCGCCGGATCGTGGGTTTTGTGATATACGGATTGATTCCCTGGCTATTGATCTTCAAGTTGAATGTGCTGGGTAATGTCAGTCCGGAGGATCTGAAAGTCAGCTTTGAATGGAATAATCGTGTCACTCGGTGGGTACTGATCTTTCTGCCGCTGCTCATTCTTTTTAACATTCGAGGGGCAGGTAGCCGCTATAACCTTACGGAATATCCCGAAATTCGCGTAACTATCTGGACCCGCTCTTTGGTTTTCTGGAATGCTGTTTCCTGGTTCCTGTACCTGGTTGCGCTGGAGTATACCTACCGGGGGCTCTTGTTGCAATCCAGTCTGATGGTCACCGGCTCTGATTGGATGGCTATTGTGATCAGCGTGGGCATTTATTCCATGATCCATTACTTCAAGAATAATCAGCTCTCCGTTTTTGCCGTACCCTTCAGTGCCATACTCTGTTATGCCACACTCGATTGTGACGGCAGCCTCATTCCCGCCATTGTCGTCCATTTCGTTGGCGGGCAGATCACAGAATGGCTAGCCATTTCAAAGCATCCGGAGATCAAATTTGAACGCTAAACCTTCCCCAAAAACCAATCAAATGAACGAAGAATTAAAAAAAATATCCGTCGATCGATACACCTGGTACAATGCACCGCGCAATGTGAAGGTCACGCCCCTCCGTTTTTTCTACCCTAAAAATCAGGAGGATATTGCAAAGATCATTCAATACGCCGAAGGGCAAAACCGCCCACTCCGCGTACGGGCCGTCGGATCCGGCCATTCCTATTCGGAGGCGGCCGTAGGAAAGGATTGCCTGCTGAATATGAAGCAGATGGATAAAGCCTGGAAAACACCAAAAGAAAAATTGCATACAAAACATGTCGATAAGGACCTGGTAACAACCCAGGCCGGCATGGTCCTGAAAAAGCTCATCCGGGCCCTGGATAAAATGGACCTGGGGATGCCTAACCTCGGTGTGATCGACTTCCAAACCATCTCAGGAGCTCTCATGACGGGCACGCATGGTACGGGGATCAGCAAACCGGCTATACCGGACATGGTCAGAGCCATCCGGCTGGTGGGTAATGAGGGTAAGTTTTATCAGATCGAACCTTCCGACGGCATCTCCGATCCCGCCAAACACGATCAACAAAAGCATGGCGAATTGATTCAGAACGATGATCAGTTCTATAGCGCCGTTCTGAGCTTCGGAGCTATGGGTATTGTGTATGAATTGATTCTCGAGGTGCTGCCACAGTACTGGCTAAAGGAAAAACGCTATTTGATGAAGTGGAGTGAGCTGGAAGCCCAATTGAAGGACGGCCGCTTTATGGAAAAAGTCCGAAAGGTCGATTTCGTTTCTTGCCGGGTCAATCCTTATGAGGTAAAAGGCGACCATCGATGTACCATCCTGGAACAGGAAATTCTGCCCAAGGTATACAAAGGCTGGGCGGCCAGACGTAGAAGTAATTTAACAGCTATTCTGGGAAACTTTGAATTCCTGATCGAAAGCACGATTCAGAAAATGAATCAACTTCGGAAGGCCAAAAACATCGGCAAAACCCTTAACCTCAGTATGTGGGCCTCCCAGATATTCGGCTACGAAGGAAAAAGCCAGCAGGTATTGCTGGACAGCAGCGTTTCCATCGCCCGCTACGGCATCAGCTCAGAGTTTGCCTTCAATGCAGATCCTCATAAGATTGTTGAGGTGATCACCAGCATTTTTGATTTGGCCAAAGAAAATGCCGAAAAAGGAGATTTGTACCAGTCCTCGCACATCCCGATCCGGTTTGTTCCTGCGACCAAGGTATATCTGTCTTCGGCTTATAAAAGAGATACGGTATACATCGATGTCCCTCTATTGTATGGGACTAAAGCTGATTTGGAGATCCTTCAACGCTATCAGAAAATGATGGTCGACGAACTCGGCGCTATACCGCACTGGGGCAAACACAACAAAAGACTATATCTGAGACAGGATGTCATCCAGAATCATTTCGAGAAAATTGATACCTGGATGGAAGTACGGGCCGAACGGGATAAAAAAGGAACTTTCCTGAATGATTTTATTGTTCAGTTGGGACTGGCCAAAGAACCGCAACAAATGAAAAAATCATCCCCAAATGTCTAAACCAATTAATATATACGGCCGTCTTTTTTCATGGATCTTCACCCTGGGGTGCTGCCTGGCGATGATGCACAGCTGTATTCCCGTCAATAAGATCGGAGAGCTGGCCGATAAGCTCAAACTAGATGCGGATACCATCGGCCATAACCTGAGCCGTGGCCTGAGCAACGGCCTCGATACGGCCCGCTTGAATGCGCTGGCGGCTAGTATGGTTCGAGAAGCAGGTGGCTCCTTAAAAAAAGAGCTGGACTCGCTTAGTTTCCAAAAACTGCAGGATTCCCTGAGCAGAGCCATTTCGGGCGTACTCCTGGATGCGGAAGTTTCCCTGGAAGAGATCCTCAATGACCCGGAGCGCCTGAAAGTTCTGGATGAGGAAGTCTCTGAGTTACTGGCCAACGCAAAAACAAAAATAGACCAGCTGACCGTGGATCTGATACCTGGGCTGTTGAGTAAAGAAAATCAACAGATTATTTTCGATTTTCGGGACGAATTGCTGGGGGACTCCCTGGCTGTTGCTTTGGAAAGAGCACTTCAGCAAAGCTTAAAAGGAGCACTGAAAGAACTGGTCGAAGGAGAAGAACTGGACAGCCTGCTGGCCAAGGCTACCGTCGTGGTGGATTCCACCAAAGATAAAATTGACGATACGGTTGTTCAGGTGGACAAAACGGTGGCCAGGGTAGGGGGAATCTTAATTGGCGTGGTCGCAGCACTTGCTATTCTCTTTATCGTGTTGTGGTTGCGCAAGAACGCCCAAAACAAAAAACAACGCGAATTGCTGGTCAATCTCACCAAGGCCATCGACTCCATCCCGGATCAAACTAATTATGACCATACCGTTTCCTTCCTACAGAACGAGATTAATGCGAGTAACGACCCTAAGCAGGTCAAATTGCTGGATAACATCCTGGATGAGTATAAAGACCTGTACCCGGAAAAGAAGAAGTACAAGAACTACCAGCAGCGGATGGTCGCTTACCTGAAAAACAGAGCCCGGGATCGGTCCATCGGTGTTGACTGGTACGAGGATGTTGACGACGAAGACTTCAAAGAATATCTTCGAAAAGAATTAGAATAAAAGCGATTGGAAGGGGTGACCGTCCCTTCCAATCACTTCAATAATTGATTATGAAAAAACCAATTAAAGTTTTAGCCATCGACGGCGGCGGCACCCGCGGCCTTTTACCCGCCACCCTGCTCCATGAATTGGAAAAAGAAACCGGCCAATCCGTTACGGATATCTTCGATGTCATTGTCGGTTCGGCTACGGGCGGCATTATTACCACCGCCATTGCAGCCGGTATGCCCATGCAGGACATCATGGATATTTACCTGAAACAAGCTAAGTACATTCTCCCTTCTAATTTTTTCCGAAAAATATGGAACCCCTTTAATTTATTCGCTCCGGCATACCCCAACAAGAATCTAAAATCTTTGCTGGAAGAAAAATTCGGACAAAAAACGCTGAAGGATGTTCGGGAAAAATTCGGTACAGATACCATTTTCCTCGCCGGTACGCTGAACATGAGTCCTGAATTAAAACAAGGGGAATGGCCGGCCTTCAAAGTGGAAATTTATAACTCAGTTTTATCCAAATACGAAAACGAACGGGTTGTGGACGTGGCTATGCGTACTTCCGCCGCCCCGATCAATCTGCCGCTATACCAGCACTATTCCGAGGCCGGAACCTACGCCAATGACCCGACCCTCATTGCCTTATCCTTTTGCATGAATCATCAAAAAGCGAAAGAAGCGGGGGCCAGTTACCTGGATGATAACCGCCTCGGACTGGGCGCAAAGCATGATGAGATCAAGTTCCTATCCGTCGGCTGTGGTTCTGACGGCCGTTCCTTTGTGCCTCGCGACAAGATCAAAAAAGGCAATTGGGGGATCATCAAATGGTTTTCTACCTCCCTGATTAGCCTGATCATTGATACCAATATGGTGTCCAATCAGTATTACATGCATCAGTTCCTGGACGAAGAGCATTATATGCGACTGAATGCATACTATAAGGCCGATGATGCACCGGCCATCCTGAAAAATAAGAAGCTGCGAATTGATGTACGGGATCCCGAACAGTTGGAGGCGATTAAAGGATATGCAGAAACTATTTTTCAGCAGGAGAAGGGGGAATTGAAGAGCTTCTTGCAGTTATAAATTTATAGATGTATGTAAAAAGGCAAGGCCTTTTTACATACATCTCCAGTTATCTTTTTTTCATTTTGTTGATCCAAATAATTGTTCCTGTTATGGGCAAACTGGTTCCGATAAGACAGGCAATAAAAAACAGTAACTGCATCGGCCAGCCCATCAGCTCGCCGGTATGCAAAAAGCGATTGATGTAGCGGAATTGCTGGATCCGATTTCTATCATTAAAGGTCGACATTTTCGTTACTTCGCCGGTCTGGCTATCCAAATCGATGCTTTCTGACAGTCGAACTCCGAATCGAACCGGATATTTGCTGATGGTAATCGCATCTCCCTCTTTTCTGGGTAAAGAAATATTGATATCCGACTCGTACGGAAGCAATTCATTGGCTTGCTTGATCAAGGCCTGATAATTGATGGGGTCAACTGCAGTCAAGGTCGTTTTTTGTGCTTTTGGTGTAGCCACAGCTGCCGTATTATCTTTCTTAGCAGACGACTTGGGGGCTTCTGCCATCACATTATTCACGCCGTTCCTAAACCATTTTTGCCCGATGTACAGGCCTGAGAAGCCCATGACAAAAAGAAGGATCAAACTATAAAAGCCAAGTACATTATGCAGTTGATAGTTAATGATCTTCCAAGGAGCTTTTCGGTTAATACTCAGACTGTTTTTGAGCTTGGTCCTCTTTTTGGGCCACCAAAGGACTATACCACTGATAAGCATAAACAAAAATATGGTAGTGGCAACACCTACGATCAACCTTCCCGGATTCCGAACCAGCAACCAACGGTGCAGTCGCATGGTTTGTGAGAAAAAGTTGGAAACGCTTTCATTAATGGTTCCCGTTGGCTCGCCGGTATAGGGATTGTAGTACATATTGACCCGCTCGCTGGGGCGTTGTCCGATACCCTGAAAATAGATCGCACGCCGGGGATTTTTGTACACCCGTGCCCGGCTGGTAGTTACATTATGTGTCTGCTCAAAATTTGCCATGACGGCATCCAATTCCATCGGTTTTCCTTCCGCTTTCACGTATACGACCTTGCGGTTGAACCAATCCTCCAGATTTTTCTCAAAAGCCAGGATGGTCCCTGTCAAACAGATGATGAATACGATGAGGCCGCTGGCCAGGCCCAGCCAAAGGTGTAGTTTGCCGAATGCGGCCTTTGTTTTACGAAGAATAGAGCGCTTCATTTGTTATTTAGACTTAATTTAAATAAGATGAAGGCAAAGGTACCTTTGGATGGTGAGGTATACAATGACAAATGTTATGGGTGGGGTACCTAATGTTGGGTATTAATTGGGTAGGAGGTTTCAAGAGACAAATTCGGGCTTATTTTTTTGCGGTAAAAAAAAAACGAGATATTCACAATAATTCAATTTTTTATAACGAAAAACCCCATTTATATGACTCGATTAAACATATTGTTATTACTATTCTTTTTAAGCTCCATTCAGCTAATAGCTCAAAGCAACTTTCAGCCAGGTTATTATATCAATAGCCAAGGGGAAAGAATCAGCGGCCTCATCAAAAACCAAGACTGGAAAAATAATCCGGAAAGAATAGACTTTAAAAATAACGAGGAGTCTGCTTCAGAAGTGATTACCATAAGAGATATTCAGGAGTTTGGTATTAATGAGGCGGTAAAATTTATTAAAGCTTACGTTGAAGTGGATCGATCTAGTGAAAGAACAGATAAAATCAGCTATACTAAAAATCCCCAATTTAACAGGGAACAACATTTGTTAAAAATTTTGATTGAGGGGGAGGTAAATCTATACTCATATGAAGAAGTTGATCTTGTCCGCTTTTTCTATCAAAAGAATGGAGGGGACATTGAACCCTTGGTTTTCAAAAGTTTTCGCACTGAAGATAACCGGATTTCAAAGAATGAAGCCTACAAATCAGAGCTTTGGGAAGTACTAAAGTGTCCATCAATTACCCTGGATGATATTCAGCGTTTAGAATACAGGGAAGAAAATCTTGTTTCATTTTTTACTACATATCACGAATGCATTGGTAAGGATTACATCCATTATAAGCAAAGCCTGCAAAGGGACCTACTAAGCATTAACCTCCGCCCGGGCCTCAGGTTCTCTTCTCTGGCTATTAACGGCCCCTCTACTATTTCAAGAGATGTAGATTTTGGCAGTAAGGTGGAACTTCGACTGGGCTTAGAGGTAGAGATTTTTATGCCTATTGCCAACAACAGATATGCTATTCTTTTCGAGCCTACGATCCATTCTTTTAAAGCGGAAAAGGCAGTTGATCTTCAGACGGTAAAAGTAGACTATACTTCTTTGGAAATTCCTCTTGGGTTGAGGTATTACTTTTTGCTCTCCGAAAAAGGGAAGCTGATGCTAAATGCTTCTGCCATGTTTGAGTTTCCTTTATCTTCTATAGTAGATTACGAAAATTCAGCAGACATTGATATCCGTTCAGATGCTAATATTGCATTGGGGATTGGCTATAAATATCAGGATACACTCAGCTTGGAGCTGAGATATAGCTTTGAGCGCCTTCTTCGAGATATCAATTTTGTTTCGGACCGGGGTTATAAGGCAATAGAGTTGATATTGGGGTATGCGATATTCTGATGTCAGGAACACCAATTTTTTTTTGAAAAATAAAGGATGGATTTTATTTCAAAACCTTGCAAAGTTATTCAAAACCTTTCAAATCCTTGCATCTAGAGGCAGGGTGATTGATAGGTAAGTTAATTTCCGGTATATTTGAAAGGAAACAATGAAGGAAATATGACTTACTTTATCAATGTAAACCCATCTAACCTGAAGGACTTTCTCCAAATCATTAAGTCCCTTAAAAATATTGGAGTGATTGTTTCATATGGTTCAATAGGGGACTTAGCTAAGGAGGGAGAGCCAATATCTACAGAGAAGCTATTGTCTGTTTTGGAGTTTTCTAGGAAAGAAGTTGAAGCAGGGAATATTATGTCGTCCGAGGATGTTAAAAAATTAACTTCAAATTGGAAGGAGAAGTAATAAACATACTTGCTGTGATCCATGTGAAAAGAGATCCGGATAGTATTTCAATTTCATCAGATCAATGAAAAAATATACATTCATCACCCTCGCATTCCTCTTCCTTTCCACTTCATGGCTCACAGCTCAATCCATCTTGGAACAAGCTGGCGGCGTCATCACCAACTTCATCCTATCCTCCGACTCGATCGTACTACCCATAGAAAAGCAGGTTCTGATCCGCCGGGCCGTCAGCGAACACTACTTCGACCGAAATCTGGATGGGGGAATGGGCGGTTTTGGTTATGGCTACCAATCTCTCCACCTAGAGTTTATTTCAACCAGGCCCTTAGTCCTTCATAAAAGGTTGGGCGAAAAAAAGGAGCTGTACTTATTTAAATTCTTCGATGACAACCAACAACTTATTGCTCAAATAGAATTTCAGCCTGAGCAGATCAAATTGCACAAGTATCCTGCCGCCTCTCCCAAATATGTCTATTCCATCAACCTGAAGGATATCCCAATTATCCTCCTTGATCAAACGAAGGAAATTAATATGGCTAAGTATGAGTTGCGGATGAAATAACCCCCAGTGCTCTCAGTGTCCCCAGTGTCAAAAAAAAACCAGTGCTCTCAGTGTCCCCAGTGTCAAAAAAAACCAGTGCTCTCAGTGTCCCCAGTGTCAAAAAAAAACCAGTGCTCTCAGTGCCCCCAG
>JAUIKE010000098.1 GCA_030430845.1 Bacteroidia bacterium | reverse complement strand
AAATGTCAACCGGCATGTGAAACATGCCAAATAATATATTTTATTCCAAATTTTATTCCGGCATACAAAAAAGGCGTTCAATATTGATTGAACACCTTCTATAAATAGGAAAAATGAATAGTCAGAAAATCTAAAATAAAAACAGATGTTGTTTCTTCCGCCTCTGTGGAAGAAGCAACATTTGTTAAAAGCATTAATTCGCATCTACCACGCCTCCTGAACCGGAGACCGATACATTCAGCCTTGGGCTTCCCTTGTAGAATACGTCTCCGCTGCCGGTGATGTCTACATCTAGTTCTTCCAAAACCCATAGCTCGGCATCTCCACTGCCACTAATCCTGACAGAAGCCTTTCTGGATTCCAGGTTAAAGCACTGGAAGTCTCCTGATCCGGTGATGTTAATATTCAAAGCATCTGCCTTCCCATCAAATCGCATAGAGCCGGAGCCCTCAATTTTGGCATCGATGTCATCGGCATTTAAAGCCAGGTCGATATCGCCGGAGCCTTCGATATTCACATCCAGATCATCTACGATTAATTCCGTTTGGCTAACAATCTCACCAGAGCCTGAAATTTTCACACTGGTCAGCTCTTTAACCGTAATGTAGATCCGGATGCTGGACTCATTTCTTACACAACGATCAAATTCAATATTCCAGATGCCCGCTCTTACGGATGTTTCAATCTGATCAATGACATCTTCTTGTGCTTCCACTTCAACCATCTGCTCATCCCCTTGGCTGATAAATACTGTTGCGGGGATCCCCAGATCAATCCCTTCTATCCGGCCCAGATCCAAAACTTCAGAAGTGACCGGGCCGTCGGCTCTCAGGCAACCTCCGGGACCATCATCATCAATATCTATAATACAGCTGCTCAGGCTAAAGGCTAAAATACAAGCGGGTAATATCCATTTTAATGTTCTCATGATTATTGATTGTTTTTTATTTATGACAATATTTTTCAAAACACTCGACCTTCGACCTTCACTAATACCTTCTGTGACCGAACCATCCAATTCTCAGGGTGATGGACGAAATAGAGCCGGTGAAATCCTGATTTTCAATAAATCCATTATCGCGAACGCCGCGTACCCAGCGGTAACCGATGGTACCGGATACTCTCAACCATTTCGTGACATTTGCTTCCAAGCCGATCTCGGGCGTCAGCACAAAAACTTTGTCGAGTTCGCTGTACCGGACGCCGCCGTCTTTCAGGTCAATATCCAAAGCTCCCCATCCGATCCGGGCGCTACTGTACAGATGGATCAGGCCATAGGTGCGTGGGGTGAACCCCAGCCACAGACCTCCATGGCCAATATCCAACTGGTCGAGATCATTATCATCCAGGAGCTGTTGGAAGTCACCACTGGCTACGCCGTAAGCGCCAATAAAAAAGTCGCTGAAAACAATAGCGCCACCGCCACCGACCGCTGTGGCCATATTATTATTAAAGCCTACCTCAATAATGGGTGCGCCAAAAGCGCCCGACAACCGAGTGTTACTAAAGAAGGTTTCATGCTGGGAAAAGCTGACTCCGGTAATTCCCAAAAACAACAAAAGACCAAATAATTTTTTCATTTTTAATCTGATTTAATGTTCCAAAATGTAGATTGCAGACATAGGAGTGGCTCTGCTACATTGGCCAAAAGCTGCTGCTTTTGAGCCAGTATTAGCTATTGAAAGGCATACTCCTGCCTAGCTAGCATCAGGCTGTTTCCCTGGCTAACGGATACTATTTCTCTGCCAAAAATTACAGAGTGGATACCCCTGCGACGAGGCCGCAGGAAAATTCATTTAATGCTTTTAAACGGCCGACGGCCGCATTAAAAATCAATTAAATAACAGAACAAAGTTCTATTCTATAAAAAATATTGCTTTTAAAATCTAACACCGGCACCGAAGCCCACCCACATTTTTACATTGGTACGCCCTTTAGTTTTATCATAAAAAGTATAAGGCATAATATTGGACCCCAGGATGTTATAATCTGAATCGATTTTATTTGAAAAAAGAATATTCATACTCGGGCCAAAGAAAATACTCGTTTTGGCCCCTGTTTGAAAATCAAAACCTATCCGGTATTGATTCCATAAGTTGAGAGATCTGGTCCAGAATTCTTGTTCATTTACATGGATAAGGATCGTTTCGAGGTTCAGCATATTATTACGCGAACCTATTGTTATACCGGTTCCGATGCCATAACCTAATCCCCAACTTAAATTCAACTGCCGGCTTGCTGTTGCTCCGCTTTCGGATACGTTATCGAACCGGCCTCCTATATATAAGATGTTGTAAAAACGCTGTACCCCTATTCTCATGGAAAAATTTCCAAAAAAAGTTTCGTTAACTGAAAATTCAGCTCGGTTATAACCATCTTTTATGAAGTTCAGCAAGCCAATAGATACCCCCGACAGGCTATCTGCCACATTGATCAGGCCGATCTGAGAGCCTTTGACCTTTTTGGCCACATTGAGCAGGCCTCCAATTTGAAACCCCTGGACTTCCTCGGCAAAATTGAATAAGCCGGCCACTTGTGTACCCGTTCGGCCCATCCCGGCATTCATCAAGCCGGCTACTTGTATAGCTGAGGACGAGCTATTGGCAATATTAAAAACTCCGCCGACCTGTACACCGCTAAAGCTCCGTGGTGAAATATTGAACAATCCGGCTCCCTGAAAGCCTGCAGCCTCTCCCATGACCACATTAAACAATCCGGCCACCTGTGTCCCTTCCAGATCACCACCAATGGTATTCCCCATCCCGGCCAGTTGGGCCCCGACTACATTATTTTTAATGGAATTAAAAAACAATCCGGCTTCCAATCCGTCTACCCCTCCATTCATTCCCCAGAAAATATTAAAAGAAAAGCGGTTAACTACTTCGTTACTGGAGACGCCGTTAGAGCCCAAAAAAGGGAAAACAGATACCTGCGCTATTTTCGTTTCCATCCCCATATCAGGCAATGGTTCCAAATCTTCTTCCAGGGTATCTTGCGGTAGAGGAGGAAACTGATACTTTTCCCAGTCAATCTCCCTGGACACCTGCCCGCCAGTTGATTCCGGATAATTTTTGGTTTGGTGTGCCATAGGATTCAGCCTCAATCGTTCTTTTTCTTTTTTGCGTGCGCTGATGAGCGCTTCTTGTCGTTTTCGAACCTCCTCATACAGAGAGATCTGCCGCAACTCTTCTTCCTTTTCCGGATCGATTTTGAGGATAACCTTGCCTCGGGTTTCCACAAAAACCACTGCTGTAGTGGCGAACATATGACTGAGTACTTCTCGTAAGGGGGATTGACGGTATTGCAGGCTAACGGTCTTATCGACGGGAATATAGTTTTTACTGTAGGTAAAAAAAATCTGATATCGGCTTTCTATATCGGATAAAACGGAGGCAATAGGCCGATCAATACACTGAACACTTACTGATCGGTCCAGTACTCCCTGGGCTTGCCCAGGTAAAAATCCCAATACTAAACATCCAAAAACAACTAACAGTCTGTTAAATGGGTTCATCGCTAAAAGTATTCCTGAAGAGGTGGCCTGCCAAACTTACTTAGGGCTACATGCACCCTGAAGAATATAGCGTTCCCCTTCCTGCCTGATTTCAATTCCTTCCAACACTGCCTCCATTTCGTCAAAAACATTTCCCAATTCGGGCTGCGGAAAAGTTGAGTTGAAATTGCAATTATACGCTCCTTCATCTTCTACCTGAATCGCAATGCGGAAATATCGTTGAATATCTCCGATCACTTTGTCCAGGGATGCCTGATTAAAAACCAGCGTATCTCTCATCCAGGCTGTTGTATTTTCTGAAATACTGCTATCCAAAACGATTTCGTCGGTGTCCTTTTTAACGAAAGCAGCCTGGCCTTTTTCCAATGTTGCCACTGCTTCTTTTTCTCTTTGTTTGAGGTTTTCAAACTTCACTTTACCGCTCTCCACCACCAGTTCTACCCTGTTTTCATCCGGGTATGCCCTTAGGTTAAATGAGGTACCCAGAACTGTAGTTCTGGCACTTCCTGCTTCTACTATGAAGGGGCGCTTCTCGTCGCGGGCAATCTCAAAGAAAGCTTCGCCCTCCAGCTGAATATTCCTTTTTTCGAAAGAAGGCCGATACACTACACGGCTATCTTCATTAAGCCAAACCTTGCTTCCATCCGGCAGCACCAGCGGCTCATCCTGAAGCTGAGCAGCCAATACTTCTTCTGAAGGTTCCAAAGAATTGGGGATCAGCCACCACCCACCTATTAGGAGTACGGCAATGGCTGCCGCTATTCGCCAGTCCCAGCGTTTTTTCTTTAACTGAATAAGTTTTGGAGGCACATCCTCAATCCTTAAGGGATCTTCCTCAAAGGGCAACTTATTTTCCAGAGAAGACCAGGCCAGTTCTACATCTGCTTCAAAAGGCTCTTCCGCCTCTGCGGACATGCTCCATAATTGGATCATCTCGTCAAAAAACTGACGATTGGCTTCTTCTGCATCTGCCCAATGGAGCAGCTCAGCTCGATCTTCGGTACTGATATTACCCGAAAGATACTTAGCCACCAGATCCAAGTATTTTGCATCTTCCATCATCAACCAACTAATTTATTAGTGCATTTCATCAGGTAAATCAATGATTTGCGTTTGCCGATCATTTTACCTGTTTATAAGATGTAATAAAGGAGCTTATCCCCCTACTCTCAATTATAAATTTAAGATTTTGGGCGCAAATGCGCCCAAAATCTTAAATTTAATGCGTAATGTCCACTCTCCAGTTGCCGGGAGAGGTAAATTCTATATCGATCAGCACGTCATTCCTAGTACCGCCTATTTTATTCAACACCTGATAGGACATGCGAATTTTTTCGGGAAAAATAACATCCTCCAGCCTGAACAAGCTATTATCCTGGAACAATTGTCCGGACTGGCTGATAATTTCCACATTTTCGACATTGGCACCTCTGTTAAAATAGAATTCGATCCGGTTTTTTCGGGTATCCTGCACGCGTGCGCGGATAGAGGTAACGTTTCGGGAAATAACAATTTTGTGTTCTTCTTCAAAGAGTTCCCGTACCATTTCATCATTTTTCCACTGAGCAAATACTGGCTCCTGTCCAATTTTAAACATTTTACCCTTCCCATGCCGCATCCCATTTTTAAAGTCACCTTCGTAGCGACTTCCCTCGGAATAAGTATAAACGCCATGTCCATGAGGTAAGCCTTTTTTAAACTCACCTTTATAAGTATGTTCGCCTTTAGCAACCCCTTCTCCATGGGCCAGGCCCTTTAGGCAATAACCGTCAAACTCTCCTTCCAGTTCTTTAATCTTTACTTTACAGGACTTTCTTTTTACTGCCTGGGCCTGTGCCGGCAAGGCAATGGCCGCCACCAGTATGAGGCTAAAAAATAGCTTTACAGCTGTTTTCAATGCGATTGTTCTGGTTTGTTTGATCATAGTTTAATTTTTTAGAATAAAAACCAACGAGTGTATTAAATATTGCGTATTCTCCTTAAAGGTTCTTTCATCCATTATCAGGCTAAAAAAATAAAGTAAGATATGATTTCAACTTAGCCCTCAGTAATCTCAAGGCTCTTCCCATTTGATTCTCCACGGTTTTCACAGATATTTCCATGCGATCTGCAATTTCCTGATAAGTTAATTCTTCAAATCTCGACAGCACAAAAACCGCCCGGCATTTGGGCGGCAGTTCATTGATCGCTGCTTTAATATGATCTTCTAACTCAGTGTGCAAAACCTGGGCTTCGACATTCTGTCCGCTTTGCCGTTCATCATTTAAAATAATGGATTCCTCTTCAAAGGTTTTGCGGGAACGCAGATATCCAAGGGCCTCATTAGTGGCCATTCTTCGGATATAAGCGGACAATGAACTGGTAATATGGATTTTGTGTCTTTTATTCCAAAAGCGAAGAAAAACCTCCTGGGCAAGATCTTCTACAGTGGATTTGTCTTTTACTAACCGATGGATGGTTTGGCAAACAGAAAGATAGTACAATTGAAAGAGTTCTTTCAATGCAGATCGATCATTTTCTTTAAGGCGTTTTAATATGTCTTCCTGCTCTTGGTCTGCCATATTATGGGATAGCCGGGTTTTCTAGCGGGCAAAATTAATGATTAGAGCCCAATATACAGATGATCCTTCGACGGACGAAATATATTTATGGATTTAAAGTTTTCATAAAACCTGATGCTGCTCCTTTTTAATTCCGTTCAACCTAATTTAACCAAAAGCGTTAAGTATATGAAGTACAACTTAGCGCTGTAGACCTGTACAAATAAAATTGAAATTATCCCCCGGCAAGTAGGACTGTTAAGTTCTAACCATCAAGAGCCTCAGAGAGGCGAAATATCGGTAACAAAGTCCGGTACCCAGTCACCTAAGCTCCGGCGGAGCGTCATGCGAAACATTGTTTTAGCGGGCATACAACGCTCAGCCGGAGCTTTGTTAGTACATCAGACTTTGTTACCAACCTGCCTCGCCGGGAGGCAGGTATAAAGCTCCGCCCATGCGGTCCGTATGGCTGCTGGAGCTTTTTACATAGGACTTAACAGCCCCGGCAGCTTGGGATAATCTTTATATTTCAATGTTCGGACCTCGGCGCTAAGTTGTACTTCATTTTACTTCTGGTACTTATTCCAAAAAAAGCTTTATTTTTGCACTTTATAAAAACCAGGTTCAGAAGTCGTTCAAACCAATTTTATAACTTAAGACAACTTCTCAAAGAAAAAACAGCCTATGCTAACCATTAACATATATTTGCGATTTGCCCTCATGGGGGTATTGATCATTGGAGGTATTATCCTGTCTTTTATTCAGGGGTTTGGATTTTGGTATGCCTTTCCATTACTACTCATCGGTTTGGTTCTATTGATCGGTTATCTTCTTTTGGGTACGGTGCAGTCAGCTGCCCAATTTATGCAAAAAAATGATTTCATCGCTACTGAGAATCGTCTGAAACTGACTCTTTCTCCTCGTTTATTGTATTCTACTAACCGGGCTTTTTATTACATGATCAAAGGCTCCATTGCCCTGGCTCAGAAGAAAATGGACGAAGGAGAGGCTTATCTCAAAAAAGCTAAAGAGATTAAGATCCCAACTGACAATGAAAAAGCCATGCTTGAACTTCAGTTGGCTAACATCAGTGCAAGCAAAGGAAAATGGAAGCAAGCTCAGAATCACTACCGCACCGCCAAAAGCCTAAAAGTGACGGAAGGTATGATCAAAGAACAGCTCAAACAATTCGAGAAAGTGCTTCAAAACAGAGGTCAAATGAAAGCTGCCTCTCGCATGGGGGGCAAAGGCGGCGCTTTCCAGCCGGGAGGCAAACGCAGAAGGCCTAAAATGAAATAACAACGAAATAAAAAAGAGTTTCGACAGCCAATAATATTTCTTTGGGAGGTGTTTAATTATCAAAAACTTCGTTTTTGATAATTAAACACCTCCCAAAAAGAAAATTATTTGGCGGCGAATAACGACGACCCGACGGTCCGTTTGGAAGGAGTTATGAGACGCCCTCTTTTTTATTTATTGTCATAAGAAATATCATCCGGCAATTCATTCTCATCATCCTTTTCTACAGGAAAATGCCCAACCAGATAGTTTCCCACCAAGTGAATGGCTGCGGTTATCCCCCGTTCAAATTCGCCTTTCTTAAAATGCTCCTGCATGATGTTGCGCACCTCTTCCCAAAAGGACTCAGGCACCACTTCATCCAGGCCGCTGTCTCCCAAAACAGCAAATTTGTGCTCTTTGGGAACTATAAAAAACAGGACTCCGTTTCTGCGGGCCGTCTTGTTCATCTCTAAATCCAGAAAAACCTTTTTGGCTACCTCCAATACCGGGCCGTTGCAGCTGCGCTGGAGGTGTACCCGGATTTCTCCACTCGTTTTTCGCTCGATTTCCTGAATCGCGCCGATAATTCTTTTTTCTTCCTCTTTTGTAAAAAAACGGATCATAGTTTATATAATGATTCATTGGCCAAAAGCCAATGAATCATTGGCATTATTTAGTTAAAATTAACCTCCGGTGCATTCTGGGCGCCCTCTTCCGCCTGGAACATTGGCTTACGGCCAAAGCCGAACAGGCCTGCAAACAAGTTGCCAGGAAACGTTCGCACCGCCACATTGTACTTTGAAACTGTCTCATTGTAACGATTACGGGCCACTTTAATCCGGTTCTCCGTTCCTTCCAACTGGACTTGCAAGTCTCTGAAGGATTCGTTTGCTTTTAATTGAGGATAGTTCTCAGAAATCATCAGCAGGCGCCCCAAAGACTGGGAAATACCACTCTGAGCCTCCTGGAAAGCCTGTAGTTGCTCAGCAGTTGCATTGCTCGGATCTATGGTAATGCTGGTAGCTTTAGCCCGTGCTTCTGTTAGTGACGTCAGCGTTTCCTGCTCAAAATTAGCAGCTCCTTTAACCGTGTTCACCAAATTGGGGATCAAATCGGAGCGGCGCTGATAATCAGACTGTAAGTCACCAAAAGCCTGGTTTACTTTCTCGTCCAGCTGTACAAATTTGTTTTGGTAGCTCCAACTGCCTAAAAAGGCTATACCACCCACTACGATTAAAAATATTGCTATAGGTACTAGCGATCTCATTGATTAATTGGTTTTTATTAATAAATACATAAGTAGTAAAATGGCAGTTTAGCTTCGAACATTGAAGTTTAAAAAGTTATCCTCCCTGACGGAGGCTAAAATAACTTTCTGTGTACGGGCCTATTCCGCCATTTTGCTACTTATATTTCTTTCTACAAGATGGCAATTTTTTAGGAAGAACGTTAAGCTTTTTCAGACCTATTTTTTATGATCGAATAATTTCAGTAGTTGTTCCGCCCCCCGAAAAGAGGACAATTTTCCTTCTAAAATAGCTTTTTCAACTACCGGTAATTGTTTTTTGACATCAGGATGCGTGTAAAACAATTGCCGCAAGCGATGTTGTATGGTTTCGTACAACCAGTACTTATTCTGATCGGATCGCTTTTTTTCAAAAGTACCATTACCCTTAGTTATCTTTTGGAAATCCCTCAATTGTTCAATAATGTCACTCATACCCATTCCGCTAATGCCCGAACACATAATCACCGGGGGCGTCCAGCTGCTTTCCTTAGGAGGAAACAAATGAAGGGCGTTCTGATAGGCTCGCTTTGCCTGCCTGGCCAGTTCGAGGCGATCCCCATCAGCCTTATTCACAGCAATCATATCGGCCATTTCAACAATGCCGCGCTTAATTCCCTGTAGTTCGTCCCCTCCGCCAGGTAGTAAGAGTAGCAGAAAAAAGTCGACCATAGAATGAACAGCGATCTCCGACTGCCCTACGCCTACCGTTTCAATAATAATTGTATCAAAGCCTGCAGCTTCACATAGCACAATAGTCTCTCGGGTTTTTCTGGCCACGCCTCCCAGCGTTTGCCCCGAAGGAGTGGGACGAATAAAGACATCTTCAGAACGACTCAAGGCTTCCATTCGCGTTTTATCGCCCAGGATGCTGCCTCGACTTAGTTGACTAGAAGGATCAATAGCTAAAATAGTGATCTTTTTATTTTGCTCCAGTAAGTCCAGACCGAAGCGCTCAATAAATGTACTTTTCCCTACGCCCGGAGAGCCTGTTATGCCAAGCCTAAAAGAATTCCCTGCATACGGAAGACAAGCTTCCAGGATCTGCTGAGCCAGTGCCTGGTGTTCAGGTAATTTACTCTCAATTAATGTAATGGCCTGGCTGAGAACAACTCGATTGCCCAGCCGTATGCCCTGGACGTAATCGTCTGGTCTTAAATGGGCGCCCCCCTTCCTGCGTTTCAAATGAGGATTGATATTTGCAGGTGCCTGATCGACCCCTTCACTTATGCTCAAAGCCTTTTTTTTCTTCGAATCCATGGAAACCCCAAATTTTTAACTTCAGATTAATGGCCTAAACAAGAGCCTCAAAAGTGTTAATATAGTTTTGTTGTAAAATGTAAAAACCTGACTATCAACAATAAATCAACCTTAACACTTTTTAACACTTCCCGATATTGCTCCTGAAGGTTAAAAAAAGTACAAGGTGGACTTTCCTCTTTCCCAGCCTATTGTTCCTTTCAAATAAGCCCCCTATTTTGCAGGCATATCAACCGGTGAAACAATCTACATAGTGCATTTAATTTTTTTTGGTGTCAGCAAAAATCTGCCGGTTGAATCATTTACCTCCATAATTAATTTACAGATATTGCAGTACGCTCCTGGGTAAATGAGATACCGGCGGATTTTGCTTTTGAAAGGATCTAGGCCTGACGGCCTAGATCCTTTTTTATTTTTTGGAGGGAGGGCTCTGGGGAGCCCTCCCTCCTGGGTATCTGCTCATAGCGGATTTTGCTTTTTTATATTGGGGTTGTGTGAAAAGTCCTTCGGCCTTTTCACACAACCAATAATATTCTTTCCGGCCGGCCGGCAGGCGAGGAACGAGTTTTTACACAACCCCATCCTTTTTTATTTTCCTTTAAACACCGGTGGTCGTTTTTCCAAAAAGGCCTTTATCCCTTCCTGATAGTCTTCGGTTTGGCCGGCGGCTGATTGGAGTTGTTCTTCGATGAGGAGTTGCCTGGCCAGGTCATTTTCCATAGCGTAGTTCATGGCTCGTTTGGTGTAGGCCAGTGCTTTGGTCGGCATTTGGGCGAGTTGTTTGGCGATGTTCCAGGAAGCCTCTTCAAACTTGCTGTCATCAAAGCATTTATAGATCATCCCCATTTCTTCAGCATCATCGGCTGAGACGCGCTCGCCGAGCATCATCAATGCTGTGGCTTTTTGCCATCCAATCAATCGGGGTAAGATGAAAGTACCTCCGCTATCCGGAATCAGCCCGATTTTGCTAAACGCTTGAATAAAGGAAGCTTTTTTAGAAGCCACCGTTATGTCACAGGCAAGCGCAATATTAGCTCCGGCTCCGGCTGCCACGCCATTAACTGCCGCTACAATAGGCAGTTCAATGCTCCGAATACGCTCCACAATGGGATTGAAGTGCTCCAAAAGAATGTTACTAAAGGTGGGTTTTTGCTCGCCGGAAATTTCCTTGATATCCTGTCCGGCGCAAAAGGCCTTGCCTGAGCCGGTGATGTACACCGCTCTGACCTCGGGATCTGCTTTACAGGTATCGAGAGTGGTTTGCAGAGCCAAGGCCATTTCCCGGTTAAAGCTATTGAATACATCCGGGCGGTTGAGGACAATTTTTCCTACGTTGGATTCTTTGGTAAAGAGTATGTTTTCCATATTGATATTGTGTAACAGTGGAATGGTGGAATAGTGTAACGGTGTAATAGTGTAACGGTGTAATAGTGTAACGGTGTAACGGTGTAATAGTGTAACAGTGTAACGGTGTAATAGTGTAACAGTGTAACGGTGTAATAGTGTAACGGTGTAATAGTGTAACAGTGGAATGGCCTTTAGAAATAATTGACCGTTACACCATTACACTGATACACCGTTATACATTTAATGACATTTAAAATAATCAAAAGGTTCCAGGCAATCCTTGCATTGGTACATAGCCTTACAGGCAGTTGAGCCGAATTGACTCACCATACGCGTATTGGTAGAACCACAATGCGGGCATTCTATGTTTTTTTCTTCAGCAAATAAAGCATTTTTGTCAAAACTTTTTTCCTGCGGCGGAGCAATACCATATTCCTTAAGTTTTCGGCGGCCATTTTCTGTCAGCCAATCGGTTGTCCAGGGAGGACTGAGTATCGTAGTAACCTTAACCGCATTAAACCCAGCCTCCTGCAAAGCAGCCTTGATGTTGATCTCGATGGTATTCATGGCCGGGCAGCCGGAATAGGTTGGGGTGATGATGACCTCTATCTGTTCGTATTCATGATGAATGATCACATCTCTGATCACCCCCAGATCCCGAACGGTCAGAACGGGAATTTCAGGATCGCAAACCTGATCCAGAATTTCGTAGATAGTATCTTTCGTTATTGTCATTGGTTAGGACTTTATATATAAAAAAACCAGAAGCAGGTAATAGTTCAAGGGCTTTGATGAAAACAAGGAAATTCATCCATAGAGGCTTTTAAAAGAAAAAACTTCGTTTTTTCTTTTAAAAGCCTCTCCTACTCTACTCTCGTCATATCCAGGTTACGGATCATCATTAAATAGCTTTTGGCGAAGTCAAGGGGTGAATTAAAAGAAAGGGAACTAACGGCAGGATATAGCTGAGGATAGGCCTGTTTGTTTCGGGAAGTGATCTGGTCGACCGCCTTTCGGATGGCTTTTTTGTTAAAGCTCTTGGTTTCGGTATTAAAGAAAACCTCAGAAAATCCAAGTGCCCTAAAATACTTAGGGTTGGTGATCTGATAATAAAGGTGAAATAGTTCCCGGTCGGGCCTTGGGACGGCAAAGTAAAACATGCAATATCCTACGATGTACCCTGGAATGGACAAAGCAATTTTTTCATGCTTATTATTTTTATACCAATCCATGGAATCTAGTTCGGAGTCAATAAAGTCGACGATCCGGTCGTGATTGATCGGGTCGGTAATACCGAAAGTGGCTTTTACCCGGTACATCTCCTTAAAAAACTCGTCTTTGGGACGATTCTGGAGATTCGATAACTGCTTGTACAGCAATTGATTTTTCTGGATAAGTGACTGTCCGTCCTGTGCGAAATACCGTCGGTGCATGCGTTCGAGCGACTCCATCATATACCCCTCCGGCTTGGTCAGATAATCCAGTCGATAGATCAAATCCAGTAACAAAACCGAAATTCCCCGAGGATATTGGTTTTTATCCAGTGTACCGTTTTCCATTTCCTCCAGCGTCGTTTGGATCTCTTCCCTGATATATTGATACTTCACCTCTTTTTCATGGTCCGGCAAGGGTTCCAGATGGGAGATATCCACCGGCTGAAGCATCTGGAATTCATCCAAGAGCAGATCGTCCTGCTTATCGGCATTCGTAGCCAGTTCTTTTAGGGCATTATAGAGCTTGTAAGGAGAGCCATCCAGATTGTAGGTATCAAAAACAATGGAGATATTATTATCCTTATCGAGTGCAAAGCGGCTGAACTTGAGCTCGAAGTTCTTTTCAATGAGACGGCGCATGAAGCCCACATTCAGGCTTTCTGAGTAAGCAACTTTAGCTTCGGCACGCAGTTTTTCTTTATTGGCAAAACCAGTTATCTTTTTGGACCCCTGGTACAGTTCGAAGATCAATTGATCCTCTTTTTCCCAGCATTCTACATTTTCTTCTTCTTCATCCCTGAGGTACTCAAAAAACGCTCTGAAACATTCCAGATATTGCTCTTCCTCAAAGTGTGTGAGGGCACGATCCCAAACCTCTACCTTCTCAGAACTCTTATATGAGTCTGAGTATCTACCAAAATTAACATTTGGGTTCAAGTTTTTTTCTTCCTTACCACCGAAAAGACGATCAAATAACCCCATCTTTTAAAGATAATTTCTATTGTCAAGGCGAAAAATAATACTTTTAGAGTAGAAATTGTAAGGTAGAAGGAAAGAATTTGAAGGGCGAAGGGCGAAGGGCGAAGGACGAAGTAAAGATTACCAAGCCCGAAGTGAAACGCAGGGATTGGTAAGCTTCTGCCCTGGAATAAGACGAACCCTAACAGTAAACGTCAGGAGAAGGGCAAACTAAATGTAACTTTTATGAATTCATTCAGAACAGAACTAAAGATGGGGGACTTGGATGGCACCATTGACTATACCGAGTCCATTTGTTGCATGGGGTCATGTTTTGCGGAGCACATGGCTGAAAAGCTCCGCACTCACAAGTTTAGCACCCACCTGAATCCTTTCGGAATTTTGTATAATCCTTTCTCCATCAGTCAATCTATTCTGCGTTTGATCCATGGGGAACCTTATCAGTCGGAACAGATTTTCCAGCATGATGAGCTGTGGCACAGCTACGACCATCACGGCGCTTTCTCCGATCCAGAGCCGGAAGCTTGTTTGGAAAAAATTAATACGTCACTTGAAGAAGGGAGTCGCTTTATTCAAACAGCTGATTGGGTCATACTCACCTTAGGCACCGCCTATGTTTTTGTAGAAAAAAAGCAGCAGCGGATCGTGGCTAATTGTCACAAGGTGCCCGGAAATGAGTTTACTAGAATCCGGCTGAGTAAGCAGGAGGTCGTTTTTCAGCTTTCAGGCAGCATTCAGGCAATCAGAAGCATTAATCCTTCAGCTAAATTCATCATCACAGTCAGTCCCGTCAGGCATATCCGGGACGGCTTAGTAGCGAATCAGCGCAGTAAGGCTGCCTTGTTATTAGCAGTCGAAGAAGTGACTGAGCAGGTCCCTGATGTTTATTATTTCCCCTCTTACGAATTGTTATTGGACGACCTGAGGGACTACCGCTTTTATGAAGCCGATATGATCCACCCGAATGCCCTGGCCGTGGAGTACATCTGGGAGCGCTTTGGGGAAGTCTTCTTTTCAGAGGGGACCTTGCAACTCATGAAGGAGGTCAAAAAAGTCGTGCAGGCGGCGCGGCACCGGCCTTTGCACCCGGGGCGGGCGGCGCATCAACGGTTTGTGGAAGCGCAGCTGAAGAAGATAGTGGAGTTGGAGGCGCGGTATGATTTCTTGAATTTTGTTGAGGAGCAAAAGGTTTTGGGAGAAGAAAGAGTATGATCGGCCGCTAGCGGCCGATCATACTCTTTCTTCTCCCAAAACCTTTCTTTAAAAATTAAGTTATTTTCTATATTACTCTTCATTAAAAAAATCAAAGCTCACTCGAATATGAAAAAGAACATTACACTTTTCCTCTTACTATTTATTCTAGGAACCGGCCTACAGGCCCAAAAACTGGTTGAAGCCATTGATCTGGGTGTCAAGACCAGCAGCGATGTCCCCCCCCAGTTTGGTTTTTTGATGCCCAATCCCGTGCAGACCTACAAAATCGTCTATGAAACCACCGACCCCAAGGGCAACACGGTCAATGCCTCCGGCCTGGCCGTTTTCCCAACTATTGAGGGATTTGCCTATCCGGTGGCCGTTTATCAGCATGGCACGGTATCGGTGGAAAGCGAGGTGCCTTCTAATCTCCCGGCCGAAGCAGCCATCGGGCTTGTTTTCTCCTCCAACAATTACGTCGTGATCATGCCTGACTATCTGGGTTTTGGAGAAAATGAAGCAGCCATTCACCCCTATGTCCATGCGGCCAGCGAAGCTTCTGCTGCCGTGGATATGCTGTATGCCGTCCAAGAATTTGCTGCTCAAATTGAGTTTGCTTTAAACGAACAATTATTCATCACCGGTTATTCACAAGGCGGACATGCCGCTGCTGCCTTGCACCAGGTATTGGAAGCCGATTATTCGGAAGACTTCACTGTGACAGCTTCTGCACCATTGTCGGGACCTTATAATATTTCTGGTGCTTTTGTAGATGCAGTTTTGAAAGATGAGCCTTATAATTTCCCTCAGTATCTGGCCAATACTTTTGTCAGTTATAATTATGTGTATGAACTATACGACAGCACCGCTCAGATGTTCAAGCAGCCCTATGCCGATATGGTCGACCAGTTTCGCGACGGAGAGATTGAATTGTACGAACTTGGTGTCCTGCTGAATGCCCAGCTCAATACTGATTATGGCGAACCGATCAATAAAAATATGCTTCAGGACAGTGTAGTCAATATTTTGATAGAAAGAGATCCATCTCACCCCCTCACTCAGGCATTGATGGACAATGATGTATACGACTGGGCGCCTCAAGCTCCGACCAGGTTATATTATTGTCAGGGAGATGATCAGGTCAACTACCGGAATAGTGTGGTGGCAGATTCGGCTATGAATGCCAAGGGCGCACCGGATGTACTATCCACCAATTTAGGTAGCAACCTGGATCATGGGGGTTGCCTGGCTCCTGCTTTACTAAATGGTCTGGGCTTTTTTGCGACCTTCCAAAACCTGGTAACCGATTTAGAAGAGGTGGATACCAATGAGGACATCCAGATTTATCCCAATCCTGCCAGAGATCGGATACAAGTTACGGGCATCAAAGCAGGTGCTTCTATTCAGTTATTTAATAGCAGCGGTCAGCTGGTCAGGCAGGCTCGTTCCGAAGGGGAATCTTTTTCAATGGATCTGCCGGACTTAAATCCAGGCCTATTCTGGGTCAGGATCGTAGATGAGCAGCGTTTTTGGATAAAAGAAGTAATGGTCAATTAATTAAAAAAGAGGTGGGCTAGCCCACCTCTTTTTTAATTAATTCATTCTTCCGGACAAAGCCGTCTAGTAACTCAATTTTCCTTTTTCCATAATGGGCATTCTCCTCGGAATGGGTCACTTGAATGATCGTAATTCCATCATCGTTCAATTCTTTGAAGAGGTCCATGATCTCCTTTCCCTGCTTGGAATGCAGGTTGCCGGTAGGTTCATCTGCCAACAGCAGCTGAGGTTTCCCAACGATGGCGCGTGCAATCCCTACCAATTGCTGTTGCCCTCCGCTTAATTGATCAGGGAACAGGTCTTTCTTAGCTACGATGTTGAAACGATCCAGTACATCTGCGACCATACTTTTTCTTTCTTTGCCTTTAATTCCTCTGTATAACAAAGGGGTTTCTATGTTTTCATACACGGTCAGATCATCAATGAGGTGATAGGCCTGGAAGACGAAGCCGATATGGTGTTTGTGCAGTTCATTGCGCCTGCGTTCGTTGAAGCGATGGACGGGCTCGTCCATGAACATATACTCGCCTGCGTTCGGCTGATCAAGCATACCGATGATATTCAGTAAGGTCGTTTTGCCGGCACCACTGGGTCCCATTATAGTCACAAATTCGCCAGGCTGGATATGGATGCTGATGTCTCTGAGCACCCAGCTTTTTTGAAGTCCTCTTTTATAGTATCGGGCTATATTTTTTAGTTGGATCATTATTAGTATGTTTTTTGTGAATCCTTTTTTAAGACACTGAAAATTTAGCGTTTGGTTACAATCTATTGATACTTTATTAACTAGCAGCTTGCAAGTTAGTCCACATTATTCGCTCCTAAGATATTTTTTGGGATCTACCCTGGCTGCCTGAAAAGCCTGGCTACTCACGGTAACGACCGCGATAAGTATCATCAAAACGGCTGTCAGAACGAAAAACCAGATAGCCAGGTCGATGCGATAAACGAACCTATCCAGCCAGTTTTTACTTAACACATAAGCAATGGGGAAACCAATCAGGATTGACCAAAGTACTATCTGGGCAAATTCTTTTGTCAGCAAACTTAAGATCTGAGTAACGGAAGCTCCCAGCACCTTGCGAATGCCGATCTCTTTTTTCCGGCGTTCTGCCGTAAAAACGGACAAGCCGAAAAGGCCCAAACAGGAGATCAAGATAGCAAATCCTGCAAAATACCTCGATAAACTGGCCACTCTTTGTTCTGCAGCATACTGCCGCGCGTACTGCTCATCCAGAAACTCAAAGTCAAATGCAAAGCCGGGATTGAACTCTTCGTATAAACTCTTTAGGTTCTCCAGGCCCTTCTTTTCTTTCCCTTTTTCCAGGCTCGCCATCATAAACCAACTGTTTTCCGGAGAAAGCTGAAAGAACAAAGGATTGATCTCTTGCCGGAATGATTGGAAATGGAAATCCTTCACCACTCCGATGATCTCTTTCTCTTCTCCGTGAATCCTTACCCTTTGGCCGATGGGATCTTTCATCCCCATTATTTCCACAGCTTTTTCATTAAATATCACAGCACTGGAGTCTCTACCGAAGGATCTGGAAAAACTGCGGCCTTCTTTAAATTCTACGCCGATCGTTTCCAGCAAATCGTAGTTTATCCTCACATTTTCAAAAAGAAGTGTCATTTCCGGATCTTTTCCATCCCACTCTACTCCTCGCGTATTATTTTGCTGCCCGACTAAATTATGGCCGATACTGGAAATATTCTGAACGCCATCCATGGTTTTCGCCTTCGTAAAAAAAGCGGTTGACTGTTCTTCCAGGCGGCCATCCCTATTAAAATATACCAGCTGTTCTTTATCATAACCCGGCCCCTGGTCCTGGATAAACTGGATCTGTTTGTACACGATTACTACGGCCACGATCAGGATAAAGGACAAAGCAAATTGAAAGACCACCAGGCCTCTTCTGACCCACAGCTCTCCCATAGAAGACCTTAGAGTTCCTTTCAATACACTTATCGGACGGAAAGAAGATAAATAAAAGGCCGGATAACTGCCTGCTATGATGCCCGTAATCAAACTGATCGCTACCAAAACACCGATCATACCGGGATCGAAATGTAGCTCTATTTCCTTAGCTGTAATGAGATTAAACTGAGGTAAGGCTAAACCTGCCAATCCAACGGCGATCAGCAGGGACAAAAAAGATAAAATAATAGACTCACTTAAAAATTGGATAACCAGCGCTTTTTTGCCGGCGCCGATCGTTTTTTTCACGCCCACCTCCTTGGCTCTTCTACTTGCCCTCGCTGTTGAGAGGTTCATAAAATTGATACAGGCAATCAGTAAAATGAATAAGGCGATCAGGGAAAATAACCATACATATTCGATTCGTCCCCCAACTTGTTTCCCATTTTGATAGCGACCGTATAAATATCGTCCGCTATAAGATTGCAGGAACAGGCTTACCCTGGAATTTTCAGCCTTTCCCTTTATAAAATCTTTGATTTTGCCGTTCACCACTGCTGCCTGAGCGCCCTTTTTTAAGCGTATCGCCGTATTAGGAAAATTACTTTCCCAGTTAGACATCCACTCTATATTTTCCTGATAAAAAGGTTCATAAGGAAGCAGAAAATCGAACTGCTGGGTAGAATTGGAAGGCAGGTCTTTAAAAACACCACTCACTGAATAAATGTCCGAGCCTTCATATTCAATAGATTGCCCCATTGCTTCTTCAACCGAGCCGAACAAACTACCGGCCAAGGTTTCAGAAATCGCTATATTATTAGCCCCTGCAAGTATGTCAACTGCACTTCCTGTCATCAGGGGATAATCGAAGATCTTAAAATAATTCTTCCCAGCGTAGGTTCCAACGGCCCGAAGTTTTTCTTCACCTACCTGAAGGTTATAACTGGCAGGATACAGATAAGTGGCCGCCAATTCAATCTCAGGTATTTCTTCTTCCAAACTCATACCCAAAGGCCCGGGAGTAGAATTGGTCGTTAATATCCCATCGGAATAATCCTGATGCTCCATCACCTGGAAAAGGCGATCGTCATTTTCAAAGATCTTATCTACCCTCAACTCATCTCGTACCCATAGAAAGATCAGCAAGGTACAAGCTAAGCCGGTCGATAAACCGCTCAGGTTGATAAAAAAGGAGTTTTTGTGGCGCATGAAGTTGCGCAAAGCTAGTTTTATGGCGTGCTCGATCATTTTTTTTATCATTATGTTAAGCTTTAAGCATACACCGCCGGCGGCGGTGTATGCTTAAAGGCTTATTCGCTTCTTAAACTATTCACCGGATTACTGGCAGCAGCCTGTATGGTTTGAAGGCTTACCGTAACAAAGGCTAATAACAGGGCTACCAAACCCACCCCTGCGAAAACCCACCACTCTACCGAGATCTGGTAGGCAAAATTTTGCAGCCAGCGGGCGGCAAAATACCAGGCGACCGGCGAGGCGACCAGAATCGCGACTACTACTAATTTCAGGAAATCCTTGCTGAGCAGACCAATAATATTTTGGACGGAAGCCCCCAAAATACGTCTGATCCCAATTTCTTTGGTTCTCTGCTGGATCACAAAAGTCGTCAAGCCAAAGAGTCCCAGTAGGGAAATAAATACGCAGAAAATAGTTGTAAAAAGCATACTTTTCCCAAATCGGTAATAGGCTTCATATTGGCCGGCAAAATTTTCGTCAATAAAACGGTAATTGACCGGAAAAACAGGTTCCATGCCCTTCCAAAACTGTTCCACCTGGGAGAGCGTAGCCGGTATATTGTCCGGACTCATGCTCACGGCCACATTACGCATCCAGGCCATGTCTGGCCGGGCTGAAATGACCAGTGGTTCGATGGCATTTTGTAAGCCCTCATAGTGAAAATCTTCCACCACTCCGATCACTTCTCCCTGAGGCTCTTCTCCGGGGAACTTGATTTGGTAGCCGATGGGATCATCGATCTGAAAATGCTCTACAAATTTCTGATTTACTACGAAGGATTGTAAAGTATCAATGGGGCGTTCTTTGGCAAAAAAGCGACCTTGCCGAACCGGCACCTCAAAAGCCTTGTTCCAGTCAACATCCACAAACAATGTATTTACGGAGGTCATATTTTCCTGCCCTTGCAAGCGGTAACTGTAATTCGGCACAAATCCGCCGGGAGGTCTGGAAAGCAAAGTTGCCGCCCTTACCCCGGGAATTTCCAATAGTTCACTCTTTTTCTGATTAAAATTTACGGCGGTTCCCTCCTCGTTTATTCGAAAAACTGCAATCTGATCTCCTGCGAAACCTAGTTCTTTGGTTAACATAAAGCGAACCTGCATCCAAATGAGCGACACAAATATGATCAGTCCGATGGATAGAGAAAACTGGAACACCACCATGACATTTCTGAATCCGACAGATCCTTTACCCTTGCTGAGCTGATTTTTGATCGTTTGGGCCGGATTAATGGTAGAGAAATAATAGGCGGGGAAAATACCTGCAATAAAACTCAATAAGAGTACGATTAAGCTCAGGGCCAGCACGCCCTTACTGCTGAATAATTCAGCCAGGTCCATACTCCGGCTGACCGTCTCGTTGAAGTAAGGCAGCACCAGTTGAACCACCCCCAGCGCTATGATCAAAGCCAGGATGACATATACGAAGGATTCGACCACAAACTGGCGGTTCAGTTGCTTTCTGGAGGCTCCGATTACTTTTCGGATACCTATTTCGGAGGCTTTTTTAGCCATCTGGGCTGTTGTAAGATTGATGTAATTGATCAGAGCCAGGGCAATCACCATGATGCCCAGCAGGATCATAATACCGATTTGACGATAGCTTCCACTGGCCGGGCCGTCATCACCTATGGATTGCGACCCGAGGTGCACACTAGCCAGGGGTTGCAGGTACCAGTTAGCTAATCTCTTTTTGTCCAGGGTTTCGCCTTCCGCCCGGTATTCTTTTTCCGTTTCTCTCAAAGCTATATCGTATAACTTCTGCTCTACGGTTTCCGTTTTCGAGGGTTCATGCAAGCGGGCATATACCCTTCCGGAAGCTCCCGTCCAGCTGGAAGAAGATAAATTCTGATACAGTATTATATCTGTTTTAAAATGACTGGGACCGGGAAAGGGCTTCAACACGCCTCTCACTTCAACCAGATCTTCATTATCAATCAATAAGGTTTGGCCGACGGGATCTGTCTGGCCGAATATCTTTTGGGCCATGTCAAAAGAAAGGACCGCGGTATTGACTCTGTTAAAGGCATTTTGGGGACGGCCAAAGGCAAATTCCAGGGGGATGGTATGGAAAAAAGTACTGTCGACGTAAGCCGCAGTTGGGATGGTATAATGTTGCCCATTGCGTTCAGCGAGGATATCCACATTGGAATTGAATCTGGTAGCAGACTTGATCTCCGGGATTTCATTTCGGGCCGCTTCGGCTGCCGGGCCGGGTATATAGGTGTGTCCCTTTTCTCCCCACAAACGGTAAACCCGGTAAATATTATCCTGATCGGCTATCCATTTATCGTAGGTCAGCTCGTGCTTTACATATAGCAAAACAAAAACACCTGCTGTAAGGCCGATCCCCAATCCTATGATGTTAATGAAAGAAACAAAGCGATTATTTCGAATAGACCTTAACGCGATTTTTAAATAATTTTTCCACATAATTCAATTGGTTTTTATTCATTTCTGAGTGCCTGCACCGGGTCGGCGATAGCGGTTTTTAAGGATTGCCAACTGATGGTAAGAAATGCCATACCAACCGCAATAAAGCCGGTTAGTACAAATACCCACCACTGAATATCGATCTGATAGGCAAAGTTTTCCAGCCATTTGCTCATAAGGAACCAGGCAATCGGGCTGGCTAACAGGATAGCAATAATGATAAGTTTGATAAAATCCTTGGACAGTAAGGAAACAATACTGGATATGGATGCTCCCAATACCTTGCGAATGCCAATTTCCTTGGTCCGCCTTTCGGTTGTAAAGATGATCAAGCCTAAAAGACCGAGCGAAGAAATGATCACTGCAAGGATCGTAAAGGTGGTCAGCATAGTAGTCAGGCGCTTTTCGGATACATATCGATCAGCTAAAATTTCGTCCAGAAAATGATAATTAAAGGCTTCTTCAGGGTCAAAGGTCTTCTGAATCTCTTCCAACAAGGGCAGTTGTCCGACCAGGGATTGCCCGGCAGCGAACTCCAGGTAAAAAGCCCCTCCTCTTTGGGCAATCTCCTTGTTTTCAGGACCTGTTACAAAAAGTGCCAATGGACGAATGGGGTTATGCAGGGACTGATAATGGAAGTCTTCCAACACACCGATCACCTCACTTTGGTTATTAAAGATCGACATGTTCGCCCGGCTGCTATCTGTATTCAGACCGAGGTCTGCTACGGCCTTTTCATTCAGGATAACGGTCCCTTCACTACCCAGCCTATTCCGGTCGGCCAGTGGCTGAGCCCATTCCAATTGGAGCATATCCAGGAAGTTTTCGTCCACCGTCATGATACTCAAAGGAACTTCCTCGTCATTCACAGGAGAATTTGTAAAAATGATGCTGACACCGGATCGAAACACCTCTCCTGAGGCAACAGCAATATTTTGCACCTCTGTTTTTTCCTCAATAGCTTTTTTATAAGCCTGAAAATTAGATTTTACGGCGCTGCTAAATGGGATTGTAACTATCTGCTCCTGGGCAATAGCCGTAGATTGACTGATCGCATATCGAATCTGCTGACTGGCAATGATGGTCCCTACGATCAGAACAACGGTAGTGGTGTATTGAAAAACGATGAGTACCTCCCGTAGTCGATTCCCTCTTTTACCCGAACTCAAAGTCCCTTTTAATACTTTTACGGGCTTAAAGGCAGAGAGCCCCACTGCAGGTAAGCTGCCGGCAATGAATATGCACAAAATCAATAAAGTACCAAATACAGCCAGGATTAAGGGATGACGGAAAAAGGAAGGATCAATCTCCAGGTCCAGTAATTGATGGAAAAAAGGCTGAAAGAAACCGGTAAGAGCAATTCCCAAGCCGAAAGCAATAAAGGTAACCAGGGCGGATTCGATGTAAAACTGAGTCATCAGGCTTGATTTGCGGGCTCCCACCACTTTTCGGATGCCGACTTCCCGGGCCCGTTTTAAAGACCTTGCAGTGGTCAGGCTGATATAGTTGATGAGGGCCAGCAGCAACACCAACAAAGCAATACTCAGAAAAAGATATACATTTTTCATGTTCGAAGAATCTCCAAAATTGCTCTTAAAATGTAGATCTGGTAAGGCTTCTACACTAAACTTCGTTTCGCCGGAGGACGGCCCCTCTGCCAACTCCATGATTTTGGTAGTAACAGCCGACGGATCGGTCCCCTTCCGGAATTCCAAATAGGTTGCAAAGGACCCCAGCTGCATGCGTTCATTGTTCAGGCTCAATTTATCTTCCTCGATTTCGGGATTATTAAGCCGTTCAATCGCATTCAGGCTGGATAGGGAGGCAATGAAGTCATACTGAATGGTAGAGTTAGAAGGTGCTTTTTCGATCAGGCCGGTCACTTCAAAAGGAAGCTCGCCATTGTAGAGGAGAGTCTGACCGACGGCATCTGTATCGCCAAAAAAACGCCGGGCGGCCTGGGGTGTAAGCACTACCTTTTGAGGAGCATTTAAAACGCTTTGTACATCCCCACTGATCAGCTTAAAAGAAAAGACCTCCAGAATAGACGGATCGGCTAAGAGAAAGCGATCTTCCGAAAAAACATGTTCATTATCACTTCGCAGGGTAGCTGTTTGTTGAGTACTGATCCGGACCGTATTAGTGATTTCGGGAATATTTTCTTTTGTGACAGTAGCAAAACCCGCGGACATCGCCTTGACATTAAAAGTTTGATCGCCAAATTTAAAGGAGGCCTTTGTCTGGTAGATCTGATCTGTTTTTTCGTGAAAACGGTCGTAGCTAAATTCGTGCAAAACAAATAACAGGATCTGCATACTCACTGCCATTCCCAATGCCAGGCCTCCAATGTTGATGAAACTGAAGCTTGGATTTTTGACAATAGTTCGCCAGGCTACTTTGAAGTAATTCAATAGCATCATGAGGGATCAATTCTATTTTTTTTTGAAAGTGATTGAATGGCGGCATCAGCCGCCATTCAATGGGGAATAACAGTCGGGTGTTTCTCGAAAGGAGCCGGGTAAGGAGTTGGCCTTAAAGCATTTGTTTCTGTTTCTTCAACAGATTCTCCGTCACCACCTGCCCGTCTAACAGTCGGATAATTCTATCGCCAAATTCAGCACAAAACTGAGAGTGTGTTACCATTACGATGGTCGCACCGGCCTCATTCAAAGCCACCAGGGTTTTCATTACATCATTACCATTGCTGGTATCCAGATTACCGGTAGGCTCATCCGCCAGGATCAGCTTAGGGTCGTTGATGATGGCTCTGGCCACGGCCACCCGCTGCTGCTGTCCTCCGGATAACTGCTGCGGGAAGTGCTTGGCACGATGCATCATATTCATTTTTTCCAGTGTTTCCTCTACACGCTTTTTGCGATCGGAACTGCTGACCTGATTATAGATCAGCGGAAGTTCTACGTTTTCAAACACGGTCAGCTCATCGATCAGGTTAAAACTCTGAAAGATGAAGCCAATGTTTTGCTTTCTCAGTTTGGAACGCTGCCGTTCGGAGAAATTAGCCACTTCCGTGTCCAGAAATTGATAACTCCCGCTGGAGGGGCTATCGATCAGGCCCAGAATATTAAGCAGAGTAGATTTTCCACATCCGGAAGGCCCCATGATGGAGACAAATTCTCCTTCCTTAATTTGGATGTCTACTTTGTTAAGAGCGGTGGTTTCCACCTCATCAGTGCGATACACTTTGCTGAGTTCTTTAGTTTGTATCATGATACTTTGAATATTTGGCGATTTATTTGAGAATGAGTTCTTCCTTTTTGTTATAATTTTCGTAGCTGGACACGATGATGACGTCCCCTTCATTTAGCCCATCCAAAACCTCGTAGTAGTCGGGGTTCTGACGGCCTATACGAATGCTTTTTTTGCGTGCCACGCCTCCTTGTGGATCCACTTCATAGACCCAATTGCCTCCCGTCTCCTGGAAAAAGCCGCCTTTCGCCAGCAACTTCGCTTCGGTTTCATCACTAAGGGATAGTTTTAAAGCAATGGTTTGACCGCGTTTGATATTTTTCGGGAAATCATCATCAAAATACAGGTCTACCTCAAAGGAGCCTTCGGTTACATTTGGATAGATCTTCTGGATCTTCAAAGTATAGGTCACTCCATCCATGGTGAAGGTGCCTTCCTGGTTGGGGAAAATCCGGGAGATATAAAATTCATCGATCCTCGCTCTGATTTTGTAGGTGTCCAATACATCGATCTGTGCAATGCGATCACCGCGGTTGACCAATTCTCCTATTTCAGAGTCAAAAGATGATAATTGGCCGTTAATAGGTGCGCGGACAGTCAGGTTATCCAAGCTATTTTTGGCAAATTCCAGGTTGCGGCGCATTAGGCTTACCGAACTTTCCATCTGGTCCTTCTGCATTTCATGATACAGCGAATCCTTATTAATCGTTTCTTTCAATAATACCCGCCGATTCAAGAGGTGGTTGTATTCATCACGGGTTTCCTGATATTCAACCTTGGCGATGGCACTGTCCTGGTAAAGGAGTTTGTTCCTTTGGGTCCGTTCGCTCAAAAGGGCTATCTGATAGTCGACATTCAGGGCATCCTCCTTTAGGCGAAGGCTCTGCTGGTCCATCAAGATCGTTTGATTCCGAATGGTATTGATCTGGTCAATGATCTGCGCCTCCTGATTGAGGACGCTCAACTGAAGATCCAGGTTGGATAATCGCATGATGGGTGATCCTTGCGGTACAATAGCACCATCTTCCACATAGATCTCTTCGATTTTCCCGCTTTCAACCGCATCCAGGTAAACCGTTTTAAAAGGCTCCACCGTTCCAAAGATCGTGATGTATTCTTTAAACACGCCCTGATGTACAGTATCCAGCAAGATCCTTTCCTGATCTACATTGAGGCGGGAAGTACCGGCTTGCTTATACAAGGAGGTCAAACCAAATCCTACGGCCACAATAATTGCCACATATAATGCAATACGCCATAAGGGCCATTTCTTTTTTTCAATTTTTTTGTCCATTCCCATATCGAAGGAAGATTTTCTTTCAGTTTGTTTGTTTTTGGTACTTTCAAAGGCAAGCTTTGTGCCAAAACCGCAAGCTTTTGATTTCTAAACCATTAGACTGTTTCAAATAAAAAAGGTTACAGAATTATGTATAAAAAACGAACAGTGGGGTGTTTAAAATTTATACAGTATCTTTGGAGCGGGGTTCGGAGTTCGAGGTTCGGGGTAGCAAACCAGATGCAATTAAAAATATAATTTGTCCTCTTTATTATATTGTTTGGATAAAAGACTACTTTTTTTACGGAAAGTTGTACAAAATAAGGGATATCCTTAAAATTAGGGCACGAAGTCATTCCCCACCCCAAACTTTCATCATACCTGAACCCTGAACCCCGAACTACTAAAAAAATCAACCGACAATAAAACATGACCAAGACCGGCAACATTCTTATCATTGACGATGAGGAAGATATACTTCTCAGCCTCAAGCTGTTTTTAAGTCAGCATTTTGAGAAGGTAGACACGGAGAACAATCCCAACCTGATCCCTCGGAAGTTGCGCAATGCCAAATACGATCTCATATTATTGGATATGAACTTTCGCAAAGGCGACACCAGTGGGAGGGACGGGATCAAATGGCTCAAAAAGATCCTTGAGCTGGACCCGGATGCACACGTAATCCTCATAACGGCCTATGCCGATGTAAAAACAGCGGTGGAGGCGGTAAAGGCAGGAGCGATCGATTTTGTAGAAAAACCCTGGCGAAATGAAAAAATGCTCACCACCCTTTTATCGGCTTTCAAACTCAGCCAATCTCAAAAGACCATTGATCGCCTGGAGCAGAAGCAAAAAAAGATCGACGAGGACCGCGACCAGGAGTTCGGCACCATCATCGGTGAATCGCCGGCCATGCAGCATATCTTTGAGTTGATCGACAAAGTGGCCCGAACCGATGCCAATGTGCTGATCCTCGGTGAAAATGGTACCGGCAAGGAAATGGTAGCCAGGGCCATCCACCGCCAATCCAAACGCCAGGAAGCCTCTTTTGTAAAAGTAGATCTGGGAGCCATTCCGGAAACCTTATTTGAAAGTGAGTTATTCGGCCATAAAAAAGGAGCTTTTACCGATGCGCGCGAAGACCGGATGGGTCGTTTTGAAATGGCTTCTGATGGAACGCTTTTTCTGGACGAGATCGGCAATTTGCATTTACCCCTGCAAGCAAAGTTGTTGTCGGTACTGCAAAACAGAACCCTTACCCGCCTGGGTGCCAACGAACTCATTACCATCAACATCCGGCTGATCTGCGCTACTAATATGCCTCTGCATGATATGGTTAAGGAAAAAACGTTCAGGCAAGATCTTCTCTACCGCATCAATACCGTAGAAATTCAATTACCTCCTTTGCGGGATCGCGTTTCTGACATCCCGCTGTTTATCCAATATTTTTTAAAGATCTATCAGAAAAAGTATCAGAAGAGCAATTTACAGGTAGATCAAAGTACCATACGGAGCCTGCAAAAGTACCACTGGCCGGGTAATATCCGAGAACTACGGCATTCCGTAGAAAGGGCCGTTATTCTATGTGACGGCAGTACCCTGGAGATCAACGATTTTATTCTTCAGCCGGACGCTTCACCCGAAAATACACAGGGGAAGCCTCAAACTTACAACCTGGAGGAGCTCGAAAGATGGGCCATCCGAAAAGTGATGACCAAACATGCGGGGAATATTTCCCGGGCCGCAGAAGAATTGGGGCTGACGAGAGCTACCTTGTATCGAAAAATGTCGAAATATGATCTTTAAATAAGGATTGTTTTTTCGGCAAAGCCGAAAAAACAATCCTTATTAACTCAATTTTAATATGCTACAACACTTCTATTCCCAAGTCGTCATTCGTGTGGTCATCATACTTGCCTTGATGGCGGGTATGCTGTTTCTGATCCGGGCCAATTCTTTTTCGCTGGCGATTTTTCTGGCTATTGGCCTGGCCAGCAGCGTATATCAACTGATCCGGTACGTCAATCACACCAACAGGGAACTCGCTAATTTTTTTTCCGCCATAAAATACGACGATTATACCCTCAATTCTTATTCCGGGCGAAGAGGCAAAACCTTTGAAGTCCTGCAAGGCACCCTCAACCTGATCAGTAAAAAATTCAGGGACATCCGGGCAGAAAAAGAAGCCAATCATCAGTTTTTACAAACCTTGATCCAACATGTAGAAGTAGGCTTATTATGCGTCAAAGAGGACGGCGAGGTCATTTTAATGAATGAAGCCTTAAAAAATCTACTGCACAAATCCTACCTGATCCACATAGAGGGTTTGCAAAAAATAAGCCCGCGCCTGTGGGAAAAGGTAAATGCCTTAAAGCCAGGCGATCCGGAGCTCATAAAAGTTAATATTCAAAATAAATTGCTGCAGCTATCCATTCAGGCTGTTGACATCAAGTTGCAGGATGTCTCCTTCAGACTGTATACATTTCAGAACATACAAAACGAGCTGGAAGCCAAAGAACTGGATGCCTGGCAAAAACTCATCCGTATCCTTACTCATGAGATTATGAACTCTGTGGCGCCGATCAGCTCACTGAGTTCAACGATCAAAGATATGCTGGAACAAAACAGCCTCAGCCAGGAAGAGAAATTAGAACACATTCAAAGTTCCATTGCCGTGATACAGAAGAGAAGTGAGGGTTTACTGGATTTTACAGAAACTTACCGGACACTGACGCGGATCCCGCCCCCAAAGTTTCAGCGCCTCGACCTGATCCAGTTGGTCGATGAGGTCATCACCTTGATGAAAAGTGACCTTCAAAAATTTCAGATCGAACTTCAAAAGGACCTCCCAGAAGCCCCTTTACTCTTTGACGGCGACCCACATTTACTGGAGCAGGTTCTCATCAATCTGCTAAAAAATGCCATCGATGCCGTCCAGGAAATCGAGGGGCCCATAATTAAGGTCACGGCTGCTACCACGCCGGCCGGAAAGGTAAGTCTTGAAATAGCCGATAACGGCCCTGGTATTTCAGAGGAAATGCTCGATCAGGTCTTTGTGCCTTTTTTCACCACCAAAGACACAGGCTCTGGTATTGGTTTAAGTCTCTCCAGGCAAATCATCCGAATGCACAAAGGACAGATCGAAATGCAGTCGGCGGAAGGAGAAGGAACATTGGTGAAGGTTATTTTATAGCGTAGAAAAATGGCTTTCTGCCATTTTTCTACGCGCACTCCCTTCCAAATGTCCGCTTTTGTCCGTTTTTGTCCGCTTTTTGCCTTCCTTTTTGGTCTACCTTGCCAAAGAAATCAACATCCATCTACATCTCAATTTTAAACCAATTACAAATGAAAACACTTTTTTCAAGCTTGTTGCTTATTCTATTTTTGTGTTTGAGCCTATCTAGTTTTGGCCAAATAGAAATATCACTGCCGGACCAATCCAATGACAGTCCCCAGGTCCCAAATTCTGTAGTAGGGAATCCGCCAGGCAATTGTAGCTTTATTAAGAACTTTTCAAATACCTCTTCCCATCTGCCCTGTTCCATTTACGGTTATGCCAAAGTCATCCCTTCTTTTTATACAGAGCCGTGTGAAGCAGATGAAGAATGCCCTGGTCCTCCTGGTAGTTGTCCTGCAAGAGCCGATATAGTTTTTAATGCTAATTGGCCCTTGGGCTGTATCCCACTCTCTATAGTGGATAACTCTCACGCACATTATTCATCCCCATTTTTATCCGTCACCTTCAATGGAGAAGTCTTTGTAATGCTCTTTGGAAGAATATTGGATTCAGTAATAATTACCACAGCTACAAGTGAACAGGTAGGTAATGATTGCTGCCTTGCATTTTAATCATTTATCAAAATTTTTAGCATGAAAAATTTGACTCTTTTTCTATTAGGTCTATCCTGTCTGCTTATGGCCTGCAATGAGGCGTCTTCCGAGGCATTCGAATCTGACCAGGCCATGGTGGAAGAAAAACTAGAAGCCATCCGGGATCTTGTTAAAAAGTACGAATTACCCGATTCCGTTTTTCAGAACATCACCCGTATGAGTGAAGAAAAAATCCTGGAATTTAAAACATTGGACCTACAGGTCCTCGAAGGGCAATTGTCCAGTTGGGCTTCTTTTAAAAAATCCATGGCCCCTTACCAGGATGCCATGAAAGAAATGAACGAGGTGCACCAAAAGGCCTGGGCCGAGATCGATGCAGAAAGCGATCCGGAAAAAAAGGCCGCTCTGGAAGAAAAGTATTGGAATGAAGTTTTTCCCGAGCTAGAAAAACAATCAAAGGCCATGGAGGCTGCATCCAATAATCAACACTAAGCGCTTGAATAAGTGCCCATTCCCATAAGTATGTGTTTTATGTCGCTTCACTTCCTGCTTTAGTGGAGCGATTTTTTTATTTTTCTCCTCAATAGAACTTAGTACCTTGTATAATAAAGAATATGAAGCTGTCTTATCCACCTCTGGCGGATTCGCCAGCCAATTATATTTCTTTAAGGGATGTTTTTTAAAGAAAAACTTCGTTTTTCTTTAAAAAACAAGGCATGTTTCACATGCCGGTTGACATTTAAAATAAAAGGTTCTTCAATTGAGTAAAGTATGCGTATTTTAGTTTAAAGCAACAAACAAAATATGCGAGCTATTACTCAAAAAGAAGAACCAAGTT
>JAUIKE010000097.1 GCA_030430845.1 Bacteroidia bacterium | reverse complement strand
GGCGTTTTAACGCCTTTCAATCAACGTCAGCCCCCTTGAGGGGGCGTCCAGGACGAGGGGTGTTTCATGCACCGGAGCACTGCTCCACTAAAGACCTCGATGAACCCAAAATCTTAACAAAAAGAACTTTTCAGAAAGTGTACGGTAATGAATTCAGCATTCAAAGCATGAGAACCCGCCAAATCATATCTTTCCTCGTAGCTGCGATAGGCACTACTGCAGCGATCCTGCTGGAGAGCGTAGTCACGCCCGGGCGCTGGGATGAGAAGTGGCACCTGGTCACCTCCATCGCGGCGCTCAATGTGATACGCCTCTATGCTTTTTATGAGGCAAGTGTGATGCGGGAGCTATCCGCAGAAAAGGCCCAGCGTGCCTTTAAACTTTCCATCTCCCTTACTATCGGTTTTGCCTGTTATGGCATATACCTCAAAGCAACAGAGGTAGAGTTTGGCTGGCATGCGCTGGGCCTTTTCCTGCTGTTGCAATTTGGCCTGGCAGTAGTGGAATGGATGTTCTCCGAGCGCATGGGAAACTATGTCGAGACAGCCTTTGGCAAACAGTTGACAGAATTGGCCCAACAGTCGGCAGAAAAAGAAGAACAGTTGCAAAAACAGCTCTCAGCACTTCAGCAACAGTTTTCTGAACAGTCAACCGAAAAAGCCCAACTGTTAGCGAAAATCCAGCAACAGGCAAGCCAGCTCTTAGACCAAAAACACGAACAGGCCATCAGCAGCCGTGTCATACAGTTGACTGGCCGACTGCTCCCCGCGACTCAAAGCCACAAACTGGTACTCTGTACCCACTGTGCCGAGCCACACCACATCCACAACAGTAAACTGTCAACATACACAGGAGAACAGGCAGAGACGATCCACTGTAAGCGCTGCGGTCAGCACTTCCAGATCGAAACCCTTCAGCCAAAACTTGCCTCCTGAATTGATAAACCCAAAACCTGATTATTCATGCCCCTGGGCAAAAAACTATTTTTATGCGCGTAAATCACTTATTACTCACCAACCTTTCTGTCAACCCGCAGGAGCTCCTTCGCCTGCCCATCTTTATCCATATGTCCCGCTCAGGGATTTACTATAAGTACCATGCGATCAAAAAGCATGTGGGTCGGGCGAAGCATCTGCCGCTGCGGGTGGGGGATGTGGCGGATTATTTGGAGGAGCCGGTGGATAGGGTAGGGGAGTGGCTGGGGTATAAGCCGGAGCAGAAATGGGTGGGGTGATTGGTAGGGGAAACTGGTGGTGATTGGTACCGATTGGTAGGGGCGGATGGTAGGGCGATTGGTGGGGAAAATGGTAGGGAGACTGGTTATGCTATTGGTTTGAGGGGTTCGGAGGACCTTTCAGGGTTTTTGGGATATGGGCTTTTACATAGGCTCTGGCAGTTGTGCCGCCCGAATCTGATGTTGCTCTGCAGGTTCATCCTTGATGAAAATTTCATGGGCTTTTTTGTGGCTTGAGGCGGTGTTGGGATGGGGTAAAATGATTTCGACAGTTTTAAATCTAACAGTGTTAGCTGGTGTTTAATAAGAAATTATGTTTTTGGAGTAACTCTCCTGGCTACCGATCCTACTCCTGTAACTGCACCCAGTTAAGGATATATAATCCTCATTGTTGATTTTGGGGCACTTTATATAAATTCTACCGTAGATAAATCAATCATTAATCCGCTATAAAACGCGAAAACGGAAATCAGCATGATAAGAGCAGGAGGTATTTCACACCCTAATGAAATTATAGATAAAAAGGTTAAGGCATTTTATGACTATTTTCATTACAGTATATCCCGCAATAGAGATGTAAGTAAATATGATCTGGAAAACCACCTAACATTATTAGAAAAAATTATTCTTAGAGCACAGAAATTTGGAAGTCATCCATCGTCTGTATGGGTGATCAAGCATTATTTGCATAGCCACTCACTATTAGATAGAAAAAATGATCGTTTCTCTCGTAAAGGAAAAATTGCTCAGAAATTGAAGGAGATTAAAACGATTTGTTCTAAAGAGCATAAGCAGATAGACTTTGAACAAGTTGTCACACTCGCAGAAGAGGCGGTTACATTATTCCATGAAATGCTTCATAAAGAAGCAAATTCTTATTTTCAAGGAATATTATACAATCTCATTGGGGTGCTTGGTTGTGAACATGATTTTGAAGAGCATAAGGATGAAATCATATACTATAGCAAATTATTAGCTGTAGAATATCTAAGAGCGGGGTTCGAAATAGACGAATTAGATGGGAATAATGGCGTTTTTAATAAGATATTATCCACCACAATACAGCCCGATCCAGACAATCCCCTAAAAGCTTATGTCGGCTTTCCTATTACCAAAAGGTTGGAGGAAAAAAGAGGAAGTAAAGAGTTCGTAAAAGAGGTTACTAATTACCTGGAAAATAGAACATTTGTAGAGCAATTTGAAGGGCTTTATACGATTTATAATAGAGAATATGATGGCACTTTCGTGTACAAAATTGATAATATCAGTGTATCAGGAAACAAAAAACTGAATGTTGAATTTGATGAAGTAACCTTTTTCCATCCTGATAATCTTGGATTTGATTTATCGGAATGGGATAAATATGAGAAAGAGCAGTTAGATGCATTTATTCCTGATGAAAATGGCATCCTGGCAAGTGTAGACCTGGCATATAAATCTCTAAGAAAGGGGGGCAAGGTTGCTTTATATAAAATTCGCAATAGCTTAGGGCTATTCCATTATCGATTTGGTGGAAGAGGCCACATTCAAACTAATAAGGTATATGTGTTTAAAGGAAAAGGGGCAAGATACTCCTGGGAAGATAAATCTGTAAGAGGCTATAATCACTTTGATGAAGAAGTTATTCTAATGCCGAATAAATCACTTAGTGAAAGTGTGAAAAAGTTCATTCATTCTTGCGATATTATTCTTTTTAGAGCTTTTGGTACAGAGTTTTGGGATGATGAAATTTTATATTTTTGGCGATATTTGGAAAGAGTCTTTAATGATTTTGATTATGATATGAAGGAGAAGGGCCGCAAAATCATTAAGAATACAGCGAAGGTTTTCTTTTTGAGTGAGAAAAGCTTTCTTGGAAATAGTCTTCGGTTAACAATCGCTAATATTTTGATCAATTCAGACAAAACTGTTCTCTCACTTAGTGATGAAACCCGATTAAAAATGCGGCGGGATCGTCATTTTTTTGATGACATTGAAAAACTAAGAGGGCTTGCACAATATGATTTTTGGACTGAACTATTTGGCACATACGATTCCCTAGAAAGTGAAGTACAATACGCCAAATACAAAGATTTTTATGGGAAAGTACTCAATGAGCTTTATGAACAACGGAATACAATCCTACATCAGGGAGACTACTGCTTTTCCACTATTGAAAATTTGCAATTGATATTACCCAGTCTCTTCAAGAGGTTTCGTACTTCACTGGTGAAATTTGCAAATGAGAATCCTGAAATTTGTGAGCCCAAAGCTCTTTTGGAAGGTTTGTTAGTACAACACTTAGATTAAGCAAGGACGATTGTAGAAAGGAAATTCAGGTAAAAAGGTAAATCACATTTTTGCTATATAAAGCTGCTTACAGTCCCCCAAAAAAATATGTAACTCAGACTTTCCCCAAACGGTGTAAATTACCCCCCCAGTCCAAAAAATCCAATCCATCCAACTCCCCCCCACCCAGGCACCCCATTTGAACATACCCCTTCAGCACTAAGCCGCTGAAAACATGTCCTACTCCCTACTCTCCCTCCCATCCCTACCTACCGCACTTCCGGCCCCCTCGCTGCCGGAAGTCGGTAGCAGCGGCTTTTCCAGACCCAGACAAAGCCCCAACCCCAACCCTCAAGCCATGAATGCCCGAATCGAACTCATGCCCATACAGCGCAGGCTGCATCAATTTACCATCTACAGCGCAGATCATATACAGATTGGCGACAGCATCGCAGCGCCGGCGGATTATCTGCTGGAGCAGATTGAAAATATGCGGGGCGAGTATATCGGCTTGCCGGTGTATGAACTGCTTGAAGAAGCTGAAAGCTTTCCTTGCTGGAAGAAAGTGAGCGAGTTAGCGGATGAAACGGATGATTGCTATATGTACCAGTTGGTCTACTTCGATGGCCATGGGGAAGCATGCTTTCACACGGAATGGGTAGATCATGCAGACTTGCTGAACAAATTATTGTGGGTGCTGCAGTACGAGATGAGCGGAGCTATCCTGGATTATGAATAAGCGGGTAGCATAATGAATAAGAAAAGCGATGACGAATTGTCCAACACATCAACCCCCAATGCCTATGCCAGTGTACCCCATCATCCGGGATGAATCCAAAACATATTCAGGAAAAGATGTCCGGCCCTTTTTGGTCCTTCGCATTTTGACGGATTATGTGGGCAATATGCTCTCCCGCAAGCAGATCAGGCAGATCGCATCCGAAGAACATCGCGAGAACTGCATGACAGATCATATCATTGAGCGCGCAGTTGTCACAGCCCGGGAGGCGGGATTCCCAATTGAAACATTTATGGCTTCGCCAACCCATATCTCAGCCACTGGCAGGCCATCCAGCAAATATGTCAAATACTACAAACTGAGCATAAATCATGATGAATAACCTAACTGAAGGCTTGATGAAGGGCCTTGTCAATATGGGGCTTGACAAACTTATTTCTAGCCAGCTAGAGAAATTTCAGGCCTCAGATACCTGCCCGAAATCAATCAAAAAACTTGATTCGAAAGAAGCCGTGGCAGATGCCATGCAGTTTATGAAATTCAATAAAGACCAGGAGGAAGATCGGAAAGCGTATGGGGGAAAATTCCTCAAAAAATACTTCGCCATTTTTGAACCCATGCTCACGCAGTATCTCTTGCTTCAGGAGTTGAAGGTAGGGGCCAAATATGAGCTGGTGCTTTCGATCCATAATGACGCTGTCTTTTTTGATACCATGGAAAAGTTGAAGGCGGATCCCCGCTACGATGCTGACATCTATCCCCGTCTGGAAGAGATTGTCAAGGAAACGGATTCAGATTTAGAGACGGAGATATTCAGTATGGTTCGAAATGCCCTGGAAGCCAAGGGCCAGCCCGTTAGTCTCCAATGCACGGTGATCAAACGGAATATGGATACCCAGGAAATGATTTCAACCGAAGAGCGCCATGTAAGCGAACTTCGGGAATACTTTAAAAACCAATAACCCTACGCCCTATGTCAGATAAACCCCAGAAACCTAATGAGGGTAATGAGCAGTTGCATAACCCTGTGACAGAAGACAGCCAGGTAAAATTGCAAGGCGAGAATGCCGCTGAAACCATGCACCAGCACGATCAGGCTGGAGCTGACATTTCCACAACAGACTGGTTATCGCATATGAAGACGCCCGCCAATGAAAGCGGTAGTGGCCCCATCATACGGGAAATGCCCGGATATGAAGCTCCTGGAGAGGATATAGAGGATGGAGGAGCTGCACCGGCATCTCATGCGGCCAACGATGGCTCCCAGCCTAAGTTTGATCATAAGATCAAGCGAAATGACAATATAGGGGAGACGATGGAGGCGCAAGCCCAGATGGCGGTGAAGGCAATGGAAATGCCCGCAAAGTTTGGTGGATGGGCTATCACCCAGGATTGGGATGATAAGCGGACGAAGATGGACGATGAACTCAAGGGTTTTTTGGTGCAGGTGATGAAACCTGTGATCGCCAAGCGCAGAAACATCTTTTCTGACGAAGTCTTCTTTTATGCTGGAATTCTGGTTTACCTGGTTTGGTGTGTCTCCACGCTTGTCATGATTTGGAAAGACAAAAAAGCACAAGAGGCCCAACAGAAAGAAATCAAAGCCAAAGAAGCGGAAATTGCAGCCTTAAAGGCTCAGTTGGAGCATCAGGCATCTCCCCAAGCCCAACATCATCCCCGAAAGACTCCGCCACCACCCAAGCCATCCGGTGGGCTGAAATTTGCAGATACCCATGGAAAACCCAGGTCATCAGCAGACGCCCTCTATCGCCTGGGCGGAACGCCGGGAAGTGGCAGGGCTGTCAACAGAGACAAATACCTGGTAGATGAAGACGGTAAATATTGCTATCCGCCCATCGGTCATCCTCACATGCCAGGAATGGCTAAAAATGGGATTATTTCAAAGGACAGTAGGGTAGGGGAGTTGCGCTTCGATGCACACATTGATGACATGGACTATATCGTGTTTGAAAACCGAATCAAGAAAGGAGAACAAAAGAATGAAGTGGCTTATAATCGCGTTTATAAGGCATTCAGCTCAAAATATCCGTCACACCAACTCGATAAATTGGCCAATTTAATCACCTTCCATATTCAGATGCAGCAACAATACCTTGGCATGAGGTAATGAGAAAACAACGCACATTCACCGTCATGATCGGCCAGCAACGCTGCGGTAAATCCACCCTTGCCAAGAGTCTGATATTTCAGGCGACTCAGCCTGTGCTAGTCTATGACAACCCGGATGATGCCACGCTGGGGGCATTGCCCGTGATTAGGGACCTATCACAATATAAACCTGGCCTTATCTTAAAAGCTAAGAATTTGCATCAAGGCGAATACGTAAGCTTCCGCTTTCACGATGGCAGGCTGGTTCAGGGCGTTGTATTGCGCAATCAGGAGGGCAATATCGTGATTGCTAATGTCTTTGATAAAGATAAAAATGGGAACCTGATCCCCACGCTTACGCACCCTGAAGAAGGGCAGTATTACATTGACAAATTCCGGATTTCCTACCAGGTGCCCTATGCTGATTTCCTCACCTTTTTAAAAGAGCATGTCAGAAATAGCCTGGTCGTTGTCACAGATGCTACCTCCAAAGAGGTCAACCAGCTCTCCCGAGAGTTACGGGCCCTGATGTACGAACTTACCCACTATGGGCTTGATCTCCTGATGTGCTTTCATAACAATTTCAGGATCCCCATCGAGGTGATGGAAATGTGTCATTATATCGTCAAATTCAAGGAAGGCGGTCCGCTTTCTCAGCGTTTTCAAGATCGCTTAAACCCGACATTGTATCAAAAACTCAAAAAAACATGGGATAAGGTCGAAGGCCGCCCCATCAAACACCTCAAAGACAATTACTACAACCTCACCATTGAAGTTCACACGCCCCTCGATGCGTTGACAAATTTATCCTAAGCCCTAACTGAACAAGCCATGAAAGTCTTTTTATTACAAAATGGAATGCCTGCAATCCCTAATCCGATGCCAACATCGGAGCAGGTTATTTCATTCCAGCAATTTCCCTATGCGACGAGTTTGATGATCGCCCTGGGGGTGATTGGTGTTCTTTTCACCATTTTGGTATATGCAAGTTGGAATTACAGCAAAAATATGCGGGCGCTCTCCGTTGAGCAAACAGCCGCAACCACAACCCTCGCCAACAGCATGACAGCCGTAGCACAGGCTACAAAAGAGCTGTCATTTGAGGTCAGAACCATGCAGCGCGAGCATGTGGAAGGCATCCACAAAATCAATGAAAACCTGAATAAAGGTTTTCAGGATGTCAGGAATTATGTTTTTGAACGAACCGACCTGCTTCACAATCAAATTCAGGAAATACACTAACAAAATACACGAATGGCTGATTTCTATGACGCCCTGGACTATGTGCTGGAAAACAAAGTCTATGGCTACGGGCAAAACACAGAACGTCCCTACGCATGTGATCCAGATGATCCCACACACTATGGCTCCGATTTATTGATGGGCATAAAGTGGGGGATTAGCGCGAAGGCGTATGCCGCTTATACATACCTTCCCCGGAAGTCTCCTCTCCGCAGGGATCCTATTCGGAGGAATGATATCAGAAAGCTGGAATTTGAAGATGCCGCAGAAATTCATCTAGCACTATACTGGACTCCCATTTTGGGCGATAAAATTGAAAGTCAGCCCATCGCAAATTGCATCATGGATGCCTTTTACCATATAGAAGAATTTTCGGTCTACATCCTCCAATGCCTCTGTAATTGCTATGGATGCCACCTAAAGATTGACGGGATCATAGGAAAAAGAACGATCAAGGCACTCAATTCCGTCACCAAGGAATATGAAGCCAGCTTCTATAACCGGTTCAATTTTGCCCGGAAGCAATTCTTCTTATATCTGTTTGGTCAGCCTGGGCTAGACCCGTCCTGGGAGATTTGTTTTCAGCGTTGGGGGTTGGAACCTTATCTCGAAAATGAAACCAACCAGGAATTGCTTGAAGGTTCGCTGGCGAGGGTTGGTAGGTCTGGTGGGATGGTTGGGAAGGAGAAGATATATATCATCGCCCCTGATGTTGCGATGGGGCGGGATGGGGGATTTTATTTGGGGGTGAAGAGGACGGTTTGGATGGTGGTGGTTGTGGTTGTGGCCATTTTGACACTTATTGTGTAAGGCTATTTTAGGACTAGACGTAGTAACAATCTCGGTTATTTTTTTACGGAAGTAGAGCTCAGCGACTAATACCTGCATTCCGAATTTATTCAGCAGACTCTACTTAGATATTCGTATTGGCCATCAAGGAGGGGGCCTAATTCCTATGCCCTTGCGGTGAAAAGAACTCCCCTCAGAGAAGAGATCACTCGCCTGGGTATGGAAAAAGCCACTAAGCAATGATTTTTCGATCAGATTTTGTATTATTGAATGAGAACTTCCCATTCCAATAATCCTTCATATCATGATAAAAAAGGCATTTCATTTACCTCCCATCCTATTGATTCTTTTCTTCATTTTCTCCACGACGTCGCTGATGGCCCAAACGACAGTAAATGCAGATATAGTTACCAAAACAACCTGGGACCTTGCAGGAAGTCCATACCAGATTACCACCTTCATTGAAGTATCAGATACCTTGATTATTAATCCAGGAGTAGAAATTCAATATCCTTCAGGAGGTATGATTGAAGTTACTGGTCATTTATTGGCAAATGGGACACTTAATGATTCGATTAGATTTCACAGTACAGGGACCAACCCAGGTGGTGGAGTATACTTCAATAGCGGCTCAGGAGAGGTTTCTTATGCAATTTTTGATACCCTGAAACAAAACGGGTATGCGACTTCTGGAGCAGCTATTTATTGCATCAATTCAACTGTCCAGATATCAAATACGAAAATAACTTCGAATAATGGTTCAAATGCCAAAGGGATTCGAGTCTCAAGTGGAGCGGTAACCATTGACTCATGTGTCATAAGTCTTTGTGAAAATGGAATGGAAATAATCAGTGGCTCACCTACGGTAAGCCAGATACTTTTTGTTTCCAATTTATATGACATCAAATCAGGATTTGATGGCGTACAAAATATTGGGCAAAGTCAGTTGAATGTAGTTCAATTAACATCATCGGGAACCCTTACAAATAATGCAAGACTTCCTCAGATCGACTCTACCGGGACTACTTATATCTTACCTGGATCTCTTCGGGTAGATGCGGATACCTTGTTTCTTGCACCTGGGATTTTATTGAAATTATCAGGCAGTATAGAAGTAAGATATTCAGGAGTAATTTGGGCAGTTGGTACTCCTCAAGATACTATTCGTTTTAGAAGTAATTCCGGTAATAATGGGGGGATAAAAGCTTCTACAGGAAAAGTATTCCTCGAATACATCCGAATGGATGGCTTTTCTCAATCATCTAATGAAAACGCTGCCATTTGGGTTGAAAATACAGGGAATTTATTCTTGAAAAATTCATTTATTAGAGGATTACGACAATACTCAAACAACAGGGGGCTATTAATCAATGGCGGAACTGCGCAAATAGAACAAACTAGAATTGATTCCTGTAGGGATGGGATTTTTATTTGGGATGGCAGTCCTACTTTGCAAAATTGTGTTTTTACTAGAAATCAAAATTCAGATATACTGGCACATCCCAGCGGGTTGTCTAATGTGTCAACTTGTCAATTAGAGGTAGTTGAATTGTCAAAATATTTTGGACAAGTAAACAATGTTGGAGGAATTCCAGAGACTAAGGGGAATGCGATCTTCCCAAGAATTGATTCGACAGGTTTTCGCATTCGCATGCCCAGTGGGTTGCGGGTAGTGGATACTTTGGTTATTGAACCAGGAGTTTCTATAGATTTCCCATTTGCTGATGCCATAAAAGTTTTCGGCAATGGAAGATTAGAAGCTGTTGGTACTCCTGAAGATAGTATTTACTTTTTTAGTTCAAACAACTCTCTTGCTTATTATGGATCTGGGATTTGGGTTACAAATGGGAGTATTGAACTTGAGTATTGTCGTTTCAATAAAGTTGGGAATGCGAGCGGAACAAACTCATCTGGCGGGGCTATATTTTTTGAATCAAATAATGCAAGTGGGGAAGTGAAACATTGTTTATTTGAGAATGGGAAGAATCATGGGATTCGGGTTGATGGCGCAAATCCTAGAGTTTTTCAGTCTACCATAAAATCATGTAAAACAGGCCTTTGGGTTGATACAGGTAATCCAGTTTTGAGTTCAATTAGTTTTATTGAAAATGAGAGGGGCATTTATTCAGGTTTGGGAGGATTTGAAGTTGTGAATTCAAATATTATAGACAATACTTTATGGGGGATTGAAAATCAGGGATTTGCTGACATTTATGCCATAGGGTGTTGGTGGGGACATGCGACAGGACCCTATCATGCATTGACAAACCCTTTGGGATTAGGAAATAAAGTGAGTGACAAAGTTATTTTTACTCCTATATTCCAAGGCCCTGTCCAAGAGAATGGATTATCATTAATTGATTTTTCTCCTGATAAAGGGGGCAATAATGGAGATGTTGTAATCAATATTTATGGTACAGGCCTTCATCAGAACATACATGTAAGCTTGACAAAAAGTGGAGAGCCAGCTATTGCCATTCCTGATACCAATATCTTTTTTATCTCACCAAATAATATTGCCATTGTCGTTGACCTAAGAAATAAGCCAATAGGATTATGGAACCTCAACGTTCTGGATACAACTGTTCATGATAGCACCATTATAATAGCTAATGGTTTTGAAATTGTCACAGGTGAAGAACCTGTGATTGATGTGGAAGTAATTGGAAATACAGGGATTAGACCAAATAGGTGGTCACAATTTTTTTTAACTGTTAAAAATGAAGGATTGGTTGAGGCTCATGGCGTTCCATTTTGGTTAGCCTTACCCCCAAATATTGAGGTTGAGTTTCATTTTGATCTGTTGCCTACTTTTTCACCCAATGGATTGGACCCTGATTCTATCCCGTTATATATTCTTATAGATACCCTTTGGGGCGAGGCCAAAGATTTACATGTTTATGGTTTTTTGATTCCTTCAATTCCTGCCAATGGGCAATCATTTATTCGTTTTTCTCTCAAGACTAGCAGTATAACTGGGTTTGACATCATTGCTTGGGGAGGAAAACCTATCAAAGGCTCTCCAGTAAGGACAGATAAAGTTGCTTGCATTTTTGATGCCTTAGAGTTAGCAACCAGTCCATTTCCTGGGATAGGATGTATTTTTGCTGTGATGAATACAACTACTAAGATTTTGGATGATATCGTAACTGGAAGAAAGAGAACATTCTCCTTAAGTAGTGTTGAAGAGGCAACGCAAAGTTATTCTTGGTTGGCAGCAGAGACTATTTTTAGTTGCGTTCCTGGTGTCAATTCTGCAAATGGAGTTATTAATACTATTGGATCGGCAATAGGGACTTTTTTTGGCTGGGAATCTACTGCAATGGCTGGTATGGGCACAGTTGTGAACTGTTGTAAATGGTTGTGCCCAGATGCTACTCCAGATACTCAACCTGTTACTGTAGCATTCTCAGCAGACCCTAATGAAAAAGTAGGTATTTCGGGAGCTGGCGCGCAACAGTTCATCAAAAAAGACCAAAGTATAAATTATACTGTCTTTTTTGAAAATTTGGAAACTGCAACAGCCCCAGCTCAGGAAGTCTTAATTCTTGACACTTTGCCAACAGGGATCTTTGACTTTAGTACTTTTGAATTTGGCCCAATAGGATTCGGGGATACGTTAATGGTTCCAATTACTTTTGAAGATTCTTTTCAAACCTATGTTGATTTACGTCCTCAGGAAAACCTCCTTCTAAAAATCACAGGAAATTTCGATAAAAGCGCAGGAATCATTCGTTGGAAATTTACCTCATTGGATCCTGTAAATATGACTCTTACTTCCAATCCATTAATTGGATTTCTGCCCCCAAATATCAATCCTTCCGAAGGAGAGGGCAATGTATCCTTCTCTATCCAACTTGATTCTACTATTGCGCATGGAACACCATTTTCAAACCGGGCGAATATCATATTCGACAACAACCTTCCGATTATCACAGATTACTGGTCTAATGTAGTAGATGCTTATTTGCCCTTAAGCAGAGTCGATACGCTTCAAATTATAACTTTTGATACCATATTTACTGTTAGTTGGAAAGGTTCAGATTTGGGCGCAGGCGTGTTGGATTATTCTATTTATTATAAAAAGGATGGAGGGAATTATGGACTATGGTTATATAGAATAACTGATACAATGGCTCTCTTCAAAGGAGAAACGGGCTCAACCTATTATTTTTATGCCATAGCTAGGGACAGCGTCGGAAACATTGAATCCAAATCCCCCTTAATTGAAGCCCAAACGACAATTGATATTCTGTTACCCTTCGGGCCTACCGATCTGTCAGGCTTTGTTCGTGAGGATAATATGGTCCTACTCAACTGGCAAGTGCCAGATTTGCCAAAATTTCAGCAGTTTGAGGTTCAAAGAAGTCTTAATGGTCAATCATTTAACCCTATTATCTGGGTACCTGGAGTTGAAGGTCAAAATGTATATCAATCCATCGATACTAACCCCAATTTTGGCCAGAACTATTACCGCCTCAAGCTAATCAATCCTGATGGAAGCTCATTCTATTCAAATGTAATAGAAGTCTTTGTAAATCAGCCAATGATCAATATATATCCCAACCCAACAGAAGGACGGATAACGCTAAGTATTCAAGGCGAAACAGAAAATGCAACCTGGGAGATTTTGGATATTTATGGAAAGCATGTATTATCAGGGGTAATTCGAGCTCCTTCACAAAATATAGATTTATCAAACTTTTCCAGTGGGATGTACCTATTTAGAGCCTTTATTGATGGAAAAGCCGTAGAAAAGAAAATTTTCAAGCTAAGTGAATAGTATTTTGGGGCAAGTATCAGGATACTTGCCCCAAATCCCTAACCATACCTCAAAATCCATGTAGGTAGCCCCACTCCGGCTCCAAATTTGAACTTATATACCCCCTAACCCCACGATGCAACCCATCGTGCCAAGTTCAAAAATTAAAAGCCTTTTTATGACAAAAAATGGAGCCCCCCAGCTTATGACGCCACCAGGAAACAAAAACACTTCTGTTGGTACCGGAGGAAGTTTGAATAATTCCTTCCTCGCCCACGTAGACCCCAGCGCCGGCGAAAAATTCCGCATCCGTATTGAAAATGGCGGAGCTGCAGATTATAAAAATCTGCCTGTTATCCCGGGTTATATCGGGCTGAATGCCGATTTTGACCTGAATGCTTTCTTTGACAGCATCGCGGTTTCCCTTCCTGATGTGGCCATGACGGTTTCTTTTGGTGGCGCAAATGCCTACAACCCGAACTCGTCTTCTGATGGTGCCTATTCTCAAATTGCGGCCCGTTTTGCGCACACCCCTACTCGGTTAGGCCGCATGAGCATCCGAACGGATTCGGAGAATAACCTGGTCGGCAACCGCCTGGTTCAGTATTGCCAGAAGCCCAGCCTGGAATCTCAGATCATCAATCGACTCGCCATCGATGAAGAGTGGGAACACCCCAATGGGAATCCATCCACCTTCAATCATGTAATAGAGGATTCCGAGCTTTTGTTTGTCGCAGAGCAACAAGCTTTGGTTTTGGAAACGTTGAAGGCCGGAACCTACATTGAATTTGAGTTTACGGTGCCATTCTACGCCCAGTCTGCCTGGTACGACCCGAATAATCAAGGGTAATTCTCCTTGTGCGAAACTTTTGTCAGGCAAGCAGAGACTCACATCTGCTTGCTTTTATAACCCCTAACCCCCAGGCACATGGACCCATCACGATCCCTTTTATCATTTATCGCCACCTATGCCAGCAATTGGACCTATGCCTATATCCAGGATGGATATGCTAAGGCCCGGTTACAGGGTGTTATCCTGCCGGATGTAGCCCGCAATGCCGTCTCTATGCTGGAGGCACTGGAAAGCTCTGCCAATATGTACCCACAGGGTCGAATGGCTTATGCCATAAGCCTTGCCAATGCGGCCCAATTAGACGCTGGTATCAGTCTCAAAAATAATAGTTCGCAGGTCCGCGCAGCCGCTTCTGCCCTAGGTGCTCAGGCGGGCAGGATGACCGAAAAGCAGATAAGTGACCTCCTGGGTCATGTAGAGCAAAGTCTCACCCCGACCTCCAATATCTCTCAAAAACAAGGTTTTAACTTCGAGGGGAATGGAGGCGTAGTTGTCAGTGACAATGGGCAAAGCTCTACTCCTGGCGATAAGCCAAGAGGCGGTTTCTGGGATGGATTTGATTTCAACTCCGTTTCTGATTTGCTTTTAGGCTTAGGTAGTGTCACATCGAGCATCCTTGCAGGACAACCTTACGGAAATAGCCAGGGTGCAAACCCCAACAACCCGCAAGGCCCACCTTTTCAGGCTAATACCACCGCACAGGCCCAGTCCGGCAAATTCATCCGAACGGCCCTGGTTGTCACAGGTGTTGTCGCTACTGTCCTGATGGGGGTAATCGTTTATATCCGCCTGAGAAAATAGCATTTGAACCGCTCAAAAAGCCCTATGAAAAATCTATTAACTACCCGAAAATTCTGGATAGGAATTGCTGTTCTCGCCCTTGCTGTTGTGCTGTTTTTGGTATTCAGAAACCGCAAGGCAACAGCCAATATGAGTTTTACCCAACAAGGCTCTGCTGCACCCACAGACCCCTGGGCGGGCTTGCGTCAAAGCCTGGGTACCTGGGACAAAAAAGAAGAAGATGACAAGATGTGGACTGCCGCAGGCCATGTTTTCTTGTCTCATATTGATGACGCGGATAAGAAAAACGAGCAAATTCCTCCCTACTGGAGAGCTATGTATGCCTTTTTTAAAGGCTACAATATCAAGCCAGATGGGTACCAGGTGATTATCAATCAGCCTCTCCAGGATGCAGTCAAGGCATTTGTTCAGGAAAATCCTGGCGTGACACAGTCGTCCATCCTGGTAGGACAATTTATTGGGGGATAACTGTCAACCTCTTAAATGAGCAACTCATGAATATTATACAAGATATAGTTGACAGCCTGGTACCCAGTAAGGCGATTAAAACGGAGGTTGATGTCTTGCTGGACAATCGCCAGGTCGTTTTGGTTGCGATCCTGATTGCCGTTCTGATCCTCTTGTACTTTACCCTTAAATCTTTACTCAAATGAAAAAGTGGATATTAATTGCCATTGTCTCGTCCCTGTTCATGCTGGCCATCGGCACGTATATGTGGTATAGGAAACGGAAGCAGGGAAATAAAACCGTGTCGGATCCCAACCTGAATTCAAACCCAGGCCAGGATGGAAATGTCGCTATCAACGAAGAGCCCACTCAAATTGACACACAAAAAGTGTTAAAGGAGAGCTGTATTGGGACCATCTGCCCGCAAAGCTCAGAAAACAGGGAACTTCAGCGTATGCTGAATGCATACCTGCCCCGGATGAATAAGATTCTGGCGGGTGATATCGTGCCTGCCACGGATCGCGAAAAAGGGATTCGGTCTCGTTTCGACAAGCTGTTTATAGACGGGAAGCTAAAATTGAAATTCCAAATTGGAACGAACCAAATTGATCCCATATCAACCGACGGTAAGTTTGGTAAGAAAACAGAGCAAATGCTACTTCTTGCCACCGGCAAAACAGAAACCTCCATTAGCGCCCTGAAATTATCTTTCGAAAAAGATAGTACCAGCACCGCTTTGTTTAGCCTGGTGTAACTGGATTTAGGCAAAGTGAATTCAAAATAGTCCTAACCCAAAGTCTCTACCACAAGCCCCCTAATTCAAGCTCAATTCAAATGAAAAAATCACAAATCATAGCCCTGGGCATCACAATCATGCTGCTGGCGGCTGCCTCTTTTATCCTGTATCGAAAAAAAGCCTCTAAGCTGGCTTATGGCATTGCCGCAGTAGTTGCCATCGGCATGTTCTTTCTGATCAACTTTGTGACAGGCAAGGTGTCTGCCAGAAAGGAGATTGACAAACAGGAGGCAAAGCTCATAGATGGGTCTACCTCCGGTCAGCAGACTGGGATTGAAGTTGATCCCGAAACCATCCCCATTCGCCAGGATGATGAGCAGCAGCAAATCTATCACCCCTCGAAACATGCAGACGGTAGCCAGATCAATGGCAACAGTCATACAAATCTGGTGGGTCCTGTCTTGAAACGTGTCAATTGATCCGGCCAGCCCTAACATATCTTGGAGTAGCCTTTTTGGTAGTATGCTTACTTATCGCCGCTGAATTGCTATTCAGGGTTTACCAGCAGGAAGGCAGCTCCAGGATATTCAGGTATGACTATGACATCGAATTAGGCCCGTGACTTTATCCTCCATTCAGTTTAACCCCAAACGATCTCTGTAATGACGCTAGGAAACAACTCATCCGGATCCCCTTCCTGCAGGTATCTATCTGCAAATTCTGGATCAACAGAAGCATCAAATGATGACTTTTCTGTATTGCCAATATATGCAGGCTTTGCCGATGGTACTGAATTAAATGTACTGGCAAACGATGTTGATCTTGAAGGGGATAACCAACAGGTTATATCCGTTGATGGTCAAACTATATCAGGTGATGGGGAAGTTAATTCAATTACAACAGCAAATGGATTTAAAGTATGGCGAAATGAATCTGGAACTTTGCAGGTGTCTGCCCTTTTGGAGCAGCCAGAAGGGTCATACTCGCTTGATTACACGGTGCAAGATGACGGAGAACCTTCAGCACAGGCTACTGCAACTATTACCCTAGAGGTTGTTAAGGCTGTTGCTATGATTGCTGGAGCTAGTCATACTGGATCAGCTTTTCAAATTGATCATACTGGTTCAGTTGGCTCTTTTGTGCAACTGGCAGTTGACTCAAATGGGGATTCAACATATGATTTATTTTCTGCTGTATCTCCCCTGGGAACACTGCTGCAAATTGCAGAACCATTTACTCCTGGAAGTATTGTCCGCTTGCAAGTATTTGCGGATGCAGGTGGTACGATTGTATTGGCAGAAGCTCAAAAGGCATTACCCGCAAATACGATCATTATAGCTGAAGCAGCCCCAGATCAACCCATAATCTGGAGTTTATCAGATGACTCCGATCCCGCTTCCTCTGACGCATCATATCTCCCCGGAGGAGATGTAATTAGCCTCAGCATGGCGATTGTTGGAGGTGGGAATGCCGGAACGTATAACCTTCCTGTGGCTGCTGGATTTGCCTCGATAGATATATCTGGTCTACCTGCTGGTCTTCAGGCAATATTGAGTAATGCAGGAAATGTCATTACTGCAAATAGTCTTGCAGACCTATTCAATGCTGAAATCACGAGCATTCAGATAAATTTCGGCATCGCACATCATTATTCGGATGGCTCATCGACACAGCTTGACCTGGAGGATATTTATGCCCTTGACCCTGTCAAACTTTTTGATAGTGCGGACCTGACTCTTTTTGACAAAGTGGAAGGGGTTGCATCAGGTAAAATAGATGAGTTTAAGTTGAGTTGGGCAAACTTTGGCATCTGGCCATTTAATGGCTCCAATATGCTCAATGGAATCACAGTAGATACCTATGAAAGGCCCGCAAATGGAGATCCTGATATCTTACTTTCAGCGGGGATAACGGCAACTATTGTAAGTGATCCTGGAAACGGAACGGTAACTATTTCAACACCAGGCTTTAATACACAAGCTGTCACGGCTGGAAATGAAAAGATTTTGGTTATAGATGAGTTAGTCCTGGCAAAAAGTACAGGCGGGGATATGACCGTCAATACAACCGCAGAGCTTTGGGTTAGCCAATACATTGCCGTTGAGTTAGTGGTCGGATCAAGCATTTCAAATGCGATTTTTATCAGGAATTATAACCAAACCATCTACCTAACCTCTCATTCAGGTGTGTTTGATTATACCTCTGTGCGGCTGTTCAAGGGTGATGACTCAGGGACGTTACTTTATGATAATCCAGTCTTGGCTCCTACCTCAATTGCAAGTGTAGCTTATCCAAGTCCTTACAATAATGTAGGTAGGGCAGAGGCTCAAATAGTCTATAAAAACCTGAAAAGCTGGGCGCATGGGTATAAAGAAAACATGGACATGGACATCGTTAGTCTTTTGTTCACTTCCCGGGTAGGCAACACCTTTCAGGTGTGTGTACTTACCAAAACCCTTGTTGGCGGTGCGCTCGATGTTACAGGTAACGCCAACTATTATGCGATCAATGAGGATAACGGCGATGTACTTGCCAGTGGCTCATTCACAGACACCCAGCTTAACTCTCCAACATCTTCTGCTGAAATTAGAACAGACCTGAATTTCTCCTTTACTGCCCCCAAGGGCGCTAGAGTGAAAATTGGAATAGCAGCCCTGCGCTCAGGTTATGCTGGACCAGAGGCTGTTCACATGGGATCTGAGACTCAATTAGTCGTTTTCTAAATCGCTATTTATGAAAAAAACGTCCATAGAAACCTCGATAGAGGTCGTACAGAGAAAAGGCATCAATGCCGATCAGCCTTTCAGAAGGTTAATCAATAGATGTGTTGATGAAACAGGAGAAGCCTGGGGGCCATTTGCGATAATTGACCAGGATTCCCTTCAGTATCGGCAGGCCCAGGACAGGCTTGTCTCCACGATGAAAGGCGATATCCTTATTTGTGGACCTATTGGCTTTGGGTATTTGCTCCATGCGGCCCTGAATAATTTGAAGGTAACCTCTGTTTCTGTCAGCAGAGATGGAGATCACCCAGTAGAAAAACAGGCGATAAGCAATGCCGAATCCCACCATAAATTCAGGGGCATAAATAACCCCCCAGCGAATTACACTACAATTAATCGAGAGGCCATCGCACGGGTATATGACAAGCTTGTAAGCCAAAATAGTACCCCCAGAAAGCGAATTGGCAAATTCATTTAAGCCCTATTAAAGCCTTTTATCAATGAAGTTTCCACGATATTTCAAGCCCTTATCTCCCTCCTGCATCATGATGCAATTCCAGGGATCTACTGCCCGCCTCACCGTAAATGATGAAGGCGAAACCATTGTGGGTGTATTTTCGGTATCTGCGGATGGCAGTTATATCCAAGGTCAGAAAATAAGCTCAGGGACGACTGGCGCAGAGGCGAAATTGAGATACCATTTCTTTTTAGGAAACAATCCATCTGCTCAGGGCACGGAATTGCTTTATACAGGAGAAATAGCTCCCGATGCTGATGCTACGAATATCGCCAACTGGACGATTACAGCAGGCACAAGAACCACAACTCAATTCGAAAATGAGGTTGTCGCAGCAATCCTTTTTGGAGGAGTGGGATTTATGTTTGCTTTAAATAAGCGCGTATGGGCGGGAGCAAGTGGGTATATAGATGATGGCATCAATGGCTGCGAGTCAAAGAGACTTGATATCGTACTTACCGTCATTGATGGCGCAGCTCCACTGATACATGTCTCTACGTTTTTTGAGATAAGCCAGCACCGGATGTCAGAGGTTAAGGAAGATGTTTCCTTTGCAGCTTCTTTTTATCCCATTGTCTTGCCAGATGGTACATACTTTATTGCTGATGCCAATGGCCGCGTGACTACCCATGTGTTTCCGCATCCGAGGCCAGAGTTTGGCTGGGTGGGACGAGCGATTCATGGGAGTAATTTCAATGCATCGACATATCCCGGGACGCCAGCAGGCGGACTTACCGTAACAGGTGACCTTTCGGGGGGTACGGCTTATTCAGAGGGAAGGAGTACAGACCCCAATGAGGTGAATGTCAATGGCTACCAGCCACTTTGGGCTGTCCTGGACTCTTATTCTACCAACAACGTTTTCCGAATCACAAAGAATGCAGACAATTCGGATTGTGATTACCGGAAAAGGTGGAATGTAGAATCGCTGGATATCGAACTCCCTAATATTGGCGGAGATGGACAAGGTCGTTATTATTTTGACCCTTTTCGAGATGGATACAATGGTGAAAAGGTCATTTGGACTGTTGAAGAAAGTTTTGACCTGGCGGTACGCTATGACAATGGGGGCGGAGTCGTTCAGAGCAAAGTAATTGATCGCTCGCTAGGCGGTGTAACGAACTACCCATTCCGGGACTTGAAGATTACCCAGGATGGAGATTTGCTCACCTTTATCGGCCAGCTCGGCACCAACTATAAAGAGATCATTCTGTATCGGCACAATGGTGGTGGGACCTTCTGGAATACAGCGGATTTTACTCCGTGGACGATCGACTTATTTGATACAGAGTCTGCCGGCAGCTTTGTTCGTTTGGTTTCCCTTGAAATTGTGGGATATGATGCGACTTATGACATGCCCATCATTGCTACGGTAAGCGCCCAGGGGAATGTGTACAGATATACCTACAATGGCGGCGTAACAGAGACTGCTGCTGACTGGGACAAAACCCTCTGGTTTGCCATCCCCGACATTGACTTTGCTGATATTGACCTGGGGGGTGGCCTTACAGGCATCACCATGGGATGGAATGTGGTGGCAAATGTTGCAATCATCGCTACACCCAGCACCCACTACCGGGTAGACCTATCTACGCTTACGATTGAGCAGATTATTGGCGATAAGAGCCTGAAGGCGATGTATGCAAACTCGATAATTTATTAACCCCAACCCATTAGCTAACCCATTAAAGGATGAATCCATACAACCTCATATCTCAGGCACAGATAGCCGATCTGGCAGCTTTTGCTGCCAACTGCCGCTATGCTTGTCGCGGCATCGCAATCGTAAACCAGGATGAGTCAGACGACTGGTTTGAACAGATCAACAAACTGCCAGCCTTAGAAGCCCACGATCCATTTGAAGACATGGAGGTGTGCTTTGTTCAGGGAGATTTTGTGATTCCGGAAGTAGTTACGGATGAGTCTGCTGTTGCAGTAGATTCCAGCGGAGTCGCTCAAATTGAAGAAGCGCTACAAAATTCGCCATACGCCGATATGGACGAATTGGCCGCTGCCGGCATGGCATTGATTCGCGGCCTCTAAAACTGATTACTGCCCACTGCCTACTAAACACTAAATACTGATCCCCATGCCCACAATATTGTTAAAACTGCTCAAAAACAAATATGTCCTGATCGGCATAGCTGTCTTTATCGCCATCCTGCTGCTCTATTTTATTTGGCATAAATACCTCCGAAAGGACCCTGCCGAAAAAGATGCCGATGCAAGAGATTCACTTGAATCAAAAGCACTTGAGGCAGGCGTTAACCCCCAGGAGTTGCTCGATGACGCCAAGTCGCTTTTTGTCGAAATGGGCTACGATGGCATCTGGGGGATTCCCTGGCCATGGGAGAACGAAGCCGCTGTTATCAAGACAGTCAATAAATACGATAGTGTAAGCTACCTTTTGCTTGCCCAAATGTACTACCGGATTTATAAGAGAAATCTTACGGAGGATATCAGGAATGCCTTGACGGAGGGCGCTTTCGGGAATCTAACAAATATCATCCCATAGGTGCTTATGTATGCGATAACAATACATAAAAATGGAACGCGAAAATTCACTACAAACTTTACGGAGCGTGAATTTTACTCCCATTCTCCGGATGCGCCAGCTTCCCACACCCTGGATGCCCGGCTGATAGATGTCGCCCAATTCGTGCGGGAGGAAGCGGGTGTCCCTGTCTATATCACATCAACCGCTCGATTTCCGAAAGACAAGGATTATTCGGAGTCCTCTCAGCATGCATACAGAAAGGCAAAGGCAATTGACCTGGGAGCAGCAAAGGCTGGTGGAGAGGCATCCAGGATTGCGCAGCTATTCCATCGGGAGATTCTTTCCCAGGGTCCCGTTTTTAGAAAACTATGGGAGCTGGGTGTCCGGGGTTTTGGGTTGTACGACACCTTTATGCACTTTGATGTAAGATCAGATGGCTCAGGCAAAATGTCATTCAATGGTCAACCCTATGCGCTCTGGGACCATCGCAGCATCAAATCAGCGTATGGCAGTAGTACCGATGCCGGAAATGTCAACTACGTCTCCTCTGCCAAAAATGTGGTATTAAACTCCTTTAAACGCTACGAGGATGAAGAGGACCGGAGCTTCTTTCGTGCGGTTTTATTACCCATCATCATAGGCCTGGCTCTATTCGTCCTCTTTTTCCAAATTTTCCAACAAGTCCAGCTCCGCCGCATGGCTGGCTGAGATTCTGCTTTTAACTAGCTACTGAACCCTAAACTTAGCCTTTGCTCAATTCACCTAAGTCCTATTTATTATGAAAAACAAATTCCTTCTCTTAGCCTTTATACTGTTCAGCATGTCCCTCTTTAGCCAGCATTGGCAACAGTACAATGCCCTGGCTCCAGGCGACACCGGCCCTTCGGGCAACCGCAATACAGCCTGTTTGTCTGCCGATGGTAACCTGATTTTAGCCACACAAGTGGCGATCCCAGCTACTGATCCAGCCCCCTTTCCGATCACACATTATTTGCTACTGCAGGAATTGGAAAAATCCAGCGGGAGCATATTGAAAGAACGCATTGCCTATGTCCCTTATCTTCCAACCGTGGAAGCGAAAGGCATGGTTCGGTATCAGGACACCTACCATGTACTGGCTTCAACGGGAATGGAAAACACAGCCTATGCAGATGCCTATGTCGCAGTATTCGACGATCAACTTCAATTGAAGGAGGTTAATCTGCTTTCAGCAGCGCTCAATTTCAACCGGGTCCTGTACAATACAGGAGAAGATATCGCCATCAATTATTCCTGCTATTTTCGGCAGGAGGTGATCTGCGTGATTGGCGAATCTGGAAAAGGAGCGAATGGCCCCGACCGAAATGACATTGTTTGGACGATTTATAATCCAGATGATTTCTCAATTCTGGCATCTAATAAACTTGCGATTTCGCCCTTTGATACAGACAGCCATAGCGAAATCCATATTGCTGCAATCAGTCCCACTGCAGATGGTAGTTTTGTATTTAATGGAACGATCAAAACGCAAACAGATCAAATTCCATTTGCCGGAAAAATAGGCGCAGACGGAGGCACCGAATGGGTAAATCTCTATAAGACAAGCACAAAAACCCATGCACAATCAACTGCCATTCATGCCACCCGAGATACGATCTATCTGCAGACGGATAGTTGGTTGGCCTATTTGGATTATCAAGGGTTGGTTATAGGGGCTTATTCATTTACTGGTCCGACAGGAAAACATCCCACTATCTTTTCGCTCGCCTCCCAGGCATCCCAATTACTCCTGGCAGGCTCCAATATAATTGGCGGAAACCTCATTTCTTTCAACAGCAAAACAGCCCAGGTCAATTGGTCCCAATCCTATCCCCAACAGGTTTTATGGGAAGTGATGGCGCCAGATGATCAGGTTTTGTTTACGGGTGGCCAAAACGGAACCCATACTATAGGCCAGGCCCTTGATTTTACCTCAGGAGTTACCATGAATTGTTTTGAATCGGTGAATATCACCGTTTCGCCCCAAACCGTTTTCCCCCGGTCGCTTCCCTTTCAAGATAGCAGCCTGATGGTTACTGTGTCCCAAACTATGGGAGATTTCACTTATACCAGCAGCCAGGATGCCTGTTATGATTTGGTCGTGAATGAAGCCAAGACGGTAGAAACCCAGCATACTATTCTGGAACTCTCAGAAGAACCGTTTGAGTTATTCGATATGACGGCTAAGCTGATTTATGGAGGGAAAGGCACAGCAGCTGACATCCTGGAACTCAAAGAGATATTCAAAACCCTGCCCACAGGGATTTATATCCTGCGCTATCCATCTGGCCCTATGCTGATCGGCTTATAAGTTGATTTTTTGGGTTCATCGAGGGTTTTAGTAGAGCATTGCTCCTTTCTTTAAAACACCCCAGTCCGAGACGTCCCCTCAAGGGGACTGACAGGTATTGAGAGGCGCAAAGCGTCTTTTGGACAGCGCTAGCCCCCTTGAGGGGGCGGTTTAGCGCAGGGGGTGTTACAAAGCTAAAGCAAAGCTTTTCAAGCTCCACTAAAAGTATCGATTAGCCATTTTTCCCAAGCGAATTGCTCCCCAAGTGAATTACTCCCCAATGAATTACTCCCCAAGCCCCCAGCCATGAAAACCAACCCCCACCAACTCAACCAGCAAGTTCTGGAACTGATTGCCTCCAAGCAAAACGGCTATACAGCCGATGATATCCGCTTGATGGCGCAGTACGAAGGAGGTGGGGGCATGGCTAAATACGGAGGCACCTTTGACCAATACGGCCAGGGCCTGCTGAATGAATTCTATACGCCCTTAGCTCTTGTCAAGAAGATGGTTGGCCTGGCCATCCATCATGGTTTTAATGATGGACCTGTATTGGAACCCAGTTGCGGCACAGGCCGCTTTTTGCGTTTTTTTTCTCCGCAAGTGGAGATAGATGCCTTCGAGATTGACAATACATCTTATCAGATAGCCAAGCATAGCTTTCCTCACGCAAACATCCAGCAGATCTATTTTGAAAGCATCTTTACCGATCGCAGAAAGGCGCTGCCTTTTACCCCTAAATACAGGCTGGTGATTGGCAATCCGCCCTACGGGCAGTTCAAAGGGCGCTATGCGCCATTAGAGAAGAAGGCCACCGGTGCCCAGAAAGTGGAAGAATACTTTATCACCCGAGGGCTGGATTTGTTGTTGCCCCAGGGCCTGCTGATCTATGTGATCGGCACAGAACCCAAAAATGGTGGCGTTCCCTTTTTACGCCAGGGAGGCTCAGCGGTCAAAAAGAGAATTGCCCGTCAGGCGGAGTTGATCGATGCGTATCGCCTTCCAGCCAAAATGTTCCCAAATACAGAAGTCCTTACCGAGATCGTGGTTTTCCGAAAAAAATAAGTAAGCCCTCATATCATGTCAGATCAAGAAAAGCTGTATACACTCATAGACAAGGAACTCAGCCATCCCTGTGAGGATAGCTACCCTTCCATTTGCGCGCACCTGGCCAGCCAGCAGGGCCGCAACTATATCCGCCAATCAGTCTTCCGTATCGCTGCCAGCGAGGGACTGAGCGTGAACCAGGCCATGGCACAGCTGGAAAGTGATTTGCCAGCTTTTGAATAACCCCCAAGCTCGATATTTCCATGCTGAATGATGATCAATTTTTCACAGCCCATCCTGAAAAGATTTTGGGAGAAGAAACAAGCGTTTCCAACCGATTTGGAAAGGAGAGCTATACCGTGGGACTCCAGGGAGAGCGCCACCAATCGCTTGCGGGAATACAAGTCCCTACGCCAGTAGATCATTTTCAGAAATCCTTCCCTTCAGATAAATCAAACTCCAAGCCCCCCATGCCTAAAATATCTCCCATGCCACAACCTAAAAAGCTTAAAAAAGCCATAAGAGAAACCCAGATAGAACATTCCAACAAGGAATTGGGTGTACATGCCGGATGCGGAGATGATATGCTCTGCTTTGAGGATGTTTTCCGGAAATACAATTCGGGTATATCAGAGTCAGATGTCAAGGCATGGGTTTGGTACCAAACGAAGCCAGGCGGGATCATGGACCCTGCAATTGTTTCCCGTCCGGAAAATGGCTGGTCACGTTTCTATGAGAAAAATCCTAACCTTGAAGAACTGCTAAAGGCGGGTTCCCTTGTATTTGATGGAAAGGACTACATTCCCGCTTCGGTTTACTTCTCAGGGAATATGTACGAGAAGGTAAACCGCATCAGAGAGGCGAGGTCCTTGCTGGTGGAGAAGATAGGGGAGAAGGGGTATGAAGAATTGCTGGAAAGAGCAGATGCCGCAAAGCCGCGAACACTCTCCATCACCGGAGACGAATCCCGCAGGCTATACATTGACCCCAAGGGGGAGATGGCGACTTCTTTTATGATCGAAGGCCTGCGCGATGCCGCTCCCTTTGATGAACCCAAGAGCCTGCAACAGGCCTTTATGCACAACTATGTCTACGATCTCGATCAGGCAGACATCAAGCAACGATTTGGTGCCAACCGCAGGGATATAATCGGTCAATACTTTGATTCCCGTCCAATCAGAGGTGCTTCGGACTCCGAAAAGCTTCAGCGCAGGCGCTCAGCTGAGGAAGCCGCCAAGGCGCTCTTTTCGGAGTTTTTGGAGCAGGAACTACTTAGGGATGACCAGCAAAAGCTGGACTACCTGTGGAACTCCACCTACAACCATTTCAAGCCTTACGATTACGACAAAATCCCTGTCGGATTTGAAGTTTCTGCCTATTTCAAAAAAAGCCCTTTGCAGATACGTCCAGCCCAGCGTGAAGGCGTTGCCTTTTTGACCGCTACCGGATCGGGCCATGTGGCTTATGATGTGGGTTTGGGCAAAACGATGACCTCCATTCTCTACCTGGCGCAGGGCTTTTACTGCGGCATGTTCAAACGCCCCATCGTGGCCGTTCCCAAAAACGTTTACCACAAATGGCTGGCGGAGATTTCGGGCAAAGTAGATAAGGCAGGCAACAAAATAGCAGGCATCCTGCCGCAAGTCAAGGTCTATGACCTGTACAACCTGGGTGAGAGTTACCTCAAACAAATCACCAATGATGATGGGCAGATCGAGATTCCGGAAGAACAGGCGATTCTACTGATGACCAAAGAAGGGCTGCGCCGCATCGGATTCAATGAAGAAACCGAAAAAACGCTGGTGCAGGAAGTGAAAGTGATCCTTTCGCAGAATGAAGGCGCAGTTTCAGAACGCAAGCAAGCCCTGGTTGAAAACGACATTGAAGACATCGTTTCGAGGGCGTTGATAGATACCCATGTCGACATAGAGCAACTTGGCGCAGACTGCCTGGTTACGGACGAAACGCATTTTTTCAAAAACATCTTCTCCGATGTCAAAGGAGAGCTGAAAGATCCGGAGGCCGAAGGCCGTGGCCGCCGCAGTGAAAGGAGCTTTCAAATTCAGGGAGCAAAACCCTCTCAGGTGGGTGTGAAAGCCTTTATGCTTTCTCAATACATCCTCAAAAACAACCACCTGCGCAATGTGGTGGGCCTTACGGCTACGCCTTTCACCAACAATCCCCTGGAGATTTACTCCATGCTTTCGCTGGTTGCTTACCGCGATATGCAGCAGATGGGTATTCGCAATATCTCCACCTTCTTCTCCAATTTCGTGAACGAAACATGGGAGGAAGCCTTTACCTCCAAAGGCAGATATTCCCCCAAAAAGGTGATCAAATCCTTCAATAACCTGCCCGTCCTTCAGGAGTTGATCTACAAATACATCAACTACAAACTGGGAGAAGAAGTAGGCATCGAGCGGCCAGAGAAGATCGTCCTGCCGATGTTGACTGATGAGAATGGATTGATCCTGCCTGCCGAAAAGCAGATTTCCACCTTCCTGCAACCCACTCAATTACAGAAGGACTGGTTTCAGGAAATTTCCATGCTGGCATCTCCCAACCGACTGGTGCAGGAAGAATCCAGGCTTTGGCCATACATCGAGTTGGATGATAAAGGAAGGCCCATGGGGCTGGATTTGCTGATTATCACCTTTGGGCGAACTTGCGCCCTTTCGCCCTATCTGCTGCGCGCCCAGGGGGAGATGGTCGTAAGTCGCCCGCCGAACTTTTCGCCACAGCTATTTGTCGAATCTTCACCCAAAATCTACTATGCCATCAAGTGCATGGAAAGTGTGGTGAACTACCACAAGGCGAATAAAGAGCCGATCTCTGGCCAGGTGCTATTTATGTCCATAGGCACACAGGCCTTCGAAATGATCCGCGATTATATCGCAGAGAAGGGCTGGCTGAAAGCCGATGAAATCGGCATCATTGATGGGAAAACCACCGAATCCAAACGGGAGAAAATCAAAAATGATTTCCTCAATCCGAAAGGAACGATCAAATTGATCCTTGGCTCCTCTGCCATCCTGGTAGGGGTAGACCTGCAAAACCAGTCTTCGGTTTTGTATAACCTGACCCTGCCCTGGAATCCCACCGATGTGCGGCAGTTAGAAGGCCGCATCTGGCGTTTTGGCAATATCTTCGAGTATATCCGCATTGTCAATCCGCTGGTTGAAAACTCCGTTGATGCCTTTCTTTTTCAGCTGCTCTATGAAAAGACAGCGCGCATCAACAACATCTGGCAGCGTGGCCAGAGCAGTTCTGCCCTCAATATTGATGAATTCAATCCACAAGAGCTGCGTGACCTGGTCATCACCGATCCTGTCATCCGTGCCGATCGCGAAATCAGCAACCAGCTACAGCTGGTAGAAGCAAATATCTCAGCGATGAAAATCCGCAAGGAGAGCCTGCGTTCAGGTGCCGATGTCTTGCGGAACCTGGCACGGCATGAGGAAGCTTTTGATAAGCATCTGGAAAAAGGCCTAAAGGTGGCTGATTTCGAATGGATAGAGGATAAAAATCTGGAAGACCCTCGGGTTCAGTATCAACTTGTTCGGAAATTTGCAGGCAAGATTGGATATGAATGGGGCGTCAAGATGGCCGTTGACAACGTCATTTCTTCGAGAAAGCGATCTAAGTCCCTGCTTAAAAGCCTGGCTGGCAAATATGAGGATGGAGAGGATACCGAAATCATTCTGCAAAAAGAGGCCGACAGGATTAGCAATGAGGTCGAAAACCTGCTGGAGAAGCAAAAGGAGCTTCGAAGCGATGACTACAGGCAAAAGCTGGTTGCTACTTACCAGGAAGAAATAGACAAACGGGAAGTACAGTCCAGAGGCATGGCAGATGTGGTAAAAGAATTTACCAGCCTCAATCACCTGCTTTCCTGCAACAAACGCAGCGGGAAGACTTGTGATATGGATAAAATCGCAAGTAAGCCTGTCAATGTTCCTGTCCCCGAGATAGATGAAAGCTTCAAAAATGAAGTTCGCTATATCACCAAAGAGCAGTATCCTTTCCTCTACAAACTGATGCCAGCACATCAGCGATCCATCGTCAGAGATGATACCTTTACCGAACTGAATTATTCCGTTCTGCCCGATCTCGAAGCGCAGCTCGCCTCCATTCCGAAAATTGGCCCATTTGGCAGCTTGGGCGAACAAGAGCCACTGGTGGCCCGGGCACATTATTTCTATGGAAGCAGTGATTGGTTTATCACAGAATATGATCCCAAAGAAAAGATGTTCTTTGGCTATGTCATCCTCAATGGAGACACTCAAAATTCGGAGCTGGGATATATTTTTTCCGATGAGTTGGTGGGAAATGGAAAAATAGAGCTGGACTTCTATTGGGAGCCAAAAAGGCTCGATGAAGCACTATATGACGCAGATTCAGGCTTTTTCGAAAAGCCCCAAAAAGCTGCCCCGCAGAAAGTTGTAGGGAAGCAGCAATACCTGGAAGCCATTCAGGCAATCACGTTGGGAATGGATTTTATTGATAACAAAAAACCTTATCAGGAGGCGATCCAAACACTGGAACTGGCGATGCAATTCGCAGCATAATCAAAAAAAAATAAAACTGATGGATCAAAAGGACTTCCCCCAAACCCTACACGATTTCGCCCACCATTGGCGCTTTGAATTGCTCACCGCAGGCGAGGCGAGGTCCGACACGGACGAGCTGAGTCGATATCTTAAAATAGATGGAGCCATTTACCATCTACTTATTACCATCAAGGAGTCTGGTGAGAATTATGATGTATGGATGGGATATAGAAAAGCGGGTTCAAAAGGCGAGGCACATATACGCATTGCTGCCTGGCCAGGTATCTCCGAAGAAAAGCTACAGGCTTTATTGGATGATGGAGACATCATGCAAGTCAAAGCTTTGGAAGATGCCGATTATGACTACCATGAGTCAGATGTAACTGGCGATACAAAACAGCCTCAAAAAACATCTATCCCACATAAACCCATGCCCGAAATCGTAGATTTTGCCCACAAATGGGGATTTGAAATCCTGAAGCAGGCGGAAGCTGTAAAAGGGGAATGGGATGAATTGACAAAGATCATTGGTCCTGCCGGCATCGAAAAAGAAATCCGCCTATGGATGGGTAGGGGAGCAGAAGCGGGGAAATATGAGATTTGGCTCGGATGGCGGGTTTTCCAGCGTGGAATGGAGCCGGAGGTAGCCTTCAAACGCAAAATGGAGACGGAGATAGCATTTACCAAAATAGCAGGCTGGGAAAACCTTTCCCAAGCTGCATTCCTTGATTTAATGCAATCAGGCGACATCATGGCCAGGCTGCTGCAAACAGCAGCAAGTTCTATCAAAAAGGACGAAGAAGAGCGATGGTCAGAAGTCGTCCAGTTGGCAGAGAGATATGAGAAGCAGAAAGACAAAGTGAGTCTGAATATCTTCGAAATGAACCTTTCCATCTGGCATAACGAGTTCCTTTTGTTTTTCCCGGAGCGCCTACCTGATTATTTGCGTTTCAATGCCCTGCTTCCTGCAAGGCAGCGCATTGCGATATTGGAAGATCTGGAAATCCTGATAAGCTTACAGGCCATCAGCGGCAAAGATGTCTTAGCGGAGCTGGAGCCTGCCGCCAAACGTTATCCAAAACCCTTCAATAAGCCCCTTGCTGAGCTGGATGAAAAGGAGCTTCACAGGCTGTTGAAGCCATTTGTGATCAGCAATAAAGACATTTCGCAGCTCGCTTTATTAGGCGTCATGTTTGACGAGCAAGGCACTGTGGCCACGGATTTGCACAAGCTGATTTATCTGCCTTACATCCATAAGCAAAAAGGCATTTACTGCCTGCACAAAAACTGCTTTGAGCAGCATGGAGATGCAGAAATAACGGAATACAAATTTCCGAATATTAAAGCTGC
>JAUIKE010000334.1 GCA_030430845.1 Bacteroidia bacterium | reverse complement strand
ACTGATGGGTAGCCCGGATATCTTCGAGGCTTGGAGCGGAAACAGTACGGGATTGTGCAACGTGAAGCCAGTCTTCCACCATGTCTACAAAGCCCCTTTTGTAAAGGGTGGTATCCCAGGAGCCGGAGGTCATTTCGCTGGCCTGCTCGTTGGCGCAGTGAGTACCGTAACTAAGGTCGTAAACGGTCCACTTGCTCCCTCGGGAATACAATTCCACTCTTTCTTCAGTGATACCACTTATCCGGTTCATGCCGCCGGACAGCAGGGTGTCTCCCTGTTGCCATCGGACCTGAATATTTTCCATCATCCCCTCGTTTAGGCTTGCAAAGACCTGAAGGTGACGCACCTTGCCCTTTCCCAGAAAGCGGAGGCTATCGATCACATGGATAAAATCGTCAAAAATAAACACCCGCGGAGCGCCTGGTAAATGCACCCGGTTTTTATCCCAGGTTATCTGCCTGGGGTTGGGCACTTCCGACAGTGCGCTGATCATAGGGGCAAACCGCCGGTTGAAGCCCATATAGAGCGGTGTTTTATTTAGGAAGGCGCATTCCAGTACCCGGTTGGTTTCTTCCAGGGAATAGCTTAAGGGCTTATCAACAAAAACAGGGATTTCTGCCTTCAGCAATTGCAAGGCAATACCTGCATGGCTCTCTGTAGCACTGTGGACCATTGCGGCATCAGGCTTGGAGCGGATGAGCTGTTCCAAATCAGTGTAGGTGTCACGGATGCGATACTTTTGGGCTAAGGCAGCCAATGTCTTGGGGTTTCTTGTACAAAGAACCGGGACCACTTTGGTATGATTGGCCAAGATAGGGAGGTAGGCTTTTTGGGCAATTTGCCCAAGGCCTATTAATGCGATTTTCATCTTATTTTCCATTGACAACACGAGAAATCCTCCTGCTTTTTTGGCTCTTTCATTCCTATTATCTGCAAAACAGCTTACCGATGATTGCTTTTCTCTATCTTGGCTGTATAGGCTGAGTCCAGGCCATTTCATACACAAATGCTTCGATAGGGTTCTCCTGCAGTTTGGAAGAAACGATTTTACACCGGACGAAAAGAAGATCTTCAGTCAAGTCAAATGTGGCCTTTTCGCCCTCTACCGAGTGTAGTACTCTTGCGTCTGTCTCCCCTTTTTTACACCCGATGAATGCAATCCTATACCCTACGCCCGGTTCTGCTTCAACCGCGACCGAAAGCCGGTCACCCTGATTATCCAAATCACGGAGTACCACTCCAGTGCTTGCGTAAAAGTCTCCTGATTCCATAGCGGATAGTATAGCTCCCGGGCTTAAGGAATCTGCCCTTACCTGTATCCAGCCCCTGCCAGCGTTGCTCCATTTTACCCCTGCTTGATGGTAGTGATGAGAGTCGTCAGTAGCCAGCCCATACATTAGCGGCTTGCCGTCTTGGATATAGGCCACATTAATCAGGTCCCACATTCGCTCAGTGGACAAGTGGCTCGAATCGCCCAGGTTATTTACCATAGGGTGACCGTTGTAAAGTTCGAAAAACCTGCCATTTCTTAACGCAATAAGATCCTGAAGGGAAATGGCATAGAAGAAATTAGGGTGATTGATAATGGTATGCATTGGCTCTCCTAATTCCTGACTTTGCTGCTCTACAGCATCGATGTTATTTTGCATCACCTCCAGTACGCTACTACCGCCCTGTGGGTCGATCTTACGCTGCACATTTGTAGCATTCATATGGACCGGCTTTTGCTCAAACTGGTCTGTAATCTCCTCGGATTGAAGAATCAGAAATTTTTCTTTTTCCTCAAATAACCCACGGTACGACTCGTACGTTTTCAATTGCACCTCAGTGCGGCCCAGTGAGTCTGACCGGTATCTAACCCATTCTTCACCATACTTTTCAAGATACTTCCTAAATCCTTCCTGATAGACAGTATCTTTTGATAGGGTTTTCCATTTCTCCCCTTCTGCCAGGGTATTGTGATCCGTCAACGCAACAAACTGATAATCTCGTGACTTATACCAATCCATTATCATTTCCGGGAACTCATCTCCATCACTCCAGTAGGAATGCGTATGGAGGTTGCCTTTATACCATTGCTTTTGTAAGGTTTCATTTTGCTCATTGCAGCCTGTGATTGCTACGATTAATACAAGGGGCCATAACTTAGTCTGTTGCATGAAAGGTGATTTTGATGCCCCTAATTTAACTTTTTTGCCTTTCACTCTCGACACAAAGCCTATAATTACCCCCCAATGATCACCTGCCCAAAGTCCAAATCAGTGCTTGCTCTTTAGTGCCCCTAAAGATGGTATGGTGTTTTTCATCTGGTTCATCGGAATATTTCCAATCGAGGCCCTTTGGTTGCTCTCTTTCTAATAATTCAGCAAATTGTCGGGTATACTCGAAAATATCAGTAGTATTCGACCCTGCAAACCAGAGCTTTCTGCTGCCGTCGGGCACCTCAGTCAGGTATGCTGCTGCATTTTTCACCAGGAAGTTGTCATTCCACCAAAGCGAAGGGTCCATGGCGATGTAGAATTCAAATGCACCGGGCTGCAGCAGAAAGGTTTCGACGACAAATAAGCCAGCCAGCGACTCACCGATAATCCCTTTCTCACCTGTAGTCTGGTAGTTGCGCTCTATTTCAGGAACGAGTTCTTCAAGGATAAATGCCCTGAAGTTTTTCGCACCATCAGCCATTGGGATGCCATACTTTTCATGAGCATCCACTTTGGATTCGCCGGTTAAGTCTCTGCCCCGCTCTGTATTCTCAATGCCCACCAGGAGGACAGGCTCGATTTTGTTGCTCGTAATCAGCTCAGACAGGGTATTCGCTATGTGCGGAAAGTCTTCTCCTATCCCACCGTCCGGCATGTACAGCACGGGAAAAGCTTTGCCTCCATCTTCATAACCAGGAGGCATCCAAATATTGATGACACGTTCTTCTCCGACAAACCTGGAGTGGATGGTAATTGACTTATGTATCGGCACCTGGTCGTTATAAGCCATCGGCTTACTTTTGCAGCCCAGCAAGAATAAGATTAGCAGGAAACAGGTAAGAAATTTGGTCATTGGCTATACTATGTTTTTCTTCGATTGGTGTGTCTCAGCAAAATACTAATCCAATCATTCATTTCCGTTTTTATTTGGTGTTTCTTGCCATAAGCAGTTAGCTCGATTATTTTTTTCTCTTATCCGGGCTTCCTATGAATTCGCTTATCAGCTCAAAGTATTTTTCCTTATTTCCACGAATCAGATCGTGACCACTATTTTCCACTATTTCTAAGCTGGAGTTGGGGAGCAGATTTAAATATTCCTCCGTGAATCCCCATTTTTGATTATCACATTGACCTCTAATAATCAGAACCGGAGTTTTGATTTTCTTCAATTGCCCCTTTTGGTTTTCTGCCTCACTGAAGCTTTTTACAGTCATTATATGAGCATAATAACCTCCTCCTCCTTCATATTCTTCAGCCTCTTCTACTACGCAACTTGTTGACTTACTCAATTCTTCGTTCAAAAAGGTGAAAAAATCATCGGCCTCTTTATCTGTAGCTAGTTTTGCTTCAAACAAATACGCCCACTTTAAAATCCGCTTGCTCCTTAATTTATATGTCTTTTGATTACCTTCTTTATTTGAATATTCAGGTTCTTTCAGCTTTAAATGTTCAGGAGGTAACACCTTCATTAGAGATCTGTCAATCGGTAAAATTGGCCCGGGCCCTGTCAGGATTAGTTTTTCAACCCGACCAGGATGATCCTGCAAATACAGAGTGGCCAGCATGCTCCCCCAGGAATGGCCTATAAGGATTACTTTTTCTGCTCCTATTTTGCCTATCACTTCTTCAAGGTCATTTTTATGCCTTTCGACAGAATACTCAGCAATGTTTTCCAGTCTTTTTGAATGCCCGCTCCCGATTTGGTCATAAAAATAGAGGTCATGCCCAAATGAAGACAAGGGTTCTAATGTCCTTATAACTTGATCACTTACTTTCCCGCCTGGGCCACCGTGAAGGTAGACCATTGGATTTTTCTTTTCCTTTAGCCCGCTTTCTATTTTTGTATACCCAATTTTAGATCCTGTATTTAATTCCCAATACCTTGTCCCTTTTCTCACTTCAAAGGATTGTACGGCGTAGGTTTTCGGAAAAAACAGAATAAAAGAAACCACCACAACTGTAATTAGGAGCCCCCATATTATTACCCATTTAATCATAATATATTAATATTCAAACCCATATCTCTGGGCGATTAATTTTCATTGCTCTCAGATACGAAAGAAATTGTCCCGCGTGAACAGATTCATGATAACCAATTCGTAATAAATATTTCCCAAGGATTTTTTTGTCTCCATTTCCGGGGTGAATGATCTCCGTTTCGTTTAATTCTCTATCCGAAAATTGGCGGACGCTTTCTAAAAACGCATTTCTGTAAGGTTCAGCAAATTCAAGTTCGTCAGCAACGCTAATAAAAGGTCTATTTTTCCAGGGCGTTTGATAATTTGCCATACTCCCCTTATTGATGATAATATTCCACCCGTAATCGGCCTCTAAAACGTGCCTGATTAATTCTATAGCAGTCATTGCTTTTTCATCAGGTTTCCAATTGCAATACCGCTCAGGAAGCCCATTCCAAATTTTGATGCTCCTTCTCCTTATCTCTGTTAAATTCAAAATTAAAGGTTCAGATGGAGTCATTTTCTTTGTTTTCGAGAATACTGTTTTACATTACGGTCAAAATGAATGCAGAAAAACAAAAGGATGTAAACCGAATAAAATAGCAGATTGGGTTTAGCGCAAATAAAAAAGCCAGACCCGCGAGGAATCTGGCTTTAAGGTATTTTTTTGTTTTACCTAGTAGCCCCACCAGATATATATTGTCCCACAATGCACAGACGTTAAATAATTGTCAATCAATGCATTAGAATAAAATATATCCAGTTGCAAAATTTAGCTGTGAATTATTTGAGAAAAAAGCACTGAAATGGGACATATTTTGACGTTTTACGCTACAAAAAAAGCCCACCGTTTCCGGCAGGCTAATGATAAACCCAGGAAGTCAAAAAGGCGATTATCTCAAAATCATAGACAAAAACAAAAGCATCGAAATCAGAAGAATCAAAAATAAGGACAACTCCAACTGAGGGCTTGTCTGCTTTTTCTCTCTCATACAATCAATGAAATGCTCACAATTGAAGGAGAAAAGCCGATACGGCCGATCACACGCCCTGAAACGCGAAATTAAGCCTGCTGTGTCAAGCTCTGTAAGTTCTGTCTCGTGAACAGAAACAGGCTGCCCCCTTGAGGACTGGAAGTCTTCCAGGAGGTCTACAGTAGCTCCCTGGAAAGGCGTATTGTGCAGAACGTACTGCGCATCGTTTTCACTGCCTACGA
>JAUIKE010000096.1 GCA_030430845.1 Bacteroidia bacterium | reverse complement strand
AATGCTGGTCAACGAAATTTCTCACATGTTTCGGTAAGCTGCTTAATGACATTCTGATACGTGTTTCAAGCCAATCGCCGTTGGAATGGAAAAAAACCTTAGTCAGGCCTTCCTTAGCCTGAAAATTGGCTACATAAGCTCCTTCCCGAAAATCCCAAAATGGGGCTTCTGCCTGGGTATATTTGGATTCAAATGACTGCTTTACAACAGCCGGTATTTCAGACTGTGCATCAATGTATACGGAGAATAGTATCAGGGAAAAAAGCATCATCAATTTTTTCATAAGCAAAGATTGAGATAGTTTTACATTTTTATTTAATAGTTTTACTATTATTATTACAGCTACCTCTACTTTTGGTTCTTGGAAAAGTAAAAAAAAAAAGAGGCCGTCTCACCCGTGCGGGTGAGACGGCCTCTTTTTTTTCGGGGGTTGTGTGAAAACTCGTTCCTCGTTTTTCCCCAACCAATAATATTCTTCAAGTAACTTACCCTATTTCGTAGAAAACCGATACACGGTAGTTTGAGTATAGGTTTCACCCGGCTCCAGAATGACATCAGGAAAATCAGGCTGATTCGGAGAATCGGGATAATGCTGGGCTTCCAGGCACAGGCCATAATGCTTGACGATCGTTTTGCCGTCCTTGTTGGTAAGCGTACCATCCAGAAAATTGCCGGAATAGAATTGTACGGCAGGTTCGGTGGTCAGCATTTCCATAAATCGACCGGTATTTGGATCATAAAGGGTAGCTGCGAGAGTCAGCGCATCTCCATCTTTATTCAGGATCCAGTTGTGGTCGAAGCCACCTTTTACCTTAGCTAAATCCCTTCCGATCAGCTTGGCTGTAGTAAAGTCCATCGGCCCGTCGGCGACCTCTTTAATCTCACCAGTTGGGATCAAAGTGGCATTAACAGGTGTATATGTACCTGCATTAAGCATGAGTTCGTGCCCCAAAATATCCGATGCAGCACCCGAAGAGAGATTAAAGTAGGCATGGTTGGTTAGGTTGACCGGCGTAGGCCTATCGGTCGTAGCTTCGTAGGCAATATTCAGATCATTGTTATTACCGATGCTGTAGATCACCTTGGCCGTCAGTGTACCCGGATAGCCTTCTTCTCCATCCTGGCTGACATAGGTAAGGGTTAGTTCTACAGCTTCCGCTGTAGTATTCGATGCCGCTGTCCAAACCCGTTTGTCGAAGCCTTGCTCACCGCCGTGTAAGGTATTGCCATTGTCATTAGGAGCGAGATTGAAGGTTTCTCCGTTCAATGTAAACTGAGCATCGGCTATTCTGTTGGCATAGCGCCCGACCAGGCAACCGAAATAAGGGTTATTTTCCTGCAGGTAGCCGTCCAGGTCATTAAAACCCAGTACGACATTGCCCATTTGACCATCTTTATCGGGGGTATTAATGGCTGTAACGGCTCCTCCATAGGTAGTGATGCTGACCGAAAAGCCGTTGGGTGCAGTCAGTTTATAAAGAGATACCTTCCGGCCTTCCAACTCGCCAAAGGGCATTTCTTCGACTGTAAAAGAAGAGGCGGTTGTTTCTTCTTCGGAAGATTGTTGCTCTCCTTGAGAGGTATTATTCTGGCAACCCAGGGCCAGGCTCAATAATACCAACAAAATGCTTAGCTTACTTTTTTTCATAATTTATTTAAAATTTATAATACAGATCATTCCAACGTAGCTCATTTTTGAACTGATAAAGATCCGTTTTTTCGTCAATCAATAAAAACTCGATACCAGCTATCTCAGCAAAATCCTGTAGATATTCGGAGCTCAAATTCTGGCTATAGCAAGTATGATGCGCTCCTCCGGCCAGTATCCAGGCAGTGGCCGCCGTTTTGAGGTCCGGCTTACACTCCCACAGCACCCTAGCTACCGGAAGGTTGGGAAGATCCTGTTCCGGCTTCACGGCTTCTACCTCATTGACGAGCAGTCGGAAACGGCCGCCCATATCGATCAGCGAAGCGTTCAGGGCCGGGCCGGCATCCACATTAAATACCAGTCGGACGGGATCTGCCTTTCCACCAATGCCCAGAGGATGTATTTCACAACTCGGCTTACCATCGGCGATGCTTGGGCATATTTCGAGCATATGCGAGCCCAGGACGGCCATTCCGTTGGGGTGGAAATGGTAGGTATAATCTTCCATGAAAGAGTTTCCGCCTTCCATGCCGACCGCCATTACCTTCATAGCGCGTACCAAGGCTGCTGTTTTCCAGTCACCTTCAGCACCAAACCCGTAGCCATCATTCATTAATCGCTGGGAGGCAATACCCGGCAATTGTACCAAGCCATGGAGGTCTTCAAAAGTATCTGTGAAGCCTTTAAAATTCCCGGCTTCCAAAAAAGAACGAATACCAATTTCTATCCTGGCCGCTTCGCGGAGTGAGTTTCTTTGTGCTCCTCCAGATTGTAAACCTCCGGCCAAATTGTATGCTGATTCATATTCATCTATCAGCGCATCGATATCAGCATCTGTTGCCGCCCGAACAAATTCCACTACATCCCCTACTCCGTATCCGTTAACAGAATACCCCAACTGCATTTCAGCCTGGACTTTATCACCCTCGGTTACCGCAACCTGGCGCATATTGTCACCGATGCGGGCGAACTTCCCGCCCTGCCAGTCGTGCCAGGCCAGGGCTACCCGGCTCCAGACGTTGATGCGCTCAACTACTTCCTCGTCCTGCCAGTGACCGACGACCACCTTCCTGTTAATGCGCATGCGTGAACCGATAAAACCAAATTCCCGGTCACCATGAGCCGATTGGTTCAGGTTCATGAAGTCCATATCGATGCTTGACCAGGGAATATCTCTATTGAATTGGGTATGGAGGTGCAGAAATGGTTTTCTTAAGGTATTGAGGCCCCGAATCCACATTTTTGCAGGAGAGAAGGTATGCATCCAGCAAATCAGACCGATACACTGCGGCGTCGCGTTGGCTTTCATCAAAAGCTGGTAAATATCGTCCGGCGTGGTCAATACCGGCTTAAATACAACCGGTATGGCTATCTTTTCATGATCGTCAAAGGCCTTGGCAATGGTTTTGGAGTGTTCGGCCACCTGCTTCAGGGTCTCTTCCCCGTATAAATGCTGGGAGCCAGTCACAAACCAAATTTCGAGTTTTTTTAGTTCAATATTCATCTTAATAATTTAGAAAAGGATGAGGCATTTTTATTCTTGTCCGTAATACGCATTTTTCCCGTGCTTTCGCTCATAGTGTTTATCAATAAGAGCATCTTTAAGACGTGGCACCTGAGGGTTGATCGTACAGGACAAATAAGCCATGCGAGCAATCTCCTCTAGGACTGCACTGTTATAAACTGCTTTATCCGCCGTTTTTCCCCAGGTAAAAGGAGCGTGATTTCCCAAAAGGACCATTTCTACTTCTTTATAGTCGTAGCCTCTTTTTTCAAAATCCTGCAAGATCTGGAAACCGGTTTCTTTTTCATAATTCCCTTTGATCATTTCATCGCTCATAGGCGGTGCACAGGGCACGTCTACGGTAAGATGATCGGCATGTGTAGTGCCCAGGATCGGAATGTCCATTTGAGCTTGCGCCCAGGCCGTTGCATAAGTAGAGTGTGTATGCACGATGGCTCCTATACCCTCCCAATGTTGGTACAATACGGCATGTGTTTTGGTATCGGAAGAAGGACGCATTTGCCCCTCTACCCCATTTGCTTCAAAGTCGACGATTACAATGTCCTCCACCTTTAAGGTTTCATAAGGCACTCCGGAAGGTTTAATGGCAAATACTCCTTTTTGGCGATCCACTACACTGACATTACCGAAGGTGAAGAGCACCAGGCCCAGTTGAGGAAGCTTCATATTCGCTTCGAAACAGCTTTCTTTAATATCTTGATATTGGCTCATTTCTTTAATTTTTTTTGCAGGAATTGATCAGGTATTTTCTTCAACAAACTGCCCAAAGGACAAGTATTTATCATATAATTTCCGGTAGGTCTTTACATTTTCCGGCTTCGGTTGGTAGGTCTTGTCAAAGCCATTGCCCATGTGTTGACGGGCCTCATTCACGCTGCCGTATATGCCGGCTGCAGTAGCTGCATACATAGCTGCTCCCAGGCTTGGAGCCTGATCAGAACTAGCCACTTTGATGGGCATGTCCAATACATCGGCCATGGTTTGCATCACGAACGGAGACTTTTTGGCCACTCCTCCCAATCCGACCACCTGATTGATCGTCACTCCTTCTTCTCTGAATCGATCTACAATGCGTTTAGAGCCAAAACAAATAGATTCCACCAAAGCCCTGAAAATAGCCGGGGCATTACTGCCCATATTCATACCCATAATAGCTCCTTTAAGCGCCTGGTTAGCATCCGGGGTACGACGACCGTTGATCCAATCGAGCGCCACGATGGCATTCGCGTCAACCGGAAGTTTGGCTGCTGCTTCCGACAAATTAGGGATCAGTTCATCCGCTATTTTTTCTTTGAGCTCATCCGATAAGGCTGGATTATTCTTTACCGGCCAAAGGAGTACACCTTTAAACCAGGCCAAGACATCGCCGAAGGCCGACTGCCCGGCTTCCAGGCCCAGCATCCCGGGGACTACCGAACCGTCTACTTGCCCACATATCCCTTTCACCAATTTATCACCAATCTCCTCAAAAGGAGCCACCATGATATCGCAGGTAGAAGTTCCCATTACTTTCACCAGGCTGTACGGCTCAATTTCACCTCCTACTCCTCCGGCATGCGCATCGAAGGTGCCGACTGCGACAGTGGTATCTTCGGAAAGCCCCAACCTGTCGGCCCACTCTTTGGTCAGCTTGCCAGCCGGAACGTCGGCGGTATAGGTATGCCGAAAAAGGCGATCTCTTAGTTCCGCCAGTCGAGAATCAAACAATTGGAGGTAATCCTTTGGAGGCAAACCTTCCCAATCTTCGTGCCACATGGCCTTATGACCGGCTGCACAGCGGCTGCGCTTGATCTGGTGTACATCCTTTACTCCGGTCAGAACAGCAGGGATCCAGTCGCAATGCTCCAGCCAGGAGTAAGCAGCTTTTGCCACCGCCTCGTCTTCACGGATAGTGTGAAGAATCTTAGCCCAGAACCATTCCGAAGAATAAATACCACCGATGTATTTGGTGAAATCGGTACCGCCCCAGGAGCGAGAAACATCGTTGATCTCTTCCGCCTCTTCAATAGCCGTGTGGTCTTTCCATAAAATGAACATAGCGTTCGGATTGTCTTCAAAACCAGGTAAAAGAGCTAGCGGAGTCCCGGTTTTATCAACTGCTACCGGCGTAGAGCCGGTCGTATCCACTGCGAGGCCCTTAATCTCATCGGCAGGGACATCTTTGGCTTTTTCCAAACACCCAAGAATGGTTTTTTCCAAGCCCTCCAGATAGTCCAGCGGATGTTGTCTGAACTGATTTTCCGCAGGCTTACAGAATTTTCCTTCTTTCCAGCGTTGGTAATAGTGTGTGTGTTGAGCGATCTCTTGTCCATCTGAGGTTCTGATCAGGATGGCCCTCACACTGTCGGAGCCATAGTCTATGCCGATAACGTAGCTCATTTTTGGTATTTTTTGGTTAAACGCCTAATTTTAAATGTAATTTTTACACTTATCAAATGTAATACATGTTCTGCAAAAAGGGAAATAAACGGATCATATTTCCCATCAAACCGGAGAAAAGCACTCGAGAACAAATTTTCTTGATAACTGAGCAAAAGTTGGTGATGATTAATTTGAAAAATAGCGGTGTCGGACTAAGTGAAGGAATATTAATTGTATTTTTCACAATTATTTACCTATACTGTCTATTAAAAGAACCAACAGCCCAATTTTTGCGTACCTATGAAAAAAAGCATGAAGATGTTATCTGAGCAGCCCATTCAAAGTATTCGGAAAACCATTCAGGGATATGAAAAGGAAGACAAGGCCTACATAGCGGTTGATTGCATCATTTTCGGTTTTGACCTCAATGAGGAAGAATTGAAAATTTTGTTGGTTCAGCGCGACTTTGAGCCTCAGAAGGGAGAATGGTCCTTAATGGGTGGATTTCTTAAAAAAGACGAGAATCTGGACGAAGCAGCTGCCCGGGTGCTGTATCAGTTGACTGGTTTGTATGACATATACATGGAGCAGTTGGGGGTTTTTAGTGAAATCGACCGCGACCCTGCCGACCGTACCGTTTCCATCGCCTATTATGCTTTGATTAATATCATCGATCACAATCAGGAGATGGTAGACCATCACTCGGCACAATGGTTTAACCTATCGGAAATACCACGCCTCATTTTTGACCACAATAAAATGGTCAACAGCGCCATACAGCGTTTACAGTATAAAGCGTCTGTCCAACCCATCGGTTTTGAGTTGCTTCCGGAGAAATTCACCATGCGGCATTTGCAGAAGCTTTACGAAGCCATCCTCCAAAGAGAATTGGACAAACGCAATTTCACCAAAAAGATCAATGCCCTCGACATCCTGATCAAGCTCGATGAGAAGGATAAGGAATCCTCCAAAAAAGGATCTTTCCTTTATACCTTCGACAAGGAGAAGTACCTTCAAAAACGAGCTGAGGGCTTTGTATTTAAGATTTAGAAGGCATAAAGCCTCCTAAATCTTAACTTTATACACCACAAAACCCTGAGCAGGGACTTCTGCCTCCAATTTTTTCTTCTTCAACTTCACTTTACTTTCTACAGGGCTTAGCTTTTTAGGCGAATCAAAAGAATTCACAGCATCCGGGTCATTCGAAGTCATGGTCCAGACGCTGGCTTCTGAAGCGGGCTTAGCGCCCTTTATATCCACCACTATATTTTGTTTCCGCTGGGAAGTATTAGCTACCTTAATGATCAATTCATTGGTATTAACATCTTTTACGGCAGAAGCATACAAGCTATTGTCTCCAGTGACAGGATGCCCATCCTTGCTTATTCGCAGCAGATCGGTACCTGCATTATTGGAATACATTTTTTGGATGTAATAATTAGCGGTCCCGTAAGATTCCAGATTATTAAACCAGATCATATCAGGCGTCCACTGCCAACCTTCCGCATGAGCCATTAAGGGGGCGTAGGAAGTCATGACGATGATATCGGCATTCCTTTCCAAGCCGGTCATGTAAGCCGCCTCTGACAAGGCACAGTTCCAGTTATTCTTATTATTCGGGCTGGCGATCGCTACACTTTGAGCGGCATATTCCCCTGCAAATATTTTTGGTCCGTTGCGGTCGTAACTGTCATAGCGGGTGGCATTTTCTCTGAACCATTCCGGAGGACGGTAGTAATGCTCATCCACGATCTCGGCACCCAGTTTTTTCAATTCAGCCATTCCATATTCAAAGTGTTCTCCATCGGGGAAAGGGCCGCTTCCGGAGATGATCACGATATTCGGATATTTTTCTTTTATGGCTTTCTCAAAAACTTTGTAGCGTTTGATGTATTCCGGCCCCCACTGCTCATTTCCGATTCCGATGTATTTCATATTGAAGGGTTCCGGATGGCCCATATCGCTACGCAGTTTTCCCCAGGCAGTCGTCACATCGCCGTTTGCAAATTCGATGAGATCCAATGCATCCTGCACATAAGGGCCTAGCTCATCCAAAGGAACTAGCTCTCCTGTATTGAACTGACAGGCCATACCGCAGCCCAGAATGGGCATAGGCTCCGCTCCCATATCTTCAGATAGCTGGAAGTATTCAAAAAAGCCAAGACCGAAACTCTGGTAATAATCAGGTGTCAACCGATGCCCAAATTCTGTATTCCAGCGATTCACTAACAGCTCTCTTTCCTCTATTGGTCCGACCGTCTTTTTCCATTGGTACCGGCGAGCCAGGGTGCGTCCTTCAACTATACAGCCTCCGGGGAAACGTAGGAAGCCAGGCTTGAGATCATAAAGCAGCTGAACCAGGTCTTTTCGCAAGCCCTTTTTTCTTCCCATCCAGGTATCCTGAGGAAATAAGGAGATCATATCCAGGTCAATAGAGCCCCTTCCCTCAAAGGTAATTTTCAAGTGGGCCTTAGATTCCGAGCTATTTGCTTTAATAACAGATTCATAGGTCTTCCAGGCAGTCCCTGTGGGCCGGATGCTCGTTTCTCCGATCACCTTACCGTCATTTGAAATTAATTGAGCCCGGATCAGGGAAATATTGCCTTCATGCTTAGCTGCTTTTAAAGAAAGGTCATAGCTATCGCCGGCCTTTATTCCCATGCCCCGAAATCCTTCATTGATGAGTTCATATCCTGAGGGATCATTCACCTCTACTCTTAAAAAGTTACGATTCGCAGGATCATCTCCTACTTTCATTATGGTTCCCATTCCCGATTTTAAATTCAGGGAATGGCGATCACTATTGGGTTCGCTCCAGCCCATTTTGGGCAGCGTAAATTCAAAGCCCCGATTTTTCACTAATTCGGCATACAGACCTCCGTCGGCAGCAAAATTGATATCTTCAAAAAAAACACCGTACATGGTGGGCTGCACCTTTGCGACTGATTTTGAGGCATCTACCTCCAAACGGTGTTCACCGTTTTGACTGCTTAGCGAAGCTGGATAAACACTACCCAGGATTAGCATGACAACAGTCAATTTCCAAATTGACTTCATAGTAATGGGTTTAAAATAGTTTTAAGCTGTAAGTAATTGCTGTCAACTAAAGGTGACGGCAAGCCTGTTAATCTAAGGGCCTGACCTTAGGCCAGCCATCAGAAGTCCAGTATATTTCCTTGATTTTTAACTTTGAAATTCCTTTGTCGCTCGCATCATAGGCGTGAAAGAACAGGTAATCTTTTTCCTCAAAATTATACACACTGCAATGGCCTGCACCATACCAGTTTTTATTACCTCTAATGACCAGGCTGCCTCCTCCGTGAAACAGGTTTTTCCCATCTTCATCAAAATAGGGCCCTTCCACATCCCTTGATCGCCCCACAACTACTTTGTAAGTGCTGTTTTCTCCTCTGCAACATAAATCCCAGGACAGAAACAGGTAATACCAATTATCTTTCTTAAAAATAAAGGGAGCTTCCAAAGCAGCATCTCCCGGGTCTTTATCGGCCAGTTCAAAGCTTCTTTTTCTTCTGGCTACGGTATACCACTCCTGAGGTTCTGCTATTTTAGTAAGAGAGGGGGCCAGTTTTACGAGCTTCAAACCATCCCAGAAAGAGCCGAAGGACATCCAGGCTGTTCCTTCCTCATCAAAAATGATATTTGGATCAATGGCATTCCAAAGATCTCTGTTCGGGTGGGACTGGATAACAATGCCATGGTCGACCCATTTAAAATCCGCATCTTCAGGGTCAAGAGTTTTATTCGTAACAACGCCTATAGCCGAGGTATTTTTGGCAAAGGCGGAAACAGAATAATAGACATAGTATTGTCCATTGTGATGGATCACATCCGGAGCCCAGATATGGTTTCTGAAATCGGGTACAACCTCATCGGTCCAGCTGGGCTTTTCAGAAAAAATGGGCTCGGCACTTGCCCAGTTGTCCAGGTCTTTTGAAGTGAAGTGGCCGATACCGCGTCCGGTACAGAACAAATGATAGGTATCATCGTGCTTGATCACGACGGGGTCATGTACTCGGATGTCGGAAATTTGTGCAGAAAGAGATTTACCTACTATCAACATAGAAACAATCCAGAGAAAGGATAGGTGAAAGTTTGATTTCATACTATTAGTTTTTTTCTTATTTCATGCTTTTAGGCATCTCTAATGATATTTTTGACGCAGATAAAAGCAGATTTTCACGATTTGCTTGAAAAAAACTCACTGCTTGGTTTCAATGCTGTTCGAATCTGCTTTATCTGCGAAGATCTGCGTCAAAAAATAAGGACTTAAACCTGATGCTATTTTGTCCCTTCCAATACGATCACGGAGAAAGGCGGCACACTCAAAGTCAGTTTACCTCCTTGCAGCTTAGCTCCGTTGAATGTCGTCGGCTTAATTGTATCCGGATTGTCGAAAGTATTGTGATCCTGCAACTGATCGGAAGTAAGGATCTCTCCTTTTACAGTCTTTAATCCCAATGCAGACACATCCACCGATATCTGATGTGTCTTTTTATCATCGATATTCACCAAAGAAATGTGCACCTTGCCTTCTCCATCTTTAGAAGCGGAAGCGGAAATGGCAGGCAACACTTCGTTATTCTGAATAAATTGTGGGGAAACAAAGCTCAGCGGGATCAGCTGAGCATCGTGATGCACATTATACATGCGAAATATGTGATAAGTAGGTGTCAGAATCATTTTTTCCTCATCGGTCAGCACCACTGCCTGCAATACATTAACGGCCTGGGCAATATTGGCCATTTTGACCCGATCCGCATGATTATTGAAAATATTCAGGGTGACACCGGCGATCATCGCATCCCGCATGGTGTTTTGCTGGTATAGAAAGCCCGGGTTCGTGCCTGGCTCCACATCATACCAACCGCCCCATTCGTCTACGTATAGATCTACTCTCTTATTCGGATCGTATTTATCCATGATGGCCACATGCTTCTGGATCAGTTCTTCCATCATCAAAGCACGCTTCATGGTAGTAAAATATTGTCCTTCTGAAAAATCAACCGCCGGGCCTTTTTTGCCCCAATCAATTACAGAATAATGGTGCAGGGCAATAGCATCGATGAGGTTTTTCGGAATGTTTTTCATCAAAACTTCGGTCCAGTTATAGTCTTCGCTACTGGCACCGGAGGCAATTCGCACCAGACCGTCGGAGTTTCCCCAGTCGGAAGCGTAGGTCGCAAAGCGCCGGTATACGTCTGAGTAATATTCCGGTCTCATATTTCCGCCACAACCCCAGGCCTCGTTTCCAACTCCCCAAAACCTAACCTTCCAGGGTTCTTTTCTGCCATTCTTTTCGCGCAGTTCAGGCATAGGGCTGGAGCCGGCCGGATGGGTGGTATACTTAATCCAGTCGGCGAATTCCTGAGGAGTGCCGCTTCCGACATTAGCCGATAGATAAGGATCCGTTCCCAGCAGTTCGCACATATCGAGAAACTCGTGGGTGCCAAAGCTGTTATCTTCCCGAACGCCTCCCCACCAAACGTTGAGGATGGAAGGTCGATCTGCTTTGGGGCCAATGCCGTCTTTCCAGTGATACGTATCAGCAAAGCAGCCGCCGGGCCAGCGTAGGTTTGGAATTTTCAATGCCTTCAAGGCTTCCACCACATCCATTCTCACACCCTTTGTGTTGGGAATTTCACTGTTTTCTCCAACATAAAAACCACCGTAAATACAGCGGCCCAGGTGCTCTGCAAAATGGCCGTAGATGTGACGGCTGATGGTAGGGGCTTCCTCATTTGGCTGCGCGCTTATCATGACGGTTTGTGCATGACCAGGGCCGGCCAAAAACAGAAAGCTCAATAAGGTAATGATAAAAGATAATCTCATAGGTCAATATTTTTAAATTTCGGTTATTTTGAAAAAACAGCATTAATGCTCAGTCATATTTTCCCCGTAAAATTCATTTATTGATCGTCGGCCAGGACTCAGCTTATTTTACACTGACTCTGGCTGACGGCTACTGATCTTCACGGGTTTGATTCTGGTAAAATGTATCCTTAGCTATCCATATCTCACAAAGCTCAAAACCCCTCAATCACTATTTTTTAATGGTGCCTTTCAGCATAGTAAAAGAGTGAGCTGGAAACGAATGAGTGATCTTCGCTCCACCCGCTTTAACATTAGTTTTCTTTACTGTTTCTACCGTCGTTTTGCCAAAATCATTTTCTGCTTTGACATCAGGTCCATTCACTTCATACACTTCAAATTCACCTTCAAAAAGGCCGGTTTGGCTGATAATATCTGTTGTAATGGCCTCGTCCTTATGACGATTGACCACACAAATAAATACCTCTCCATTTTCTTTATAAGTAGCAGATACATCAAGATAAGGAACATCTTCCAACTGAGCCTGTGATTCGCCCAAACCGAGGAAAAAACGATCGGTATCATATTTATCGCAATCAACAAACACATCCAGGGAGGTCCCATTTACATTCTGTGCGAATAATTGCAGCGGATAATAAATCGTCTGTTTAAACATCCCGTCTTTTTCCGCAAATATAGGAGCGATCACATTGACCAATTGCGCCATATTGGCCATTTTGACAATGTCGGCATTGCGGATGAAAGCATTTAAAAAGCCTGCAATCACCAGTGCATCTTCCAGGTTATAGCGTTCTTCCAGGGCACGAGTTCCGCTCATTGTTTCGGAGGAGCGCCAGCGATACCAGATATTATATTCATCCCAGGCGATGTAAATAGGGTCGCGGTCTCCTCTGTTGGAGCGGGTCATAGCTTCGTCAATCAATCCTTTAACCAGGTGCGTTCGTTGCTCCAATACCAGAGGAGTTGACTGGAAATTATAGTAGTTGTCATCCGGATTTCCGACATACATGTGCAAGGCAATATAATCCACCACATCTTTTAGTTCATCCAGGATCACTCTGTTCCATTCCATTGGGTTGGAACCGGGCCGCATATTGGAAGAACCTGCGGCGATCAGTTTGATGGTCGGATCTGTCAGGCGCATCAATTTGGCTGCTTCTCTGGCCTTTTTGGAATAGTCCTCGGCATTGAGGTGTCCCATTTGCCAGAATCCGTCCATTTCATTACCCAAGCTCCAGTATTTGATATTATGTGGCTCGGGGTAGCCATGCTGTTTGCGGAGTTCAGCATAATAAGGACCTTCTTTCACATTGGTATATTCCACCCATTGTTGAGCTTCTTCGATGGTACCGGTACCCATATTGACTGCAAAATAGGGCTCGGTGCCCATCATTTTGGCATAATCCATAAACTCATTGGTGCCAAAATGATTGCTTTCCAGGCGATTCCAGGCCAACTCCATTCTGCTCGGACGATCCTCTTTTGGACCAACTCCATCTTTCCAGTGATAATTCGACACAAAATTACCGCCCGGGTAGCGAGTAATCGATACATTCAATCCTTGTACCGCTTCGAATACATCTTTGCGAAATCCATTTTCATCAGAAAGTGGAGAATCCGGATCATAAATACCGCCATAAACACATCGACCTAAATGCTCCACAAAGTTTCCGTAAATCAATGGATTGACCTCTCCTATAGTACGGTCTATATCGATTTTTATCCGTGCATTTTGAGCAGTTAACTTGTCGGTTGTTCCCGCCGACAGAAGAAAAATAAAGACTGCTATCGTATAAAGAATTGTTCTCATGACAAAATAATTATTTATTGATTACTACTAATTGATGCCATTCCCGGAGGTTTCCCATCCGTACAGATAAAAAGTAGGTCCCACTCGGAACCTCTACCGGGTAATTGAATTCCTGGTATGCTGTTGATTTGTTGGCCTGAGCCGACCAAAGCTCCCGCCCTGTCAAGTCAAAGAAGCTTAGCCAGACCGGCCCCTCATAGAGCTCCCCACTTCTCAGTGTGAGGGTATTATTTCGTATGGGGTTAGGATAAACGGAGGTTCCTTGTACAGAAACCGATACCGGTTCTTCCGTTTGTATGCTAATCACATTACTATTATTGGAAAAGACTCGTGCGTTGTATCCTCTAACCCTGTAGAAATACTTAGTGGAGCCGTCCAGATCTGAATCTGTGTAGAAAGTAACATCCGCTGCCAAATCAATGGTTTCATATTCCGAAAAAGTAGAATCCCGGGATCGGTGGATAACGAAGCCGTCTTCATTCGTTGAATTATCCTCCCATTGAAGGTCGATCCGGTCATCATGCTGAATACTTGTCAAATGAGAGGGAGGCTCGATGACTTCATACTGGAGTTTATTGATTCGGTTGACTGCAATTTCCTGGTAAATAGACACCTCGTTAGTTGGCCATCGAACGATGACTTCTGTTACTTTGTCGCGGCTTCCCAGACCGAAAAAGGCTTCGGCCGGTTCCTGGCCATAAAAACTACAGCCGGCACTGATCAGTCTGGCAGAAATCAGGTCCTTTGCTACCAAACTTACCTGGCTTCCGACGGCCAGGTGGTTAGGGCCCTCCATTCGAGGCTGTATAACTGCATAATTTCCCGGATTAGGCAGATCTTCTAAGTTATTTCGATAGATCAGCAAGGGTTTCTTTGTTGACTCATTGTCTTTCAGCGTTTGCAACAGATCCATATCCCCATCTCTATCCATGTCAAAAGCCAGTAAGGTCGTCGCACTGAGTCGGTCATTAAATCCGCATTTTTCTGATACATCTACAAAGCCGGTCCGAGTGTTCAGCCACATCTTAGAAGCATCAGGCTCCCAAAGTAATTTGAGCCAGCCATTGGTCGTCACGAGGTCCTGCCTACCGTCATTATTAATGTCGATAAAGGTAGTCCCCCAGTCCCAGCCGCTTTGACTAACGCCCCGGCTTTGGGCCGTTTCCTTAAAAAGGATTCTTCCATTTACCTTTTTTTGCTCATATAAAATATTGTACTGGAGTTCTCCCTGATGTTCTCTGGTAATATTTGTGATATAGATGTCGAGGTCGCCGTCATTATCGTAATCACTCATAGCCATGCCCATTTCATTAAAGGCATGATTAAGTCCGTACTGAGCAGCCCGGTCATCAAAAACGCCTCCACGGTTGATCCACAGTATATTATCGGTAAAATCGACATTGCAATAAATGTCTATTAAGCCATCTTGGTTAAAATCATGGAACATGGGCTGCCAGGGTGTTTTTTCCTCCATGTGTAAACCGGCCTCCTCGGTGATATCTGTGAAGGTGCCGTCTGTGTTATTTTTGAAAAGCTTGACGCCTCCTCCCCAAACGGTGAGTAGAAGATCCAGGTAATGATCCTGATTAATATCCGCAGCGGCCAGGCCTCCTATTGCGTAATAAGGCACATTGTCAAAATCAGGGCCTATCACCAGGCCGGATTCTTCCGTTACCTTTTTGAATCTGAAGTTTTCTATTTGCTGGTATAAGTTAATCCGAACCGGATCTTTACAGCTTCGGTTGACACAGTTTTCCCCAACCACCACCAGATCGAGGCGGTGGTCTCCATTATAATCAAACCAAAGGGCAGCGCGATTGCTTTTTGTTTGGATAATGCCGGATTCTAAAAAAACATTGGTAAACTGCCCCTGACCATCATTCCTGTATAGCCGATCAGGGTTTCTGATATCGGCCGTTAAATAAAAATCAATATCTCCGTCATTGTCATAATCCGCTGCTGCCGCTCCGTTCCCGTACAGATCGGTGACGTCAAAGACCTCTTCAATGCCTAATTCCGTGGATACTTCCTGGAAATAGGGAACCTGTGCCATGAGTGTGCCCCCATAGCTTAAAAGACAAGCGAATAAAACGCTTATGGCTTTCTTTTTCAGATTCATACTTTTCACTTTCCCTTATGATTTAAGTTACAGTCTTGGACTTGCTTTTATTTGACACAGTCTTGGACTGACTACAACTGATCTTCACTGTTTGGTTATACAATTAATATTATTCGACTCTCTTCCCCCAAATGGTGGTTGCCTGGTCATTTAAGCCGGTAAAGAGTATGGTTTCTGCCACCTCATTTTCCCAGTCTCTGCCCCTTTCAACCCTCAGTTTGGCCACAGTCCCATTGTTGTAGTTGATCGTCAACCAAGGACTGTCATAGGACCAGGAGGCATTCATATCTCCGTTGATGGTACCATCTCCATTCAGGGTAAGGGCTTCTGAATCCTGGAATCCAGGCGTAATTTGCTCCTCCGCATAGCCGGGCACTACCTGATAATCAAATATGATCTGCTCCCAATCCCCTATTAATTCTGCTTCTTCCACCGAGCTCTCTTCTTCGGTAGCAAAGCGCTGACTACTCACCAGAGGCCAGCCTTCATCCGTCCAAAACAATTGCCGGACATGCATGACCATGTAAAACTGATTGATGCCAGGCCGGCCCTGATGGCCGATATAAAAATTGCCGTCTTTTTGAAACACGCCCGGATGAGATACGCCCTGCCAGCCACTATGCCCTTCAAAGCGGTAAGGAGTCAGAATCATTGGCACATCGTCAATTTCCTGATTCATATCATTGCCGTGAATATCATAGAAAGGTCCCGTTGAGCTTTGAGAACGCCCCACTCGGACGTTGTACTTCGTCTCCAGCCAGTCGTAGGCAATGAACAGGTAGTACATTCCAAACTCGGGATTGTATATGATCTCTGGGCCTTCAATATTCCCATTGATGTCATTACCGGTAAATCCACGCTGCGCCACTCGTACTCCTTTATCTTCATTTCGCACGGCCAGGCCGGTACTTGGATTGAGCTCTAATTTATAAATACCGTCCCAGGCAGAGCCGTAATACATCCAATGGGTGCCGCTTTCATCAACGATGACGGTCGGGTCGATAGCGTTCGTCTGGATAGTATTGTTTGCCAGAGAGGTAACTACCAGGCCCTGTTCTCTGAACGGGCCTTTGGGATCTGAGGCCGTAGCCAGTCCGATGACGCTCAAGCGGGGTCTGGCCGAAGAAAGGGAGTAATAAAGCCGGTATTCGTCATCGACTTTCATGATATAGGGCGCCCATAAGGATTCGAAGGGCTCGCCCCCATTTTGCCGTATGAAGTTGGCTCCCATTGTCGGAAGTCTGTTGAATACCCAGCCAACAAATTCCCATTCTACCAAATTGATGCTTCTGCGAATTTGTAGTCCTGGCTTTATTTCGTGGCCAAACGCCACATCTGTGCTGTAGGAATACGTGAAATCATCCTCCACTAAATAGGAAGGGTCATGAGTATTGTAGTGAGCCCACTGGCTTGTCAGGTTGGGAGAGGCCAGTTCGCCATAAGTATCTTTCAGTTTTGAAAAATCAACAGGGCCGTCATCCAGTGTAGTGGTATCTTCCTGATTGTTTCCACCTCCCGGATTGGGGTTAGGATCTACTACCGGATCCGGCATTTTTTCTTTTGAGCAATGAAAAACCATCATTGATAAAAGAAATAAAGTGAGGTATCTGACTTTGTGAATTTTATTTCTATTCATGCTTTACATGTTCTCTTTTAACTGTTTGATGTCAATATCACGGGTTCGATCTCCTTTTGCATTGAGAAAATATATGGTATTCACTTTCGGAGACAGTCGGAATGTTTTAGATTGTTGGGACAGATAGCCATTTCCTATATGATACTCCAGCTTTTGGGTTTTTCCATTCTGAAATTCTAATACGGCACTCATCTCCTCACCCTGGAAGGAAAGGAATACAGCCTGTTCATCTTTTGGAAGCAAATAATTTTCCAGGGAACCATTGTTGTTGCTTACTAAAAACAGTAGTTGATCTTCTCCCAAGCCCAATTTGACCATGGCCCTGGCATCCCCGGAGGTACTCAAGCCTGATTCTTTTGCTCCGATCAGTCTAAATTGAAAGTCTCCTTCATTCAGCAAAACAGTCCCACGGGAGGCATCGAATTGTCCGCTTACCACTTCTGTATTGTATTCATTTCCTACCAGTATCAGATCCGGTAGTCCATCCAGGTTGAGATCCTCGGTCAGCATTCCTTTTACCGGAGCTACCTGGGCCATCAAAGGCAAAGGTTTGACTGCAAATTGTTCACTACCCAAATTTTCCAGTAGGATGGTCGACTGAATTTCGCAGGTCAGGGTTTGCATGGATGATATATCCACGCGATCGAGCACCTGTTCTGTAGTGGATGCAGCGTAGGTTTTGTAGTGTAAAAACGTTTTTTTCAACTTCGGTAATTGTTGGGTCAGCACATCAAGGGAAGCCAGCGGATGGTAAGCACCTTCTTCATAAATGGAAAAAATCGGATCAACGGCACCATTTTGGTCAAAATCAGCATAATGCAATTTCACTGGATGTTCGGGTGAGGCGTCAAAAAAGGTATTATGGCCGATATTTCCGATCACATAGTCCGTATCGCCATCCTGGTCAAAGTCAGCAGAAGAGATACTGTTCCACATGCCGGTAGTATTTTCCAAACCAGCCTCCTCAGAAATATTCACCAGTTTTTTTCCATCATTTTTAAAAATGGAAATATTCATCATCTCCCCTACCACGATCAGGTCCAGGAAGTGATCATTGTTGAAATCTGTCCAAATGGAAGCAGTTACCATACCAATAGTAGCCAGTTCCGGAGCTACGAGACTGGCAACCTCCTTAAATTCCCCACCCGTGTTTTCCAGAAGATAACTCCTGGGCGGTAAGGGGTATTTCCCGGGAACAACCCGGCCGCCAACAAAAAGATCCACATCACCATCCTGATCAAAATCACCTCCGGTAACACTAGCGGTACTGGTCAGCATAGCAGGCAGTGCCTTCTCACTTAGGGTGAAGCCTCCTTTCCCGTCATTAAGGTAAATCCGGTCCTGGTACTTTGGGTGCTGATGATATCTTTCTGAGCCTCCACTGGAAACATAAAGGTCCAGGTCATTGTCATTATCTACATCTACAAATAAGGCTCCCAGGTCTTCATACTCCTGCGTATCCATGATTTTTTCCGAAAAAGTCCCCCCAGGGCTCTGAATAAACAGGCGGGCCGGTTTCCCATAAGCCCCCCCAACAAAGACATCATCCAATTGATCTTTATTGACATCCCCAACTGCCATACCAGGCCCCTGATGAGTGAAGCCGTGAATAAGTAAGGGCTGCGTTTTGAAGTCACCGGCCGACTCGTTATCGGCATGTACATATTTTATTTTATCTTTTCTTTGTAAAAGATCGGCAGCTTTTGTTTGGTGCGCAGGCATTAGACCGGCTTCAGAATATTGAACAGAGATCAGTTGGTCTGCACTGAGATCGAATAGTAAATTTCTTTTCCCATCCGGCCAGATAATTTCCAGGCTATCAACCGAACTTTCTTCTCCCAGGCCAAAATGGATCAAATCAGTCACGGAGCTTTGAAAGCCTTTGACGGTCTGATGGTATCTCAACTGATGATCAGCCTTGACATAAAGATTAAGGGTAGCACCTATTCCAGCACGGTTAGGCCCTTGCCCAATTAGTTTTACCTTTAAAAAATGTGAACGACTCGTATCTCTTTCTCTGAGGTTATTTTTATATATAAAAGCTTTTTGATCTATATTATTGGTCACAATTTCCAGGTCTCCATCCAGGTCCAGGTCTACGTAGGCAGCTCCATTGGAAATGGAAGGATGGGATAGTCCCCAATCCACTGCCATATCCTTGAAGGTATGATCGCCCCGGTTTTTATACACATAATTAGACAAAACGATAGCCGGCCGGTCGTCCAGGCTTTTGACCAGGTTTTTGCGAACTTCATCCGGATCGGAGAAGGGGGCAATGGCTTCCTTTCTAAATTTCACAAAATCCAGATCCGTAATATCCTTCCCATAGCCGTTGGTAATATAAAGATCCTGCAAGCCGTCATTATCAAAATCTGCGATCAAAGGACTCCAGCTCCAGTCAGTCCGATCGATCCCCGCTAGTTGGCCTATTTCACTAAACCCTTCTCCATCAGCTCCCAGATGCAGCATATTACGCATATACTGATATCCATAATCATAATCTACAGCTCTGTAAAAACGATCGTATTGGTTAGGCCCAAACATCATTTTACGGCGATAATGGCTTTCCGGGAGCATATCCAGCGTGATGATGTCCAACTGGCCGTCGTTATTGACATCCCCGATGTCATTCCCCATAGAAAAATGACTCATGTGATTGAAATACTGATTGGCTTGTTCTTCGAAAGTGCCGTCCTGCTTGTTAATATAAAGCAGATCTCTGGACAGATAGTCATTAGACACATATATATCCGGCCAACCATCTTTATTGGCATCGATGATCCCGACGCCCAGGCCAAAACCTTCAATACTAATGCCGGCCTGATCGGATACATCCGTAAAAACGGGACGTCCGGCGGAATCTCGGTAATTGTTCTGATAAAGCCGATCGGTATTGCGGCCGGAACCATTTTTGAGGATGGGTCGGATGGTGACGGCTGATTTTTCAAAACCTCCTCCATTCAGTAAATACATATCCAGATCTCCATCCAGATCGTAATCAAAGAAGACAGCCTGATTGGATTCGCTGGGGTCATCTAAGCCGTATTCGGAGGCTGATTCTTTAAAGGTGAGGTCTCCCTGGTTGATGAACAACAAATTGGGATAAATACTTTTTTTACCGGGGCCTCCTACACAAATATAGATGTCGTCAAAACCATCGTTGTTGATATCTACAATGGATACACCGGTACACCATGTACCCTTTGTGTCGAATTGGGAGGTTTCGGTGATATCTTCAAACCGGAGTTCTCCTTTATTCAGGTAAATTTTACTAGGAACCATATTGCCGGTAAGCACCAGGTCGGGCAGGCCGTCATTGTCAAAATCGCCAACTCCGACCCCACCGCCATTATACAGGTATTCAAAATTCAGCAGATTGAGTTCTTCATCGGGAGTGATGATGTTTTGAAAATCTATGCCGGATTGCCCGGAATTAAGCAATTGAAACAATGAGGAGGCATCCTTATGTCGGGATTGACAATGACATAAAGCAAAGATGAGGGCTACACTCCAACCTATTTGTCGAATTTGAACAGACATTTTCAAGGCTGCAAATAAAGGTTAGGGAAAAAAGGGCAGGGCTGAGGCTGTCTCACTCGCCCGGGACGGATTCGACATCCAAGATTTTTTTTCAGTGAGGCTTTTTAAGAAAAAAAACAAGTTTTTTTCTAAAAAAAGTCTCACTAAAGAATAACATTGGCTGGTGAATCCGCCTCAAGCGAATAAGACAGCCCCTCCCTTACCCTCATTGCTTAATGATATAGGTTAGTAATTAATTCAAGTTGCGATGTACAAAAGATAAATTTCATTACAGTTGATAAAATAGGTTGCGGCTGCCGCCACAACCTATTTTATCAACTGTAATAGAAAAATTTATTCAATTGTGAGCTATATCGCAACTTGAGTTAATTAGCAGAATTTCCAACCAGGTTAGAGTTTCGGTCCAACTCTGATTGTGGAATAGGTATAAACTCATCTTGGCCGGGAGTGAAGGTGTTAAATTCACCGTCATGTGTTTTTAACTCTTCCAAACCGGCTCCGCTCAGTTTGCCCCATCGCTTGAGGTCGTACCAGCGTTTCCCCTCTATGGCCAGCTCCATGATCCGCTCATGCTCGATCTGGTCCATGAACTGCTGCAAAGAATATCCGGCAAATTCAGCTTCTCTATCGGGAAGGTTTGCTCGGTTTCTTACCTGCTGTACATACTGGGCAGCCTGAGAAATGTTGCCGGTATTTGCTAAACATTCGGCATACATCAGCAATACATCTGCATATCTAATGATATGGTAATTGTAGCCGGCTGTAAAGGCATCAGAACCGTCTGTTGCATTGGTAAACTTTCTGATGAAGTAGGCATCTTCAGCAAATCCTCTTTCAAACCAATCCACACCGTATGCTGTTGTATACCCTTCATCCGGCTCATAGGCCAAAAGAGTAGCATGAAAGCGAGGATCCAAGGTACCCTCAACGGTACGTTCTTCTCTCATTTCATTGTAGAGGAAGTTGGTAGGGAAAAAGTCAAAGAAATCCCCTACGGAATAGGTTGGTGTCAGAGCCAGGAACTGTCTCCAGTTTACATTAGGATCTCCTCCCCAGTTGAATTCGGAGTTGGCACTGGTCGTAAAATCAGCCCAGAAAATCCTACCAGGGTTCGCTCTTTCAATGGCTGGATCTTGCGTAAACAGATCCGCATAATTAGGGGCCAAATCATACTGGTTAGAATTAACAACCTCTGCAAACAATGGCGTTGCTGAGTTGTAGTCTCCTTCGTAGAGGTACAGTGTACCAAGAAGAGACTGAGCAGCGCCTTTCGTCGCTCTCCCTTCTTGTCCCTTGTCAGGACCTGATACATCATTGTAATTCAGTGGTAGTCTGGAAATGGCTTCCTGAAGGTCAGCCTTTACCTGAGCATACACCATATCCATTGTTACATCCGCATTGCTCGGGTAAAAAGCATCTGAACCATCAGGAGTTTCTAATATTAATGGAACTTTTTCTAACACATTGGTCAGATTAAAATAGGCCAATCCTCTCAAAAAGTAAGCTTGTCCCAGCAATCTTTCCTTCAAAGCTGCGTCCATACCCTCGATACCGGGTATATTCTCTAATGCCTGATTGGCACGCGATACCATAATGTAATGCCCGGCCCAAAATATTTCCAAAGCACCATCCGTGGCAGGTAAAACAAAGGAGCTAAAGCCGGTCATAAAGGTCCACGGGCTTCTGCAAGCCAGCTCATCCCCGCGGCCGTCATTGTAAATAGGAGTAATCCGCTGATACATACCATCGATGATCAGAGCATTGTAAATAGCGTCAACTGCTGCTACTGCCTGATCCTCGTTTTCGTAATATTGTTCAGACGATAATCTGTTGGGATCAACGATCTCCAGTTTATCTGAACATGCATTCACTCCCAATAGGAGGAACACCATCATATATAAGTTTAATACTTTATTTTTCATACATTTAAAATTTTACTTGTAAACCAATCATTGAAGTTCTCGGCCGTGGGAACGTACCGAAATCAAATCCGGGATTTAAGATGCCCGCTTCGAAGTCGGGATTATATCCTTTATAGGAAGAAAAAGTTACGACATTCTGCAAAGTCACATAAATTCTTGCACTTTGCAGTTTCACCTTGCTTAGTACAGATTGCGGGAAAGAGTAGCCAAGCGAAATGGTATTGATCCTGAAGTAATCTCCACTTTGCAACCAACCTGGGCGGTCAGAATCTCTGCCGTTATTATTAGGATCATTCCAAACTACTCTTGGGACATCAGTATTAGTATTGGTAGGGGTCCATCTATTCAGGATGTCCTCATGCCAGTTGGTATAACCGGAAGTAGGCATTAAGCCTTTGTAGAGGTTACTGTTGATGAGGTTTCCACCACTACCCTGCCCGAATATCGTGAAGTCAAAGTTTTTGTACTCCGCTACAATGTTCAAGCCATAGTAAAACGTAGGCATTCCTGAACCTAGGTATTGACGGTCCGCTTCATTAATGGTACCATCATTATTAAGATCCACAAACCTTACATCACCCGGCGCTGTGTTGGCATCCTGCGTAGCATGAGCGTCGATCTCTCCCTGGTTTTGGAAAATTCCGTCATACACCCAGCCGTAGTGCTGCCCGATGGGCTGTCCTACTTCTGTTCTCGCGCCTGTTCCTGAAATAAAATCCAGGGGTCCAATATCCAATACTTCGTTGTTAACGGTATAGAAGTTAGGAGCGATGCTAAAGGAAATATCACCCAAGCGAGGTCTCCAGTTGGCAGACAGCTCAATTCCGGAGTTTTTGATAGATCCCGCATTGGTTGTCAGACCGGATAAAGAACCATTTGATAATGGAATAGGAAGGTCTATTAAAACGTCCTCAGATGTATTAGAGTAATACTCTGCTGTAAATTCTAACTTACCATCCCACAGAACGGCATCCAAGCCAATATTTCTTGTGATTCTTGTTTCCCAAGTAATGGCAGGATCCACCAGGATGGTGGTCGCTGCACCTAATGTTCTTCCTGATGCAAATTCATAAGGGATTGCCCGGTTAATGGTACTTTGGTATCTGAAGTTACCAATTTCCTGATTACCCAACTGACCATATCCCCCTCTTAGTTTCAGTTCGGAGAAGGCAGCTGGTAAATTGAAGTCTTTGTGAATCTTCCATCCTAATCCTATAGAAGGGAATACCGCAAATCTATCTTCCTTTCTAAACCTGGAAGAGCCATCATTTCTCACATTAAACGTCAACAGATATTTATCATCAAATGCATAGTTGATCCTTCCCAGGAAGGAAACCAGGGCCGCCGGCTGCTGGTTATCTGTTACACTAAAAGTAGAAGCGCCACCTAGGCTTAGTACATAAGGTTTTTCCAAACCAGAGCCCACTGCCGTAAAGTGACGGAAGTTAAACTCCTGATAACTCTGTCCAGCGAGTATGGTGATATTGTGTTTTCCAAAAGTATTCTTGTAAGTCAGTGTATTCTCAATTAAGAATGAATTGGAAGAACGATCTCCTACCTGTAGTTCGGCGATAGGTCTTGGAAAGAAATACCCCAGATCATATTGAGGAGCAAATAGTTCATCAGAAATATCTGTATTATCGTATTGCAGGTTCATTTTATAGGTCAGTCCTTCAAATAGGTCCAATTCTCCATAAACATTAGCCAGCAATCTTTGCACCTGAGTAGAAGCCCTAACCAAAGAGTTGAAGCCTGGCACGTTCAATGTAATAGATTGGTGGATCACGGCATCCGCTCCACCATAGCCGCCTTCCCTGCTTGGATCCAGAACAGGAATGGTTGGTGCTGCCTGCAACAAATCATTAACCAGTGAAGGTCTGCCCCCTGGTAAGAACAGTGAAAATACACCGGTGTAAAAAAGCGGGCTTTCATCGGAACGCATGAAATACACATTTTCCCCGATTCTTAAGCGCCCCAGGTCTGTATTTGAATTTACTCTAACGGAATATCTTGAATAGTCGGGACCGGATCCAACCAGCGTCCCTTTATTATCCAGATAATCCATAGATACATAATAATTCGTCTTGCCGGACCCGCCACTGAGGGCCAGGTTGTAGTTTTGAATAGAGCCATCCTTGTAGCCTTCATCCTGCCAAACCGTGTTGATATTATTGATAAAGTCAGGCGAGGCAGGATCATTACCCGGAACAAGTGCTTCTCCTGCATTTGCCAGCAATTCGGAATTGATGGTTTGATATCCTTCCCGATCAAGCACCGGAATCCGGTCTGGAACGGTTTGAAGACCGGCATAAGCACTGAAGCTAACACTTAAACGCTCATTTTTCTTTCCTGCTTTGGTTGTAATGATCACCACTCCATTGGCGGCACGGTTTCCGTAGATTGCTCCGGAAGTTGCATCTTTAAGTACCTGAATAGACTCAATGTCATTCGGGTTGAGGTCTCTAATACCTCCTGCTAGAGGAAAGCCATCTACTACATACAGAGGTTCGGCACCTGCACCGAGGCCAAAGGTACTCACCCCCCTAACACGCACTGAAGGAGTAGCGCCCGGCTGACCGTCGGTGGTGATAGAAACACCGGCCACACGTCCTTGCAACATTTGAGTTACATCACTGGTGGCCTGTTTTTTCATTTCCTCGGTATTCACCACACTGACCGCTCCGGTCAGGTCTTCCTTACGTTGGGTACCATACCCCACCACGACGATTTGATTCAGGACTTCTACGGCCTCTGCCATGGTCAGATCCAGGGTGGTTTGATTTCCAACGGTGATCTCCTGCATCTCATAACCGGTGTAGGAAAAGACGAGTACATCGCCGGTGGCAGCCTCAATGGAATATTTACCGTCAAAATCTGTGACGGTACCGGTAGAGGTCCCCTGTACGAGTATGTTTACTCCAATGAGTGGGAGGCCATCTGCTCCTGATACCGTACCGGATATGGTTTTACTGTCTTGAGCCATGGAGGTACCGGTAAGAAGCAAAAATAAGGCCAATGCAGAAGTCCAGCATTTGAGAAGCCTTCTCAGCCTATCGGCACTTTGTTTTGGTTGACTATTCTTCATAAGTTAATAGTTAAATAGATAGTAAGTGTCAATGATAATTTTGCAAATTAGCCCTGTAGTGATAGATAATTTGGCATTACCAAAGGTAGAAGGTGGACCAACATTCAGGGTGGACTAAATGATAAAAGAGGTAGACAAATCGGTAAACATCGAATGTTTTTCTGAATCCAGGCTTATTTCCGTGTATGGTTTTAACAAAGCAAGGTGATTCCAAATATTATTTCAGATTCAGAAAAGGAAATGAGGATGGCACCGGGCTTATGAAAAGTTCGTTTCTCGCCGGCCGGCGAGAAACGAATTTTTACATAAGCCCCAACAAAGCTGTTATCTTTGGGAGGAAGTATTTTGTTCAGACATGTCGTCTTGGGAATGTTTCAAATAATCTGATGGAGACATGCCGAAATACTTTTTAAAAACCCTGCTGAAATATTTCGGATCATTAAAGCCTACTTCGAAGGCGATTTCCGCAATGCTTTTGTCCTCTTTGTGCAGCAGCTCAGTAGACTTTTTCAGCTTAAAAGAATTGATGAAATCGATGATGGACATATCGGTCAGCGCCTTGATCTTTTTATACAACAAGCTACGGCTGATGTACAGTTTGGAAGCAAAATCTTCGGCCGTAAAAGCTGAGATGCGATAATGATTTTCCAGGATTTGATAAGCCCTCTCTAAAAATTCCCCGTCCAATGGATTGCTGGTAACTTTTAGGGCATTGGGAGCCGGCTCTTGCCTGAAGATCTGTTTAAGTCGTTCTCTTGACTTTATCAGATTATCGATACGGGCTTGCAATATTTTAAAGTTAAAGGGTTTGGGGACGTAATCATCGGCGCCCGTTTCCAGTCCTTCCACCCAATTTTCAACCATGGTTTTTGCCGTCAACAAGATGATGGGAATGTGGCTGGTTTGTATGCTTGTTTTGATCCGACTGCACAATTCAATGCCATCCATAAGGGGCATCATGATATCACTGACGATCAAATGAGGCAGATACTGTTTGGCCATTTCCAAGCCTTCTTTTCCGTTTTCGGCTTCCAACACCCGGTAAAAGGGATGTAAACTTTGAACCAGAAATGAACGAAGGTCATAATTATCTTCGACAATGAGTACAACCGGTTTGTCTTTGTCTTCTTTTGGAGCTGGGGCAATATCTTGGGTCCGTCTTTGTTGATTAGCCGTAATTTCTTCCCGAAACAAATCCACTTGTGTCAACAAATTAAACTGCCGGGTCTTGCTTTCCTTACTGATCTGAGAAGCATCAAAGGCCTCTTTTACATAAGGAATGCGCACTCTAAAAGTGGTGCCCTGACCAGTCTTGCTCGAAAGGTCGATCGTGCCGTGTAAACTTTCGATTAGTTCCTTGGTTAGGGCCAGGCCTATGCCGCTGCCCTCGATACGAGCATTTTCTGTTACGGGGATCCGATAAAAATGATCAAAAATATTGGATTGGTGTTCCTTCGCAATCCCGATACCGGAATCTGAGACCTGAAGTACAAAGCAGGCCGGTTCATGTTGGGAATGTGTTGGAGACTCTACATCTAAACTTAACTTAATTTTTCCCTTCTCCGGTGTATATTTAAAGGCATTAGATAAAAGGTTATAAAGAATATTTTCCAGTTTTTCGGCATCAAACCAGGTTTCCTGCTCCTCATTACCCTGGCAATCAAATACATATTCTATTTTTTGATGCTCTGCCAAATCCAAAAAGGATTGATAAATTCGTCTGATAAAATCGGGTAGATTTCCTTTGGTTACTCTTATTTCTACCTTTCCTTCTTCTACACGTCGGAAATTCATGAGTTGATTGATCAAATGCAGCAGTCGCTGTGCATTCCGGTTAATAATATTCAGGGTGCGCAGGCTTTGCCCGTCCTCTTTTAATCGTTCCAATAAGCTTTCTATAGGATCAATGATCAAGGTAAGGGGGGTTCTGAATTCGTGAGAAATATTAGTAAAAAAGCGAAGGCGCAGCTGGTTAACTGTTTGAATTTGCTGATTAAGCTGCTCAAGTTGATCGCGTTGCTGAGAAATTTCCTGGTTCTTTATCTCCAGCTCCGTTTTTTGTCCTTCGATCTGTTGCCGGCGTTGGTCCAAAGTTAAATTCGTCAGCATCAGGTCATCCGCCTGTTGCTTGAGTTGTTCTTTTTGCGCTTCGATCTCTTGAGTACGGAGATTCACCAGCTTTTCCAGTCTCTTTTTCTGCAAGTTCAGATAGCGGGTTCTCCACCGAATATATCCGATGATGAGGAATACCAAAACTGCCAGGCTCAGGAATCTAAACCAATTGGTATCCCAAAACGGTGGGCGAATGACAACCCTTAATTCAACAGGGTCTTCCTGCCATTGGCCATTCCCATTGGAGGCTTTCACTTTAAAAGTATATTCTCCTCCCGACAGGTTCATATAGCTGGCATAATTACGAGAGGACGGAACGGTGACCCAGTCTTGGTCAAAGCCTTCCATTTTATAAGAAAATTCAACCTTATTAGGTAAAAAATAATCCAGGGTAGAAAACTCGATGGAGAAAACATTGTCTTTGTAGGATAAAAAGATGCTTTCCGCCTCTGTTATGCTTTTCCTCAAAGCCACTTTCCCGTGGCGTTTTTCTCCAATACTAAGTGGCTTATTCAATACCGAGATATCCGTCAGGGACGCCTTAGGAATAAACGGAAAATCCTCCATCCTGGCGGGGTCAAAGAAATTCAGTCCTTCCACTCCGCCAAAATAGAGCAAACCTTGTGAATCTTTACAGGAAGCCGACCAATAAAACTGATTGTCCAACAGACCGTCTACTTCGAAATAGTTTTTGAAGGTTTCCGTCTCGGGATTAAAACGCGATAAGCCAAAGTCAGTGCTTAGCCAAAGAACGCCTGATTGATCAATCTCTATACAATAAACGACATTATTGCACAGCCCATCTTTTTCATCATAATTTTTAAATTGCAGGGCCTGCTCCCCTTCCAGTTGACAATAGGCAATTCCATTCCCATAAGTGCCGATCCAAAGTCTTCCCTGATCATCTTCTTTTAAGGAAATGATGTAATTTCCAGGAAGATTCTTCTTCAGCTGATCAAACGCACTGAAATATTGAATATCTCCAGTCTGCAAATCATCTTTGCCCTGCCGTATTCCTTTTGCAGGAAAGCGGTACAATCCTTTTCTTGTGCCGATCCAGTAATGATCCGTTCTATCCAACCAGATACAACCGACCTCCAGATTTCCCTGTTCATCAGCATCCTTCAGTTGAATTTCTTCAAATTGCCCTTCCTGCGGGTCAAAAATATTCAAGCCATCATTGGTCCCGATCAAAATGTAACCGCCGGGATCCTCAAAAATGGAAGAAACAAAATTATTGGACAATGGAGCTTTCATGTAATCTCCAGCCAGATAACGCTGAAACCGTCCCTGCTCGGAGGATAATAAACGATTTAAACCGCTTCCCCAGGTCCCCACCCAAAGCTGCCCCTTCCGGTCCCTTAAAATAGAAGTCACAAAATCACTACTCAGGCTCTGCTGGTCATTTGGATTAAGCCGGAACCTACGGATGGTTTTATGATTATCCGCATCGATCATATTCAAACCGCCTCCTGCAGTGCCCACCCAAAGCCATTTTTTTCCCACCAAGATAGAATTAACGGTAGGATGGCTCATACTGAAAGGATCGCCCTTATCGTGAACGATGGCACCAAATTTATTTTGAAAAACATTGTATTTATTTACACCTCCTTTATCGGTCCCAACCCACACATTGGCAAACTGATCTGCAAAAATAGAATTGACAAAACGGTTGTTCAAGCCATTATGGTGGTCTGCATTCTCGAATATGTGATGTAGTTCGCCCGATTCCGGTTGGTAAATATTTAAGCCTTCCAGGGTTCCAAGAAGAATGTTGCCCTGTACGTCTTTACATATAGCGTTGACCGTATTATGAGCAAGTGAAGAAGGATCTTCAGGATCATGAAGGAAAACTTTTGATTCGCCGTTCCAGATATTGTATTTCAATAGCCCGGCTTGTGTCCCAATCCAGATATCTCCATTCTTCCGGTCAAAAAACAGAGAAAGTATTTCAGGAGAAGTATTTTCACTCAGTGGTATATCTGAAACAGCATTGATTATTTTTTCTTTGTTATCGTACCTCCACAATCCATGAGAAGTACCAATAAGCAAATTACGGTCATCTAATTGAATGATCGCCTCTACAGTAACATCCTGGAGACCCAGCCTTTTAAGGCTAAACTGAATAGAATTAGATTCTGGATCGTATTTTTTGGTAGATAATTGAAAAAGACCCGAATTTTCGGTTCCCACTATAATGTTTCCGTCCTGATCCTTGAAAAAGACTTTTATCGCGAGGGATTTATAGCCTGGAGTATCCCAATCCAATCGACAGAAACGTTCATACTTCAGGTCAAAAACACTAAGTCCCTTACCGGTACCTATCCATAATAAACGATCTCTGTCTTCGACTAAAGCATGCACAAAGTTATTAGGCAGGCCCAGGCTGTCAGAACCAACTTTAAATACATTGAATTCATGGCCATCATACCGACAAAGGCCGTTCAAAGTAGCGAACCACATAAAACCGTAACTGTCCTTGTAAATGAAGTCGACGGTATTTTGCGACAAACCATGGTCTGTGGTTAAATATTGGAAGTAAAAAGGGGTAAGAGGTTTATTTTGGGAATACGTTGGCAGGGGTAAAGATAAAGCCATGATCCATACCCCAAGCTTAAGTAAGATAGCCCATTTAACAGCCAACTCAAACCTCCATTTTATCATAACTAGCGTAGGTACAAAAGCGTTTCATACTTATTGATAGTATGATGTAAGATAACAATTTAATTGCGAGAAGGCATGAAAAACTTACATAAATACCGACTCCCCCCTGCATCCCCTCCCCCATTCCCTGCAAGATGCCACCCGATTTCTCATTTCTTATTTTTTTATTTGTAATTTCAGTAATTTGAAACGCCAAAGGATTCCTTGTCCATAATTAAAACTCAGTGGAATCAGTGGTATCTGTGTCAAAAAAAAACTCAGTGACCTCAGTGGTCCCAGTGTCAAAAAAAAACTCAGTGACCTCAGTGGTCCCAGTGTCAAAAAACTCAGTGACCCCAGCGGTCCCAGTGTCAAAAAAACTCAGTGACCCCAGCGGTCCCAGTGTCAAAAAAACTCAGTGACCTCAGTGGTCCCAGTGTCAAAAAAATCAGTGACCCCAGCGGTCCCAGTGTCAATAAGAGCGTTCTAATAACTATAAACCAATAACAAAGTAACCAATATGAACCAACTCAACACCCAACTGATCATGTTCTTTTTGCTCATCTCCTGCCTGTCCTTAAGCGCTCAGAATACGCGCATTAGCGGCACCGCCCTCGACGAGCAGGAATCGCCCGCCATCCAAGCCAATACCATCCTCTATGCCGCCGCCGACTCCAGCCTGGTAAAAGTGGAAGTAACAGATATCGACGGCAGCTTCCAATTCCTCAACATTCCTCCGGGGCGATACTGGGTCAAACTCTCTTATGTCGGTTATGAAGCCTACCAATCAAGGGTCTTTGACCTGACTGCCGGCCAGAAAGTCGACCTGGGTACCATCCAGCTCCTCTCAGCAACCTCCGACCTGGATGAGATAGTCGTTACCGCCGAGCGGCCTATCCTGCAACTGGAGGACGACAAAATGGTATTCAATATCGAAAACAGCATCAGCGCTACCGGTAGCAACGGCATGGAGCTACTGCGTAAATCACCGGGCGTATTGGTCGATAACAACAACAATATTACCATACTCGGCCGAACCGGCGTGCGCATTTTCATCGACGGGCGGCCCTC
>JAUIKE010000333.1 GCA_030430845.1 Bacteroidia bacterium | reverse complement strand
ATACCAAGATTTTGGGCCAGCTTACGCGCATCATTGACCGAGTGGTCAGAAGAAAACTGAGAGGGCATCAGGATCACACGTACATTATCTTTTCCTAAAGCTCGCTGAGCCAGAACGGCTACTACAGCCGAATCAATTCCTCCGGAAAGACCCAGTATGGTTTTTTTAAAACCTAATTTTCCAAAGTAGTCCTTAATTCCCAACACCAGAGCATCATGGATGAGTTGGATCTTATTTTTGGCTTGCTGATGTTCTTCCGGCTTGCCCTTCATCACTTCGTCCAGCTCGTAGGTCCGGATGCACTCTTCAAAATAGGGGAGTTCTTCATAGATCTTCGCATCGGGCGACATGACCAGGGAGCCCCCGTCAAAAATGATCTCGGTTTGTGCACCTGCATGATTGACGTAGAACATAGGCATTTTGTATCGTTCCACATTTGCTTTGACGACCTTGATGCGATCCTCGGCCTGATCGTAGGAAAAGGGAGAAGCGGATAAATTGAGGATGAAATCCGGTTTTTGCGGCATCATTTCATCCAGCGGACAAATGGTGTACAAAGGATTTTCATTGCCGATGTTCCAGATATCTTCGCAGATACTAAGAGCGATCCGCTTGCCTTTGTATTCAACCACCTTGAATTCGCCGGCCGGTTCGAAGTAGCGGTATTCGTCAAAAATATCGTAAGTGGGAAGAAGCGTCTTGTGCTGCACCTGCTGGATTTTCCCATCCGCCAGGAAAAAAGCGGAGTTGTAATGATCTTTTCCTTCAATGACGGGATTATGGCTGGGGGAGCCTACTACAATGGCTATATCCTGTGCTGCTTCGGCCAGCTTATTGACCGTGTCTTCACTCAATTCAATAAAATCATCAAATTCGAGGAAATCGCGTGGGGGATAGCCGCAGGTAGCCAGTTCGCTGAAGCAGATCAGGTCGGCGCCTTCTTGCCTGGCCTGCTCGACGGCGCGGAGCATCTTTTCGAGGTTGCCTTCAAAGTTGCCGATATGGTAGTTGAGCTGTGCGATGCTTATTTTCATAATTTGGTTTTGCGTTTGTTGATTGCAAGTTATATAAACTTAGTTTAAGTTTCAAACTAAGATGGTTCTGTTGTTGCAATTTTATGTTTTTTTAATCAAAGAAGGTTTTGCTATAATCTGGATCTTTAAGAGGCACGCAGATGTCGCTAATTCCGCGGATATAATAAGGTTTGCGAAATTAGCGACATCTGCGTGCCCCGGAAAGATCTTCTCCCCCAAGCATAATCTAACAATTTTGCAAATACTTACCATGAACCATGAACAATAAACTATGAACTAATATAATTTGTATCTTAGCGATATCAGAATACTTCCAAAGAATTAATCTTTAAAATAGCTGAATGAGTACTTTTGTTGTATCGGCCAGGAAATACCGGCCGAGCCGTTTTGTGGATGTAGTAGGGCAGGAGCACGTTACGCAAACCCTGAAAAATGCCTTGATCAATGATCATCTGGCCCATGCCTTTTTGTTTTGCGGGCCGCGGGGTGTTGGTAAAACGACCTGTGCCCGGATTTTAGCCAAAGTACTCAACTGCCAGAACCTGAGCGAGGATGCCGAACCTTGCAATACCTGCTCTTCCTGCCAGGCTTTTAACGATAATGCCTCCTTTAACATCATGGAACTGGATGCCGCCTCCAACAACAGTGTGGAGCACATCCGGGCGCTGATCGAGCAGGTGCGTTTTCAGCCTCAGCAGGGAAAATACAAAGTATTCATCATTGATGAGGTGCATATGCTGTCTCAGCAGGCCTTCAACGCCTTTTTGAAAACACTGGAGGAGCCCCCTTCTTATGCTATTTTTATTCTGGCGACTACGGAAAAACACAAGATCATTCCAACCATTCTTTCCCGTTGTCAGATCTTTGATTTTAAGCGTATCCAGGTGCCCCGTATGGTGAAGCATCTGAGTGAAATTTGCGATCAGGAAGAAATAGAGGTGGAGAAAGACGCACTCCACATCATCGCTCAAAAAGCCGACGGCGCCCTTCGGGATGCCTTATCTATATTCGACCGGGTGGTATCTTTTTCCGGTAAAAAAATAAACTATCAGGATGTCATCAGCAACCTGAATGTGCTGGATTACGACTACTATTTTAAAATAATCGATGCTTTCATGATGGAGGATGTCAGTAAGATTATGTTGATATTTGACGATATCCTCAGAAAAGGTTTCGATCCGGATATTTTCATCAATGGCCTGGCGGAACACGTTCGTAATTTACTAGTCTGCAAAGATGAGGCCACCCTACAGTTGCTGGAAGTAAGTGATAAACTCAAAGCGCGCTACCAAACACAGGCGAAGCTGGCGCCCTCTTCCTTCCTGCTGACCCTCCTGAACCTGCTCAACGATTGCGACATCCACTACCGCATGGCGCGCAACAAACGTCTGCATGTGGAAATGGCCCTCATCAAAATGACTTATATCAATCGGGCCGTTCAAATCGCCCAGGGAGGAGCATTGCCTGAAACAGCAAGCGAAAAAAAAAAGGATAAGCCATTAACCTCAAAATCAGAGCCTTCTGTCCCAAATATTGAAACAGAAGCTGAAGCCTCTAATGCCCCCCAAAAGGAAGAAAATCAGGGAACCTCTTCTCCTGATGACCACTCATCAAACTCGGAAAATCACTCCGAACCCGAAACTCTGAACTCCAAACCCTTAAAAGAAGATACTTCTGCCAGTTCCAGTATATCCGATCAACCTCAATCAAAAGAGAAGGAACCGCAAGCCAGCAAGCTCCGCCCCTCTACCAAACACAGCCACGCGAAATTGGACCTCAACGCCATGTTGGAGGAAGTCAAGCAAGATACCGCCAGCTTCCAGTCTGCCGTAAAAGAGGTGACCATGGAAGAACTTCGCCAGCAATGGAATGAGTATGCCGAAGCCAATATGCCCGACTCCATGAAAAGTTATGTCCAAAAAGCGGAACTGATAATTAAGGATCGCGAAATCCTGGCCTTAGTAGGTTCAGACCTGGCCAAAAGTACCCTGCAGCAAGAGTCGGGCCTGATGGATCACCTAAGAGAGCATTTTAACCAGCCTAAGATCTCTCTCAAGATCAAATTGGATAAGTCGAAGGCTCCCAAAGTGGAAAAGCCCAAACGGCCGATGACCGATAAGGAAAAACTGCGCCAGATGAATGAAAAAAATCCGTTGATTAAGGAGATGTGGCAGCGGTTTGATTTGCGGTTTGATGAAGATTAGTTTTTGAATAGGATGGCGGCTAAGGTCGCCATCCTATTCTTTCTTCCAAATTTTAACTAATGAATAAATTAAGGACGACCCATCCGCCGGCGGATTCTCAATCTCTCTAACCGAGACCTCAATTAAGTATTCATACCCTTCTTCATAGTCAAAGCCTTTAATGGGACCATAGAAATTTTGCCAGGCTGCATCTTCCTGTTCCTTTACCTGCAAACATTGAAAGTTTCCTTCTCCAACACAATCCACTCGATAGTTTGCTACATATAAAAGTTTGTGGTCTCCATTATTAAGCTTGAGAAGTGCCTGGAGCTCTTCTTTGTTAGAATCACAGGAGGAAATGGATAGGAGTAACATCAGGCCGAAAAAATAAAGTTTTTTCATAAGGATATTTTTTCAAGAGAGACGTCTTTGGATGAAAGAATGGTTGGGTAGAAATTCTTTAGAAATTCCCGACCATACATATTTGTTGTTTAAACATTGGTATAAACTTACGTATTATCGTAAATTGCTGCCTATATTTTGTTAGCTGCAAGACAGTAGATTGCCCAAATAATAAGTTTTTTCAAACCAGCCTATATTCAAGTTGTTTATTTGTAGAAATTAAATAGGTCCTAATCATGAGTAATCAATCCTTCTGGTATCTGGAAAATGTAGACGTGACCGGTATTTTTTGTCCGAAAAAAATTGGTCGCGGGGATATGGAAAAACATGTTCACCGTACTTATAAAAGAGGAGAATACATTTATTTGCCGGAAGAGCATGCCGACCGGATCTATTTTCTAACCGAAGGAAGGGTGAAAATCGGCTCTTACGGAGAAACTGGGAAAGAGATTACCAAAGCTATTCTATCAAAGGGAGAAGTGTTTGGAGAGCTATCCCTTGTAGGGGAAAGCAAGCGCCGGGATTTTGCTTACGCCATGGAGGAAACTCAGCTTTGTGTCGTCACTGTGGATGAAATGAAAGCCCTCATGCGCGAACACAACGGCCTGAACCTGTTCCTGATGAAGATCATGGGCTCCCGTATGCTGGAGATGGAAAACCGCCTGGAATCGCTCGTTTTCAAAGATTCCCGGACTCGCATCATAGAATTTCTCCACGATCTGGGTGAAAAAAAGGGCCAGCGGGTCGGCTACGAAACCCTCGTTCGCAAGTTTATGACTCACCAGGAAATCGCCAACCTGACCGCCACTTCCCGCCAAACCGTCACCACCGTTTTGAATGAATTGAGGAATAAGAATGTGATTACTTTTAATCGCCGAAGACTACTGATCAGAGATATGGATCAGTTGTTGAAAGAAGCGTGATTAATTGGGTGGATGCCTATATAATAGGTCTCAAAATTATGTTTAGGACAGTTCTTTGTAAAACTGTGGGGGAAAGCATTAGGGTAATCATTATATTGGGAAACTAATATTTAGGAAAGTTTGTTGTTTTTCAAATATTTAGGTATAAAAATTAGAATTTAAGTACCCATTATTTTAATTAAGTATAGATGCAATACATTGAACGTATAACGATTGATCCCGAAATATGTCATGGCAAACCCTGTATTCGTGGAATGCGATGGCCTGTTGAAGTTATTCTGGATTTGTTGGGTTCTGAAATGACCATTCAAGAAATTTTAGAGGATCACCCAGGGCTCGAAAAAGAGGACATACTGGCTAGTCTAAATTATGCACGATTATTAGTTTCCGGGCAAGTAGTAAAAACTGCTGCTTGATGAAAGTTATTAAAAATTAGCCTTGGAAATATTTCGACAAAAAAATTGCTCTCCATTCTTAATGATAATCTCTCATTACTGAAAGAAAAATTTGAGTTAGATAGATGTTATATAGAAATTAGTAGCGATACTATTGTTATTATTGAACAATAAGTAAGAGTTGATTGAAAAATTCAAAATCAAACTACTCAAATTTGCTAGCCAATAGATACTAAACTGAAAATCATACTTATAAATTAAAAATTTATAAACGATATTACGATAAATAGACTGAAGAAAGTGAAAACCGAGATCAAAAAAATCATCTTCTTTGTAGAGCATGTCTTAAAAAAGGATGTCTATTTATGAGGAACGGAATGAAAGAGCAATACCATGACCGGTCCTACTACAACGAAGCCTTCCTGGAAGAACTCCAGCGGCTCAACCCTGCCCAGCGCGAAGCTGT
>JAUIKE010000095.1 GCA_030430845.1 Bacteroidia bacterium | reverse complement strand
CCTAACTTTCTAGGTGCAAATTGCGATGAAGCGTCTAAAGTTCAAGGTTTATGTTGGGCCTTTGGCCCATGCGTTCCTTGAAGCCACCTCCTTTGGGGGTGGTAGTTCACATTGGAAGTATATGGTAAAAAGTTAGTATATTAGAATAGTTCCCTCTACCATAAACTCCAATACACCTTTATGAGAATACAATACTACCCACTAGTATTATTAGGGCTGTTTGTCCATTCTTTGTCTGCCCAATCTTCCTATTTAGAAATTGGTGGCAGAGTAGGCGGGGCTAATTACCTGGGAGATCTGACACCGAGCAGCTTCTTAACAAGTATCGGAGAAACCGGAGTGCATGCCGGTATATTCGGCAGATTTCATTTTAATGAAGAGTTGACTTTCAGGATAGGAGGTAATTTTGGGATGATTGGCGCTGATGATGCCAGGTCTTTGGATAGTAAGGGTGCCAGAAGGCGCCGGAATCTCAGTTTTAGAAGTTATATTGCCGAACTGGAAGTAGGGGCCCAGTATAATCTTTTGCCCTATCGACCCTTGCATCTTAAAAAAAGATTTTCACCCTATTTTTTCGTTGGAATTGCCATTTTCAGGTTTAATCCTCAGGCATACTATCAGGGGGATTGGCACAACCTACAACCAATGGGGACCGAAGGGCAAGGATTGCCCGGATATCACAGTAAATACAAACTTACCCAGGTTTGCATTCCCTTTGGATGGGCCTTGAAATATGCGTTTACTGATAATTTGAACATCACACTTGAATATGGCTTACGGAAAACTTTTACGGATTACCTGGATGATACCAGCGGATTGTACCCCGACCTGAACCAACTGATTGAGGAAAGTGGAGAACTGGCCGGCAAATTATCCTGGCGGACAGGAGAGATCTTCCCCGATGCAGAACCACCAAGCCCCGGCTCTCAAAGGGGAGACCCTGAAGATCTGGATTGGTATATCTTCAGTAGCATCTCTCTTTCTTATAATTTTATTTACCCCAATGTTTATCGTACTCAGGGGAAGGGCAAAAGGTCAAAGTCTAAATGCCCTAAAATGAATAGAAAAAAATAGATTACTTTCTTTTTACAGCCTTAAAATTCGTCACTACATAATTCACCGTCACATCCTCTAAAGAACCATTCACATAATTATAAGCATCTCCCTTGTTTTTCCCTACATCCGTTAACTTGTAAAGGTTGTCCGGTTGCTTTTTGAAAGACTTTTCCACCGCTTCCCGCTCCGAGAAGACCGTAATATGATTGGAATTGGGTTCATCAAAATACAGGGCAATCGCCGGAATGTGAATGGGCTCTGTCCGGCTTTCTACCTGGCCGTTTTTGTCGATGTGGTACTTCGTACCGGTCCACTTGATCTTGGTATCGTCTTTTAGCTTCCCGTTTTTGTAGACCTTAACATGCGACCAAACCAGTATTCCGTTTTTCAGGGTACAATCAAGGGTATAGGATATGTTATTTTCTCCTAAAATTTTGATAGTAGCATCGGAAGCAGCCTGGTAACGAACGGTATTGCCTTGAACGGTCTTGGATACCTTAAATTTCCCGATCTGGCCTTTGCCAATATACAGATCATAGTTCAGTTTGGAAACTTTGGCCGTGCTGGAATGAGTGACTTCCTCCATTACCGAAGTCATATCATTAGAAGCTAATTGGGCGAAGGACTGCAAAGTAATGCAGCACACTAGCAGCATGAGATAATGTTTCATGGGATAAATTTTAATGTTCTGGATGTTCATAACTTAGGGTATGGATTCGAAGTTAAAAGAATTAAAAGCTTCAAAAACCCTAAGTTTTCAAATTATATATTTTATTGGACGCACAATGCGTATAAAAGTTACTTATATTTGGCAAAATTCCAACTTTTTCATTAAAAATTACTTAAGATAGGTATGAAAAAAACAAATTTTCTTCTTTTCCTCTTATTAGTCGGTTTTTTGACGCAAAGGTCAATATGGGCTCAAAGTGACCTTCTTGGCTTTAGCAAAGAAATGGCCGCCAAACAGCTGGAGCTGGAATCCAAATTCGACAGTCAGCTGGATGCCAAAAACCTGGATGCCTGGACCAAGCTGATGGCGTCCCATCCTCATCATGTGGGCTCTCCCTGGGGTAAAAAAAATGCGGAGTTCATGGTCGAGCAATTTAAAAAATGGGGGTTTGATGCCTCTATTGAAGAATACCAGGTCCTTTTTCCTACGCCCAAAGTAAGAATTGTGGAAATGCTGGAACCGACCTCCTTTAAAGCGAGCCTGAGTGAACCGCCTGTAAAAGGGGACCCTGCTACTGCACAGTTGGATGAGATGTTGCCGCCCTACAATGCCTTTTCCATCGATGGAGATGTGACAGCCGAACTGGTCTACGTCAATTTCGGGGTGCCGGCCGATTATGAAGAGTTGGAAAAAATGGGCATTGATGTTAAAGGAAAGATCGTCATCGCAAAATATTACGGCTCCTGGCGTGGTATTAAGCCGAAGGTAGCGGCCGAGCACGGAGCGATCGGATGCATCATCTATTCCGACCCAAAAGAAGATGGCTACTACCAGGGAGATGTGTATCCCGAAGGAGCTTACAAACTTTCAACAGGTGTTCAGCGGGGTTCCGTTCTGGATATGCCTTTATTCCCGGGCGATCCGCTCACTCCAGGCTATGGCGCTACGGCTGATGCGGAACGCATCGACCAGGAGGATGCTACTAACATGACAAAGATTCCGGTGCTGCCCATCTCTTATAAAGACGCACAACCATTGCTGGCTGCCTTGAAAGGCCCTGTAGCCCCATCCAACTGGCGAGGCGCTCTGCCGATTACTTATCACATCGGCCCCGGCCCCGCCAAAGTCCGTCTGAAGCTGGAATTTGATTGGCAATTGACACCGGCCTATAATGTCGTGGCCAAAATGAAAGGCAGTACTTATCCCGATGAGTGGGTCATCCGTGGTAACCACCACGATGCCTGGGTACACGGTGCCAGAGACCCCATAAGTGGGATGGTAGCGCTGATGGAAGAAGCCAGAGCTGTCGGCGAACTGGCCAAGACGGGCTGGAAACCAAAGCGCACCCTGGTCTATTGTGCCTGGGACGCCGAAGAACCGGCCTTGCTGGGCTCCACCGAATGGGCCGAACACCACAAAGATGAATTACAGAAAAAGGCGGTCGTGTACATCAATACCGATGGTAACGGACGCGGCTTCCTGGGTGCTTCCGGCTCGCATACGCTGGAAAAATATCTGGACCAGGTGTCTCGTTCCGTGACCGATCCGCAAAAAGGAATTTCGGTTTTTGACAGAAGAAAAGCTGCCGCTCTCGTACAAGGCGCTCCGGCTTATCCTTCATACCAAATGGGGGCTCCGGGTGCAGGTTCCGATTATACGCCTTTTGTCCATCACCTGGGCGTGCCGATCATCAATCTGGGCTTCGGTGGAGAAGGCTCCGGAGGTGAGTACCACACCAATTTTGACACCTACAATCATTACACTAAATACATCGATCCCGGCTTTACCTATGGAGTTACGCTGGCCCAGGTGGCCGGACGTCTGAGCTTGCGCATGGCGAACGCCGAGATCCTTCCTTTTGATTTCAAACATTTTTATAAAACGGTGGATGGCTATGCCAAAGAGGTCATGAAATTGGCTGACGACCAGCGTGCTGAGGTCGAACGGGAAAATATGCTGATCAATGAGGGTATGTACGATGCCGCTTCAGATCCTAAAAAGCAGCATAAAATTCCGTCACCAAAAGTGGAAGTGCCTTTCTTTAATTTCTCTCCGATTCAAAATGCACTGGCAGAATTGGAAAAAAGTGCTGCTGCCTATGCTGCTGCGATGGCTGCATCTAAGCTGAGCGAGCAGGAAAAAGCCAAGCTGAACCAAATGCTGATGGATATGGAAAGCAAGCTGATCCGGGATCATGGCTTGCCCAGGCGTCCGTGGTACAAGCATCATATCTATGCTCCGGGTTTTTATACCGGCTATGGCGTTAAAACTTTTCCGGGCGTACGAGAGGCGATCGAACAGGGGGATTACAAAGAAGCTCAGGAACAGATCCTGATCCTGGGGGAGGTGCTGGATGGTTTTGTGGAGGGGGTTAAGGAAGCAGTATCCGTATTGAAAAAGAGTAGACCGTAAGAATATTTAGAGATGGTAAAAAAGCCCTTTGGGCTTTTTTACCATCTCCATACTCCTTCATTCATCTAAAAAGATAAGCATCCCCTCCTCAAGCGGATCCAAATGCTCCTTCAACGTCTTAAAAAAGAACGGCCCATCTTGTAAATAGAAATTGAGAAAATTGTGCTTCCGTTCTTGTAGGCCATTGTTGGGAAACAAGTCGTCCTTGAGCCAGCGGATCAGGGCTATTTCCTCCTCAAACTTCTTTTTCTCGGCCCGCATCAAGCGTTTTTGGAGCTTCTCGAGTTGATTGTGGTACTTTTGTCCGATGGCCCGGGCACGAGGGTCTAGGGTAGGATCGACCTTTTTGGCTTTTAACGCATACCGCTCAATTAGCAAGGCCAGCTCTTCCATCTCCGATTCAAGGTCCAGGCTGTTTTCGGACTGACGACGAACGAATCTTTTGATCAGGCTCTCCGTCTCTTCAAACAGCTCGTGGATCTCCAGCCCCAGCTTATCCATCTTTTTGACTTGCTTGTGATTGACCCAAACGGCCGAGTTCCTACGGATGAGCATGGGGAAATTGACCCCGAAATACTCAAATTGGCTTTGCCTTTCCAGCCAGTACGCCAATTCACCACCCCCGCCGATATAGGCCAGGTTGGGAAAGATGACTTCCTCGTATAAAGGACGCATGACCACATTCGGACTGAAGCGCTCGGGATGATGGTACAATTCCTCTTTTAAAGAATCGGCTGTAAACTGAATATCATGATTTAATATTCGGTAAGTGCCGTCCTCTTCCAGTACAATTCTGGAACGGTCATTTTCAGTTAAATAAAAAATGTTGATGTCCCGGGCGTGTGCTTGTTCGGAAAAACCGATGGCTTCCAGTTGTTCCTGGGTAGCCTGGATAAGAGGGGAGGAGACCTGCTCGAAAATCTCTTTTTCCATGTACGGAATGAACAGCTTTTTTAAGGGAGCTGCATTCATATCCAATACGACTAAGCCATATTCCTGGAAGAGTTGATCGACAACTTGGTTCGTTGCGGCGCCGTAGGTATCATTTTCTGTGTAAGCGTTTTCAAAGATCTGATAACATTCGTCGGCCCAGGGCGAATTCCCCATCTCTTCTTTCAGGGCATTAAGCGCCATAGCCATAGAAGATGTCGACATTTTTCCAACAGCCCCTCCCTCCTTATTATGCCACTCGATGGTTTTCCCATTGAGATAGGTGTGGTTAATTTCTTCAAAATCATGGTCTTCCGCTCCGTTGATAAAAACCGGTACAAAATGATGATCCGTATATTCCTCATTGAGCTGTTCGGCCAGGTTGATGGCCGAAAAGATCTTCAGGACGTAATACAAAGGACCGGTAAACAAAGAGGGTTGATGGGCCGTAATCACCGTAAAAGTCCGTTCACTAAGCAAGGATTCAATGTTCTTTTTAACCTTTTTAGTGGTTTGCCGGCCTTCATATTGAGATTTTAAGACCTCCACCAGCGTTTGGCGGTCCATCTTATCTTTCTTTTTGTCTTCGATCACCTGAGCGAAGCTTTCCAGGTCAACGGCATATTTATAAAAAGGTCTTAATCGCTCATCTGCGGTAGCGTAGGCTACGTCTTTAAAAGAAAATTGTGGTACTTGCTTAAAGGGAATCCTTTGAACGTGCATTCTTTGGTGTGGTTTTGATAAAATGTATAAATGCTTTAGACATCCTTTTAGTTCAGCGCCCAAGATAATATTTCAGGTTTAAGGATTTTCCTAAGAACTTCTTAATGTTCATCATGGTGATGCTCTTCTTTCTTTGCGAAAAGGTTCCAGATGAAGCCGCCGTTGATGACAAAACCATCCGTCGGGGCCCAAATTTCCGCAAAAGTCGGGTTGCTGAGCGGGGGCATGACGATGTCCTCGTAGCGCGATTGACGGCTGTCCACAAAGTTCTCAAAGTTCAGGAATACACTAAAGTGCTTGAACTGACGCAGGCCCATCAAACCAACAATCCAGTAATCACGCGTCTCGGAGTAGTCGCTGCGGAATTGCGAACCGGTATAATAAGACTCCAGCCCGATCCTCCATTTTCCGTGCTGTTCAAAAACCAGAACGGCTCCCGCATTGTGTTTGGGGGTTAATGGCTTTTGATTGTTGATGTTGTCGTAATTGAGTTTTGCATCGATGAAGGCATATTGTAAAAACAGTTTAAAATCCCCGTAAGTCATTTTGATGTTGGTCTCAAAACCACGGCTGTCAATAGAGCCATCGGCATTTTCAAACAAGAAATTACCGCCTCCGGTGGATTCCCCTAACACCAGGGCATCATTCAGGCGAGTGTAGAAGAAAAACTGGTTTAGGGTAAAGGTGAGTTTATCGCCGATCACCGTTTCGTAGTTCAGGTCAAAATTTCCTCCCACAGACCGCTCTGCTTCTGTGGCGTCCTGATCGATGGGCAAAATACCCTGGAAGGTGCGGGCTTCTGCTTCTTCGTTAAAGATCGTAGGCAATTTATAGCCTAAGCCTCCTCCAAGCCGGCCGGTGAGTTGTGGGCTGAGCTGAAACCAAAGCGATGCCCTGGGCAATACAAAAGCTCCGTAATCGGAGTTAAAGTCAGTCCTTAAGCCGGTTTCCAAGGCCATTTTCTCCGACAGGTCCCAGGTGTTCTGGATAAAAGCCCCGGTGGTCGTGTTTTGATAATCTCTGAGAATTTCCGTGTTCAGCGGTTCTTCTTCGAAATGATCGGTAAAAAGGTTGGCTCCGAAAATCCACTGGCTGTCTTCATTATCGGTCGCGTAGGTAAGCTCGGAAAAACTGGCAATCTGATCTCCCTGAAACTGAAATTCCGGGATGATGATCTCCCGATCAAAAAAGGCAACACTATTGCGGAAACGCAGTTGAGCGCCATTGCTGAACGTACGATCCAAAGCAACTTGCGTAGAAATACGCTGACTTTTGTTTTCTTCGGTAAATACATTATTGGGCCCGGCCTCATCCTCAATCACTGCGATGTCCCCTCCGATACGATCCTCAATAGTGGTGTTAACGCCCAGCCAAAGGGTAGTTTGCTCATCCGGATACCAGAAAAAGCGGGGGGTAAAGGTCAGGCTTCTAACCCGGGGAATATCCGAAAAGCCGTCCTCATTCGGATCGTAGGGCTCTTGCCGGTTACCGGAGGTAAAAAGCGAAACGCCCGTTTTGCCGAATTTTTGAGCATAAAAACCATTGAGCGTAGTCCCGGAAGCGCTCGTTTGGTTGAGCATAAGACTCAGCTCCGGACTGTCCTCCATAGGTTTTTTGGTGACCAGGTTGACCAATCCGGCGATGGCGCCGCCACCATAAAGTGTTGAGTTACTGCCCTTGATCACTTCCACTTGCTTGAGATCCAGCGGTGGGATCTGCATGATGCTCAATCCGCCCGCGAAACCACCGAACAGAGGAAACCCGTCTTTCAAAATTTGGGTGTATCTACCGTCCAATCCCTGAATTCGAATACTTTGATTAGCGGAGTTGGGAGAGGTGATCTGCATTTGAATGCCGGTGCTTTCCCGAAGCAGCATGGCAATGTTGGTGGAGTTCATGACGGCTTTTTCCGTCAATTCCTCCGCGCCGAGGAATTCTACCCGGGTAGGGATCTCCTCAATGGTACGAGTGCTGCGTGTAGCCGTCACCGTAACGCCCTCGATCTCATGCCCTTCTTCCAGTAAAATAATGACTGCCTGCTCACTGGATAAAGGAAAGGTGTAAGATTCTTCATGCCGTTCGTATCCGACATAGGAAAAAACAATATGCTGCGTGCCGTTTGGAACGTTTTCAATAAGGACTAAACCCGATTCGTCGGCCGTGCCGCCGAGTTCGGTGCCTTCTACCTGAGCCGTCGCTCCAACTAAAGGTTCTTCAGAATCGGCATCTTTAATAATAGCTCGAAAAGTGTTTTGTGCAAAGAGTTGACCTCCCAGCAAGAGGCATAGGATGAAAAACAATTTTTTCATAATAAAAATATGATTGAGAAGTAGGGAAAACCGTGGTTTTCCTTCCTTCAGGATCCTTTGAATATTGTGAAACCAAATGAAAAAAAAAGTGAGAAGCAAATAAGGCTATAGAATAAATACGGCCCGCGGCCGTATTTATTCTATAGCCTTATTTGCTTCATTAATTACTAAGCTTTGGGAGGGTGCCAGACCTGGAAGATGAATGGATTCAGATAACAATTGTCCATCTGATCGAGATATGGAGCAAATTCATCTGAGCTGATATCCTGAATTGCTTCAATGGCAGCAGTTGTAAAGCCAATGCTACAGGAGCAGGAAAGGAAAGGGTTGCACAGTTCACTGCATCCGTCTTCTTCATCCTGAGCTTGTTCTGCTATGTTTTTTTCACAAGCATCCTGACAACAGAGGTCTTCGGAAAAAATATCCGTGAATCCCGGCAAAGGAAGTGCTGCCAGAAACAGAACATACAGTGATAATATGAATGCAATGACTCTCATTATCGCAAAAATAAAAAAATCTATTTGACCGGGAATTTTTTTCGCTGCATTCTAAAAAGAATGATGAAGGACGACAATAGGGTCAATACTCCAATAGCGATTATCGCCCAATCGATCCCCAGCGAGTCCGCCAAAATACCGGTCAGAAAAGCTCCGATCGCGTAGCCCAGATCTCTCCACAGGCGAAAAACGCCTATGCTTTCGGCTCTTTGCTGAGGAGGGGCATAATCTCCGATAGCGGCCAGGAAGGTCGGGTAAACAACGGCTGTGCCCGCTCCCAGAGCTACGGACAGAGCCGCAAATTGGAAAAAGGTATGTGCGAAAAGCAAAAGCAATAGGGTTAATCCCTGAAGCAACATGCCCCAAAAAAGCATACTTTTTTTGCTGAAATGATCCGCCATTTTCCCGGTAATTAATTGTCCTAAGCCCCAAACGATGGGGTAGAGCGCCACGATCTGGCCTATTTGGGTAAGATTGAATTCATGGCTGGCCAGTAAGATGGGAAACAATCCCCACACCATTCCGTCATTCAGGTTATTGACCAGCCCCGCCTGTGAAATAGACCCCAAACTTGGGTGCTTCCAGCTGGTATCCCAAAATACATGTTGGAGCGCTGGGAGATTGCTCTGTGCGGTTTCTGTTTTTACATGATGAACCGTATCCTTCACAAACAGCCAGCTGAGTAACAAGCCTAAAAAGGCAAATACCATGCCCAGGTAAAAAGGGTAGGGGCGCACACCGTATTCCGCTGCGATCCAGCCGGTAAGAAAGGCCACGCCTCCGACGGCCAGGTAGCCGGCTGATTCATTCAGTCCCATTGCCAGGCCACGGTTTTTTTCGCCCACCAGGTCGATCTTCATCACGACGGTACTCGACCAGGTCAGTCCCTGGTTGATGCCCAAAAGAACATTGGCGAAGATCACCCAGGTCCAGTTGGGGGCGTAAATTAAAATGAAGGGAATTGGCAGGGCAATCAGCCAGCCGATGGTCAGGAGGTTCTTTCGACCTAATTGATTGGCCAGGGCGCCGGTATAATAATTGGTGACGGCTTTAACAATTCCAAAAACAATGATAAAGGAAAGCACGGCCGTTTTGGCCGCAATATTAAATTCGACTTCAGCTATTTCAGGCAGAATCGTCCTTTCCAGGCCCACCATACCACCGACAAAGGCATTGATCAGCACGAGCAAGAAAAACAGTTGCCAGTTCTCTTTTAGGCCAAGTTTTACTTTTTCCATTTGGCAAAAATACTGAACGAAAAAACTATTTTTAGGAAAAAAAGTGTAAACCCGCTCAATATGGATCGATTCATTTTGGCCCTGGACCAGGGCACCACCAGTTCAAGAGCCATTTTATTTGACCAGGAAGGCAGGATAAGAGCGGTGGCTCAACAGGAATTCACGCAACTTTTTCCCCAGGCAGGCTGGGTAGAACACGATCCAAAAGAAATCTGGTCTTCTCAGTTAGCGGTTTGCCTGGAAGTTCTTGAAAAGGCTGGAGTCACTGCCAACCAGGTCCAGGGGATAGGGATCACTAATCAGCGTGAAACGACGATCGTGTGGGACCGTCAAACTGGAGAACCAATCTACAATGCCATTGTCTGGCAGGATCGGCGGACTGCTTCTATCTGTGATCAACTCAAAAAGGACGGACAGGAGGAATACCTTCGTCAGCATACCGGCCTTTTAGCAGATGCGTATTTTTCCGGCACCAAAGTGAAATGGATACTGGATCAGGTAGAGGGAGCCAGAGAAAGAGCGGAAAGGGGAGAGCTTTGCTTTGGCACGGTCGATAGCTGGCTCGTCTGGAATTTGAGTGGAGGAGAGGTTCATGTGACGGACTATACGAATGCCAGTCGAACGCTTTTATTTAATATTGGCACCCTACAGTGGGATGATCATCTATTGAAACTTTTAGAAGTACCCCGTGCCCTGTTGCCTGAAGTAAAGTCGAGCAGCGAGGTTTATGCCTATTCAAGTGAGGAAATTTTAGGAGCCGCCATTCCCATAGCCGGAATTGCAGGAGATCAGCAGGCTGCTCTTTTCGGGCAGGCTTGCTGGGAAAAAGGAATGGCTAAGAACACTTACGGTACCGGTTGTTTTATGCTGATGAATACGGGAAAAGAAATGATCCGCTCCAAGTCGGGCTTACTAAGCACAATTGCCTGGGGGCTGGACGGTGAAGTTCAGTATGCTTTAGAAGGAAGTGTCTTCATTGCAGGAGCGGCCATTCAATGGCTCAGAGATGGATTGAAGATCATCGATGAATCACCCGACAGTGAGTATTTTGCCATGAAAGTGGAGAATCCCGAGGGCGTCTACGTTGTTCCGGCTTTTGCAGGTTTAGGAGCCCCCTATTGGGACATGTATGCACGTGGGGCCATATTCGGCCTGACCCGCGGCACGACTAAGGCTCATTTAATTCGGGCTACCCTGGAGTCTTTGGCTTATCAGACCAAGGATGTGTTACTGGCCATGGAGAATGATTCAGGGGTAAGTCTAAAAGGCTTGCGTGTGGATGGCGGGGCCAGCGCCAATAATTTGTTGATGCAGTTTCAGGCAGATATTTTAGGAACCCATGTTGAAAGACCTCAGATCATTGAAACAACCGCACTTGGCGCCGCCTACCTGGCTGGATTAGCCACCGGTTTTTGGACGAAAGAGGACCTTCAGGAAAAATGGCTGTTGGACCAGGCTTTTGAGCCGGAAATGGATGACCAGAAAAGAAAAAAGTTATACAAGGGATGGAAAAAAGCGGTGGAGCGAACGATGGATTGGGAAGATAAATAAGTTAGATTTTACCGCCCCAGGCGGTAAAATCTAACTTATTTATCTACAGAGAGAGTGAACTCACTAAAAGTCACAACAATCGTAAAATTGGCATAATATTCCTTACCCACCGGCTTATACAAAAGCTTCTTCACGGATGGATCATTACTGGCTTCCAATACATTAAAGTTCATTTGGTCGGGGAGTGTCAGGTCGGAGGCCTTTGCTTCGATGTTGAAAGCAAAACGACTTGGATCGGTGCTCACCAAATGGATCTTCGTGTTATCGGCGGTTAATTTTAGATCTGCTACATTGGGGTCGGCAAAAATATTGAGTGTGCCGTAGGAAGTCTTCAGGTCATATTTTCCTTTGAGTTCCTGTAAGGTGATATCCGTTCTGCGGGCATTGACGAACATGGTGCCGTCGATAAATTTGCCGTCGAGGTCACCGAATCTGGAAGTGATATCAATGGAGCCTTGAATGTTTTCGAGGCCGATATTGGTAAAGGTACTGTTCAGCCTGACCTGGTTGGCCAGATCCCTGATTCTCACCATGCCAAATTGTGATTTCAGGTAAACCGGACAGTCGGAAGGTACTTTTATGATGTAATTTGCTTTTAAAGTGGACGCTGGTTTTTCTTCACCGGAAGGCACTTTCAGATAATTTCGCAGGTAAATTTTATTTTGTACTTTTTCCGCCTGATACTGTATCCATTCTAACTCCCTTTGAGCAGTTTTTTTATCCGGATGTTGGGCAGAAAAAATTATTTGAACAGCAATTTTATCCTGATCCCAGCTTTCCACCTGAACATCTGCTTTTTCTCCTTCAATATTCAGTTCATTCCCGGGCTTGTAAGCAAACTCTTTTTCTACCGTTTTGCTGATGAGTTGCAAAGCCGTCTGGGCAGACAGGGAAACCTGGCTAAGGAAAATCAAAAATATGGGAAAAAGGAAAAAGGTCCTTTTCATTGTATGCGTAGTTTTTGCTTTAAATTAAATAAAACGAGCCATTTTCATAACAATGTCGGTTCTGGACCGCTCTATATCTGCCAGTTCTTTGATCATCTGTGAATCTTCTCCGTAACTTTCCATCATGTCCAGAACATCCTGCCTGGCCTGGTCTAACTCTTTCAATTCACCTAACAGGCGATCATAATCACTCTGTTGCCGGGCAACGGGACTTTTCTCAAAAGCCTGGCTGACCATTCGGATCATGGGTTCATCTTCCTGAAAATCAATCTCGACCGGGTTTTCCATAATCGTACTTTCAGCATAACTGACCTTAGCCTCATTGCCTGTGTTAAACAAGGTGTAACCCAGGTAAGAAGCCGCTATGATCAATAGAACGGCAGCAGCCCTCGTTAGGAAGGACGACGACAATACTTTCAAAGCCGGCTTGGAAACAGGCTCTTCCAGTGCCTGGTTGATGTTCTCCCACACGAAAGCAGGCGGACGATACTCCGGCAATTCATCAATGACCGAAGCGAAGGACGATGAGGAGGCCTCTTCATCCAATTGTTGTGCTATGTCATTCCACAAACCTTCCGGCGCTTGATAGGAAGGAAGGGCAAGAATAGCCTTTTTTAAGGTAGTTCTGTTTTGCTCTAACTCCATAATTCTTTTATAAGTATGAAGGTCGAGGGTCGAAGGGCGAATCTTTCATAATATTTTCATGAATTTCTAATTCGACCTTCGTACTTCGTCCTCCTATTAGATTTTAAGTAATGTCTCTATTGTTTTTCGTAATCTTTTTTTGGCATAAAACAATTGCGATTTAGAAGTGCCGATGGATATTCCCAACATTTCGGCTACTTCCTTATGTGTGTAACCTTCGATCTCAATTAGGGTGAAAACAACTCTATATCCTTCTGGAAGTGATTGAATGGCTTTTTCCAGATACTCGGCATCGAGCTGGTGCCCCCAGTTAATATCTTCTTTAATATGTTTGGCCTCCAGACTTTCAGTCAAAGGTTCCTTTTTTACCTTGCTCAGAGCGGTACGTATAACGATTGTTTTGATCCAGGCGCCAAGGGTTGACTCTTGCCGGAATTTGGCCAGGTTTTTAAAGACTTTTATGAAGGCATCCTGCAAAACATCGTTGGCCATCTCAAAATCGTTGGTGATTCTGTAGGCAAGTGTGTACATAGCATTACAATAGCGTTCGTATAACTCTTTTTGAGCAAGGCGATCGTTTCTCAAACAGGCTTGTATAAGTTCAGATTCAGTCATGCAAAGGGTATGGGCCATCAGCACTTTCTTCATGGTTTGAAATAAAGAGATGGATGCCCACTAATTGGTTGTATAGCGAAGATAAATTTTTATTCAAAGGAAAAGGGGGCGAACCCCCTTTTCCTCTAAAATAAAATTCCCAGGGAAAGCATTAACCGGGAAGGAGATTCGTCAAACTGGTATTCATTACCGGCAAAACGGATGTGGGTTCCAAATTTAGAGAAGTTGCCTTGGTAGCGAAGATCGATCATGAACCTGGAGATGTCTACTCCAAGACCTCCCTGCCAACCGAGTGTCAGCCCGTCAAAGTTCTGATCGTAATTTTGGAAGTCGAACAGATCGGAAGTGCTATTTAAGAACACATGCCCTTCAACCCCCAGCATCAAACGGAGAAAACCGGCCTTGTAGCCGACCATGACCGGAATATCCAGATATTGATATTTTTCTGTTCGGATGGTCGTAATAGTTTCTCCAACATTTGTAAAGTCATCTACCTTGTAGTCAACTCCATTGGAGGAAAACATCAGCTCGGGTTGAATAAAAAAGTCGTCGATGGTAATGCGCACCAGAAAGCCTCCGAAAATACTAAAATTAGCGTCGTCAATAGCCAAACCTAGTGCCTCCCGGCCGTCGGCAGAGAGTAAGGTGATTTGATTTGGATTGATATCCGTAGTTCCCAAACCGGCTCGGAAACCGAATTGTATTTGAGAATAGGCAGGCAATCCCAGCAGTACTAAAAAACTGATAAATAATAATTTTCTCATCATTTTTGGGTTATGAAGTTAGATAATGGGTTCATAGAAAGGGAAAAGGGGGGAGACGCTCAAATATAGATTTATTTTTTCTTAATGTATTGAATTGGGTAGAAATAATTTTTATGTTATCATAATAGGAACCGTTTTGCATAGTATCAAGTTCGAAATGAAGTTGTTTGAAGTTATTTATTGACGACACGCAAGCCTATCTGCGAGAGGTCAGCTATTTACCGTAGTTGTATCTAAGTAGAGAATTGCTATATTCGCCTTTAAGAAGTTGCTTAAAATAAAATAGAATAGTTTGTGAAAATCCACGGTGTTGAATATAGAGGAAGTTTTCCGAAGGTAGCCCTTTGTCCAAAGGATGATCGGCCTGAATTTGCCTTTATTGGTCGCTCAAATGTGGGTAAATCTTCCTTAATCAACGCCTTAACAGGGCGAAAAGAGGTGGCTCATACTTCTAAAAAGCCTGGGAAAACGCAGCTGATCAATTATTTTCTCGTTGACCAAGACTGGTACTTGGTTGACCTGCCGGGCTATGGATACGCCAAAATTTCGAAAAAGAAACGAAAGGAATGGGAAAAGATGATCGAGGCCTATCTGGTAAAGCGACTTTCCCTACAGTGTGCCTTGGTGCTTATCGATTCGAATGTTTTACCTCAATCCATAGATATAGAATTCATCAACTGGTTGGGAGAAAGAAGAATTCCTTTCGTATTGGTGTATACAAAAGCCGATAAAAGCAAGCCTCATGAAATAGAAGCTAATATTGCCGCATTCCGTGAAGAGTTGCTGAAATATTGGCATGCCTTACCCCAGGAGTTCATTACTTCTTCAAGGGAGAGATCCGGAACGGATGAGATCCTTAACTTTATTGAAGAGGTTATCAATCAATCGGAAACAAACTTATGAAAAACGAAAAAAACACCTACCCGCATGTTTTTCCCGATATTGAGGAATGGCCGATTTATAAAATGCACGAAGACCGGAAGCGTTTTGTTCAGGAAATAGATGAACAAACACTCTCCAGATTAATGGAAAAACATGGGGTGAAAATACTGGATGTGTTGGCCAAAACCATTTATATGGAAAGGATCAGGGTCAAAGAGGAAGTTTGGAAAGTGGATCCGCCCAACGAAAAGCAGTTTTGGAAAAAAGTACGCACCCGCCTGCTTAGTATTTTGCCGGGCGAACAGGAAGAAAAAGAGGTGCGTACTGCCAGTGAGGAATTGTTGCGCACCATCATTCATCGGTACTCGGAGGAGATCGTAGCGACTTTCCGAATTAAAACCTTTTTGTTTGCCAGGAAATTTTTGACCTTGTTTTTTAATTCCTTGCTCTATTCCTCTATCAGCCTGAAGTCTTTTTGGTGGGTCAAAGCCGGGCAGGCCAAGGCCCAGAACCGCCTGTTGGTAAAAGGTTACATCGATCAGGTTCGGACGCTCATGAAAAAGGGGACGGTCGTTTTGGTACCTACCCATTTCTCCAATCTGGACTCCATCCTGATCGGTTATGGGATGGATCTCATCGGCTTGCCTTCCTTTTCTTACGGTGCAGGGCTCAACCTGTATAATACGGGCTATACCGCCTACTTTATGAATCGATTGGGTACCTACCGTGTTGATCGCCGCAAAAAAAATCCGATATATCTGGAGACACTCAAGATGATGTCCAAGCTGTCCATTGAAAGAGGAACGAACAGCCTGTTTTTCCCCGGCGGCACCCGTTCACGTGCCGGAATGATTGAAGATCGCCTCAAACTCGGGCTTTTGAGCACGGTGATCGAGGCACAGCGTTCCAACTACCAAAAAGGGAAGGATACCAAAATTTTTGTGGTTCCGGTGATCCTGAGCTACCACTTCGTATTAGAAGCTCAATTCCTGGTGGAGCAGCATCTGAGAAGAATGGGTAAGGAACGCTATTTGAGGACGAAGGATTATTTTTTGAGCCTCCGAAAAATCATCAAGTTTGCCTGGCAGGTAATCTCGGAAGGGAACGAGATCATCATTTCATTGGGGCAACCCATGGATGTAGTGGGAAATCCAGTAAATGAAAAAGGGGAAAGCATTGATCAATTTGGAAATATCCTCGACATCAAGGAATATTTCCTGCTTGATAATGAACTGCAAACCGACCACCAGCGGGAATCGGAATATACCAAGATATTGGCTGATGCCATTGTGGAGCGATACCATAAAGATAATATTGTTCTTAGCAGTCACCTAATAGCTTTTGCCGCCTTCAAATTTCTGCAAAACCGTAATGCCAAACTGGACCTGTACGGTATTCTTCGGCTGCCGCCTAATGAATATGTTTTCCCTATGGAGGGGCTAAAAGACATCGTCGGTCAGCTAAGAGCAGAACTGCTTTCTATGGAAAAAGCAGGAAAGATTAAATTATCAGAGCGCCTTCATGAAGATCTGGAGGGGCTAATTAAAGATGGGATTAAGCGTCTGGGGAATTTTCATATCGCCAAACCGCTTAAATGGAATAAAAAAGGACAGATCATCAGCCAAAACTTTAAGCTTTTGTATTTTTACCACAATCGTTTGGATAGCTATGGTTTGGAAAAAAAGATTAAGTGGAAGTCCTACGAATTAGAGGTCATATAAACTAATTTTCAATGATGACCAGGCTTCCGCCTGGTCATCATTGAAAATTTTTATTAAAAAGGTCGACATGTTGAAAAATCTCTTCCTGGACGAAAGAAAAGTGATGATCGCGATTTTGATCAATACGGTCGTACTTTTTCTTTTATATTTCCCTGAATTTGCCGGGAATATTTACCTCGAATTGATCGATCAGCTTTTCATCCTGTTTTTTGTAGTGGAAGCCCTGGTGAAGTTATCCGTGTACAAGCCCCGGGGGTATTTCGGCAGCGGTTGGAACCGCTTTGATTTCACTATTGTAGTATTAAGTCTTCCTTCCTTATTGATTCACATCATTCCGATTCCGGATACCTCTTTATTGATTTTACTTCGACTTTTCAGGCTTATTCGCCTAATCCGCTTTATTCGCTTTATTCCGAACCTTAGCCAGATAATGGCGGGTTTAGGGCGTGCTTTGCAGGCCTCCGTATTTGTACTCCTGGCGTTGGTAGTGATCAACTTTTTGCTGGCTTTATTCACCTGTCATCTGTATGCGCGTATAGCCCCTGAATACTTTGGGAACCCTTTATTGTCAGCTTATTCTATTTTTCAAATTTTCACCATCGAAGGCTGGAATGAGATTCCCAATGTAATTGCTTCGCGGACGGATAATCATTTGATCATCGGCCTGACGAGGATCTACTTTGTGATCATTGTGCTGGTAGGGGGTATTTTTGGTATCTCCCTGGCCAATGCTGTTTTCGTGGATGAGATGACGATTGACAATAATCGGGTGTTGGAAGACAAGATTGATTCTTTGGAGGAGCAGATCCGGGAATTAAAAGAATTAATCCAGAACGGAAACTAATAAAATTTTGTATTGTTAATATCTGATACTACGCAGCGACGCTAATGCATAAATGCGTGAAATCAATTGCATTTTAAAATAGGGCAACGTGAATTTCATAATATTCGATTTGGAAGCTACCTGCTGGGCCCAGCGAAACGATAGCCAGGTCCAGGAGATCATAGAGATAGGCGCCTTGTTGATTAACCGATATGGGGAGGCAGAATCCAGTTTTAACAGTTTCATCAAACCTATTGTTAATCCGTTCTTATCGCCCTTCTGTACGGAGTTGACTTCTATCCGGCAGGTGGATGTCGAGCGGGCACCTTATTTTCCCGAAGTAGTGGAAGACTTTATGGACTGGATCGGATATTATGATGACGAAGATTATCTGTTGGCTTCCTGGGGGAATTTTGATAAAAAAATGTTGATCCAGGATTGTGAATTGCATGGGATGGAATTTGACTGGGTCGATCCTCATATCAACCTAAAGCGCCAGTATCAGGAAATCAAGCGACTACGCCGGCCAAGAGGATTGCGAAAGGCTGTCAAGACGGAAGGTTTCGAGTTCACCGGTACAGCTCATCGAGGGATCGATGATGCGGAGAACCTGGCGAAGGTGTTTGCAAAGTACCTGGATGAATGGAGATATTAACGTCTAAAGAAAGAGGTGGTGGACGACCGGCCACCACCTCTTTCTTTAGACGTTAAATCTGAAGTGCATCACATCGCCGTCTGTCACCACATATTCTTTTCCTTCCACGCCTAATTTTCCGGCCTCCTTAACAGCAGCTTCCGAACCAAATTGGACATAATCGCTGTACTTGATCACTTCTGCGCGGATGAAGCCCTTTTCGAAGTCGGTATGGATAACACCGGCTGCCCCGGGCGCTTTGGTTCCACGGGTAATGGTCCAGGCACGTACTTCTTTTTCTCCGGCGGTGAAATAGGTAATGAGGTTCAATAATTTATAGGTAGCTCGGATCAATTTATTCACGCCGGGTTCATTCAGCCCCATATCTTCCAGGAATTCGAGGCGTTCTTCAACGGTTTCTAATCCTGCGATATCCGCTTCGATATCAGCGCTGATCAGAATGACTTCTGCTCTTTCATTCGATACGGCTTCCGTAAATTTTTGGGTGTATTCATTGCCCTCGTGCACGGAATCTTCATCGACGTTACAAACGTACAGAATGGGTTTGCTGGTCAGGAGTAGCAGATCCTTGTAAAGTACCATTTCGTCCTCCTCCAATGAGCAGGAGCGGGCGGGCTGTCCTGACTCGAGATGTGTTTTGATCTTTTCGGCAATCTCTACGGCACGCAGCGCTTCTTTTTCAGCGCTTTTGGCTTGCTTTTTAAGTTTTTCGAGCCTTTTTTCTACGGTATCCAGGTCTTTCAATATCAGCTCGGTATCGATGATCTCCTTATCCCGGACGGGGTCGACGCTGCCGTCGACATGGATGACGTTGTCGTTATCGAAACATCGGACCACATGGATGATGGCATCTACTTCCCGGATGTTGGCCAGGAATTGGTTCCCAAGGCCTTCTCCCTGGCTGGCTCCTTTGATCAGTCCGGCTATATCTACGATTTCGACCGTAGTAGGAACCACTCGTTTGGGGTTGACCAACTCCTCCAGCTTGTCCAGCCTGGGGTCGGGAACGGTGATGATCCCCACATTAGGATCTTTGGTAGCAAATGGATAATTCGCAGCCAAGGCTTTGCCTGAGGTGAGTGCGTTAAATAGCGTAGATTTTCCTACATTGGGGAGTCCTACAATTCCTGCCTGTAATGCCATTATATATTTGTATTAAATTTTATCCTTGAAATTCGCCGCAAATATAGTAAAATTGGACATAAAACAATTTTAAAAATCATTCTATGAATTTTTTAGCCCACTTGTTCCTTTCTCCTTCTGATGAAGAGGTGTTGATCGGTAATTTTATTGCCGATTCGGTGAATAACAGACAGATGAAGGACTTCAGTGAGAAAATCCAGGAGGGCATTCGTTTGCATCGCAGGATCGATCATTTCACTGATTCTCATCCGAGTGTGCTGCAAGGCGTACGTCGTTTGTATCCATTGCATAGGAAATACGCTCCGGCTATCATTGATGTATATTATGACAACATACTGGCCAATAGTTGGGAGCAATTCAGTGCGGAAAGCCTGGAATCCTTTACCGGGCGGGTCTATGAAATTCTCATGAGCTACCATCATCTTATGCCTCCGGGGCTGGAAAGAAGCCTCCCGGGGATGGTGCAAGAGGATTGGTTGACGAAATACCGGGAAATTTACGGGCTCCAGCGGGCCTTTAGCAGCATGCGCCGCCGCGTCAGCAGGCCGGAATGGCTCGAAGGGGTAGTGGATACTTTTCTGGATCAAAGAGAGGAGTTGGCAGTGGAGTTTACTTCCTTTTTTCCGGAGGTGATGGAGTACGTTTTAAAAGAATGAGTTGTCGGACGCGTCCGACAACTCATTCTTTTAAGTTTTTAGCCTTCAAAATGCAGCGAGATCGTAAAGGTACGAGAAAGCAATTTTTCTAAAACGGTAGACTCTTCCAATGACCTATTATAAATTAAGGTATTACCAATTCCCTGCGAGATCTTGAATTCGGGAGAAAAGATAAAGAACGGGAAGAAAAACTGGATACCTGCCCCATATTCTATGGAGAAGTCACTGGGGGAAATCTTCAGTAAGTTTTCTGCCTGTTTGGTTCTGGAGTCACTGGCCACGTCAAAAGAGTATTTGATGCCACCGATGAGAAATAGTCGGATATCATTAAAAGGAGCCGATTTATACCTGAATTGAAACGGCATTTCAACCAGCACCGATTCAATTCTGCGTTGGGTGACCGGCCCGATCCGTCGGTCGCGCGAAAATTCAATTCGACGCTCGGCAAAAGATAGGGTTGGCAGAAAGCGAAAATCAAAATAATCACCAATTTTTAAATTAGTGACAATCCCAAGGTTAAAGCCCGGCCCATTCACCCCTTCAATGGCTAAAATACTGTCATTTTGGATGAATTCGGAAGAGCGGTAGGGGTTAAAACTAGAGCTGTTGATCCCTAGGGTAATTCCGAAATAGTAGGGTTTTTGCTGAAAATCCTGGAAGTTATAATTGCCGTTGCCCCCAAATTTTTGTGAAAATGCAGAATGAAAAAGGAATAAAAAGCCAATTGCTAACAATGTTCTGCCAAGGTTAAATTGAGTTTTCAAGTACATGCTGAAAGCTATTTTTCTCCGTAGTAGATGGAGCAAACCCCTAGGGTTAGCGGGATCCATCGATTTGATTGATATCCGGATTCGTTTAATAAGTCAATAAATGCCGTACCGGAGGGAAAAGCCTGTACCGAATCGTATAGGTATTGATAGGCTCTTGCATCCTTGGAGATTAAACGTCCGATTTTTGGTAAAATGTATTTGAAATAGACATTAAATATGCCTTCAAATATTTTTGACCGGGACTTGGAAAACTCCAGGATCACCAATTGCCCTCCGGGCTTCAGTACGCGTTTCATCTCTTTCAGCCCTTCGAGCGGCCTTTCAAAATTGCGTACCCCAAATGCAACTGTTATTGCATCAAAAGTATTGTCTTCGAATGGCAAATTTTCTGCATCCCCTTCCACAAATGTGATGGATGACCCCAAATTTTTCTTCTGCGCTTTTTGCCGGCCGATCTCCAGCATCTGCGGCGCCAAGTCCAGGCCGGTGACCTGAGCATCCGGGTACTTCTGTACAATTTCTATAGCCAGGTCGCCTGTTCCGGTGGCGATATCCAATAACTTCAGATCCTCTTTTTTTGCCAATAAAGCAATGGCCTTTTTGCGCCAGCCTTTGTCAATGCCCATCGATAAAAGACGGTTTAAAAAGTCATATCGAAGTGCGATATTATTGAACATCTGACGGACCTGATTCTTTTTACTTTCCCCCGTTTCATAGGGGGTTACTTGTTTCGACATATGGAATAATTTGTGTATCTTTATACATTGATTTTGGGTAGAAGAAAAAGCATATAAAGCGGGAGGATAAAATCTGATTATGCAGCATTTTGGCTCGTTTAAATCAGACAACCTTTTTGCTTTCTATCTTTTCCTTCTGCATAGTTAAACAACTTTTTTAACCTATAAAAGCAGGCGATCTGCCTGGACTGATACTGATAATAACTGGCAATAAGCGGGATTGTTGCGAACGCTTCATTGCAAATGCCTTTTTTATCAGCCTTCCATTTTCAGATCGTTCCCGACTGCAAATAACTAGACTGCAATTATTACAAAAAAGATTCAATTTTTGTTATCTTTGCATGCCTTTCTGAAAAGTAAAATTTATGTCATTGAATCAACGAATTATTCCTATTAGCATTACCGATGAGATGAAATCGGCTTATATCGACTATTCCATGTCGGTAATTGTTTCTAGGGCTCTGCCCGATGTGAGGGACGGATTGAAGCCGGTGCACCGCCGAGTACTCTACGGAATGCATGAATTAGGTTTAACCTATAACAAGCCTTTTAAGAAATCAGCTCGTATTGTAGGGGAGGTGCTGGGTAAGTTCCACCCACATGGCGACTCCTCTGTGTATGATACTATGGTTCGGATGGCCCAGCCCTGGTCTATGCGATATCCCTTAGTGGACAAACAAGGGAACTTCGGCTCAGTCGATGGCGATAGCCCGGCTGCGATGAGATATACCGAGGCCCGACTGAAAAAGATCAGCGAGGAAATGCTGGCTGATATCAAAAAAGAAACGGTAGATTTTGCCCTGAACTTTGATGACTCTCTAGAGGAGCCTACGGTTTTGCCTTCCAAACTTCCTAACCTACTGATCAACGGTGCCAGCGGGATCGCTGTGGGAATGGCCACTAATATGCTGCCTCATAACCTGACGGAAGTAATAGCGGGAGTAAAGGCTATGGTGGATAATCCGGAAATCACAACGGATGAGCTGATGCAATTTATAAAGGCTCCAGATTTTCCTACCGGCGGTATCATTTATGGATTGAGCGGAGTGAAGGAGGCTTTCCATACCGGCAGAGGCCGGGTGGTAGTCAGAGGAAGAGCCGAAATTCAGCAAACACCGAGTGGCCGGGAAGTGATTATTATTTCTGAGATCCCGTATCAGGTCAATAAGTCCTCTTTGGTGGCTAAAATTGCCGAATTGATGGCCGACAAGAGGATACCCGGAATAAGCGATGTGCGGGATGAATCGGATCGCAACGGCATGCGCATTGTAGTCGAAGTCAAAAGAGATTCAATGGCTCAGATCGTATTGAGCCAATTGTATAAATATACTGCACTTCAGTCCTCATTCGGAGTCAATAATGTGGCTTTAGTCAATGGACGCCCCAAAATACTCAGCCTGAAAGAAATCATCAAGCACTTCATCAATTTCAGGCTGGAAGTAATTGTAAGACGCACGAAATACGATCTTAGAAAAGCAGAGGAACGGGCTCATATTCTGGAAGGATTACTCATTGCTCTGGACCACCTGGATGCCGTGATCGCCTTGATCCGTGCTTCCAAAACCGTTGACGAGGCCCGTACCGGCCTGATGGAAAAGTTCGAGCTATCCGAAATTCAGGCCAGAGCTATTCTGGATATGCGCCTGCAGAAACTTACCGGACTGGAACGCGAAAAGATTAAGGAAGAATACGAAGAGATCATGAAGCTGATCGACGAACTGAAAGCGATCCTGGCAAGTGAAGAATTGCAACGCCAAATTATTAAAGATGAACTGACCGAGATCAATGAAGCCTACGGTGATGAAAGAAGGACGGATATTACTGCAGCAGATGGAGAGATCAGCATCGAGGATATGATCAAGGATGAAGAAGTGATCATTACCATTTCTCATCTGGGATACATCAAAAGGACTCCGGCTACGGAATACCGTACTCAGGGACGTGGAGGAAGAGGCTCAAAAGGGAGCAAAACCAGAGATGCAGACTTTATCGAGCATTTGTTTGTCGCTACCAATCACAACTACCTGCTGCTTTTCACAGAGCAAGGACGTTGTCATTGGCTGAGAGTATATGAAATTCCCGAAGCGGCTAAGACAGCCGGCGGCCGGGTTATCCAGAATATCCTCCAAATTCCTAAGGAAGATAAGGTCAAAGCCTATATTAAGATAAAAGACCTGACAGACGAGGAATTCATCAACAACCACTTCATTATTTTCTGTACGCGTAAAGGAATGGTTAAAAAAACGGCTGTAGAGGCCTTTTCCCGTCCGAGAAGCAATGGGATCAACGCAATTACGATTAATGAAGGTGACCAATTGCTGGAAGCACGTCTAAGTAATGGAGAGAGTGAGATATTTTTAGCTGCCAAAAATGGCAATGCCATTCGCTTCAATGAGGGGACTGTTCGTCCGATGGGACGTACAGCGGCAGGTGTAAAAGGAATCACTTTGAACAACGACGGCTATGATGAAGTAGTGGGGATGGTGAGCATCATGCCGGAGGATATGGAAGGCCACACCATCCTGGTTTTATCCGAAAAAGGATACGGAAAACGCTCTTTGATCGAAGAATACCGCCTGACAAATCGAGGCGGAAAAGGTGTGAAAACACTACAGGTGACAGCCAAAAACGGCCCGGTCATCGCCATCAAATCGGTAGAAGATACAGAGGATTTAATGGTGACCACCCGTCAGGGCATCGTGATCCGGATCCCGGTCAGCGATATTTCAGTACTGGGTAGAGCTACTCAGGGTGTAAAGATCATTCGCCTGGACGATGATGAAATTTCCGATATCACGATCGTTCCGCAAAATGAAGAGGAGGAAGAAGAAAATGGAGCGGAACAATCAAATAATACAACGGAAGGAAGTGACGAAAATCAATCTTAATACGTTAAAATCAAGTTATTTTTGGGGGTAGCAACAGTATTTGTGGCGTAATGCTTATTAAATTAGTTGTTACAAACAAACATTCATTTTAAAAAACAAAATAGCACAGCACAATGAAAAAATTGCTTCTATTTATTCCTTTTATGCTAATTTTTGCTTTAAGTGTCCAAGCCCAGGAAATGGGAAAGGATACTAAAAAAGAGCTTAAATCCGCAGAAAGAGACCTCAACGGTTTCAAAATCAATAACAGCGCTAAAGACAAACTGACGAGTGCAGTGAAGGGGATCGAGGCTGTTATGGAAAAATCTGATGCGCAAAATGTACCAGACACCTGGTTGGTAAAGGGTGATATCTATAACGAAGTAGCCACTCAATATATCACGATCAAGCAACTAGGAATTGGTACTACAGATGATCTGCCTGATCCTAACGGCAAAGCTCTGGGCGCTATGGAGGCTTATCAAAAAGCACTCGGCATGACGGATAAAGGCTCAGACAAAAAAAATGCCCTGACCGGATTGCGTTCCGCTCAGAATAATATGAGCCAACTGGGTGTTTATCAGTATGAAGCCAACAATTATGACGCTGCCTTCAATTCTTTCAATGGCGTGATCAGAGCACATGATATCCTAAAAGAAAACGGAGAAGAAAGTGCTCTGGATAAGGAAGAAGATTACAACAATCAGTTGTATATCACCGGCCTGGCAGCTATGAATGCCAACAAAATGCCTTCCGCAGCAGTTTATTTCCAGAAGTTGTACGAGAAGAGTTACGACAAGCCATTGGTTTATGAAGCCATGTACAAAATTAAATCTGCCGATGATTCTGAGGCTGGATATCAGTACCTTGAAAAAGGTAGAGAATTATATCCGGAAGACTTAGGCTTGCTCTTCGCCGAGATCAACCACTTCCTCCGTACCGGTAAGAAAGAAGTATTAGTGGAAAAACTGAAAATGGCGATCGACAAAGAGCCTAACAACAAGTCGCTTTTCTTTACCCTTGGTAATGTATACGATCAGTTCTTCCAGCAGGCCGTCAAAGATGGCAATAAAGATGCTGAGTCAAAATACTATGATTTGGCACAAGAGCAGTATGACGCAGCCTTAAAGGTCGACCCGGATTACGTAGATGCTGTTTATGGAAAAGGAGCACTGCACTACAATAAAGCCGCTAACCTGACTCAGGAACTGCAGAAATTGTCAGACGATTATTCTGCTGATGGTATCAAAAAATATGAAGCTAAAAAAGCAGAAGTCTTCTCTGAGTTTGATAAGGCTTTGCCTTTCTTCAAAAAAGCAGAATCCATCAATCCTAACGATATCAATACTTTGATCGCCTTGAAGGAGATCTTTGCCAGAAAAGATGACCTGGAAAAATCAAACGAGTTCAAAACTCGTCTGGAAACTGTTCAGGGGGGCGGAAAGAACGAATCTTCTTACTTTAAGAACTAATAATTTCTCGCTCTAAAAAAGAAAAGGCTTGCCATCCGGCAAGCCTTTTCTTTTTTAGGCGAATTCCTTATTTTCGCGGAATGTTATACCTGAAAAAATAAAACCAACTTTATGAAAAATATTGCAGTTATCGGTGCCGGGACCATGGGAAACGGCATCGCTCACGTTTTTGCCATGAATGGATACCAGGTGGCACTTGTGGATCTTAACCAGCAGGCTCTTGATAAAGCCCTGGTCACAATTGGCAAAAATCTGGACCGAATGATCAATAAGGAAAAGATCAGCGAAGCCGATAAATCCAACACACTTGGGAATATACAAACCTACACAGATATGGCAGCGGGGGTAAAAACAGCGGACTTGGTAGTAGAAGCCGCTACCGAAAATCCCGACATCAAGAAGTCCATTTTCAAAACACTGGATCAGCACAGTCCTTCCTCTGCCATTCTGGCTACCAATACCTCTTCCATCTCCATCACTCAAATTGCAGCCGTCACACAGCGACCCGAAAAAGTGATCGGTATGCACTTTATGAATCCGGTCCCCGTGATGAAATTAGTAGAGGTAATCCGGGGATATGCTACCTCTGATGAGGTGACTCGAATCATCATGGATTTATCAAAGGGGATAGGCAAAGTGCCGGTAGAGGTCAATGATTATCCTGGCTTTGTGGCCAACCGTATTTTAATGCCAATGATCAACGAGGCCATTATTACACTCTTCGAAGGCGTAGCCGGCGTGGAAGAGATCGATACTGTCATGAAACTGGGTATGGCTCACCCCATGGGGCCGCTGCAACTGGCTGACTTCATCGGCCTGGATGTGTGCCTCTCTATTCTGAATGTTCTGTATGAAGGCTTCGGTAATCCTAAATACGCCCCCTGTCCTTTACTGGTGAATATGGTAACGGCTGGAAAACTGGGTAGAAAATCAGGAGAAGGCTTTTATGATTACAGCGGAGGAGGAAAAGAATTGGTAGTAGCTAAAAGCTTTTTATAGAAAGAAAAAATGGCCGCCAGCGGCGGCCATTTTTTCTTTCTAGTTGTATGGTTCGATGAGAAAATATGCACAGGTGCTCAGAAAATCCCGTACATAAGGAAGGGGAGTGATCACCTTTGATTGTACCCGCGGCTGCAGCTTGAATTTGTATTTATAAATGGGGTTAAAAAGGAACAACTCCCTTCGTAAAATATTGTAATGCTCTTTCACGATCCGCTCAAACCGCTCAATAGAAATACCTGTCGTTTTGATCTCTTCCAGATCCTTTTGGACGGAATCCGGCTCGCCAAAAGCTTTTAGAAGCCCTTTGTATACCGGCATAGGAAGCAAGTGGTAGTAGGGGAGTTTCGACAAAACCTTGCTTCTGCACAATTGCTGATGACCTCCGAAAGGCATATACCAGGGAGGGAAGGCAAAAAACACCTTTCCACCCGGCTTTAGAAAATCGAGCAGCTTGTTGATGAAAATGTCCTGTCGGGGAATATGTTCGATTACATCTTTTAGAATGATCAGGTCAAATTGGTGGCCTATATCTTTTTCTACATCAATGTCATAGATGTTTTTATTGATAAAGCGGATCAGGCCTTTTTTCATTTCTTCGGCCATAAATTCCCTGGCCAGTTCCAGGCGCCCTTCCATTAATTCGATGCCCAGGCATTGATGCCCTTTTTCAGTGAAGGCCTTGAGTACGCCTGCCTCCGCGCAGCCTATTTCTAATACCTGCAAAGGCTTCGAGTCACTTAAAAAGGGTTCAATAAACGGAAGAATATAATCACGAGAAGTGAAATATTGAAAATCGAAATATCTTTTTTTATCCTTGTGAAAATCAAACATGCTGCAATAATACTAAATCTTTTTAGCTAATCTCCATGCTCTTACCAGCATAATTACCCGATTATAATTCAATACCCCTTCTTCAATTCCCTGCGACTTGAGATAAGCGTCGTAGGCATAGTTTCTAAATTTGGGCATGATGTCCGGATACTTCCTTAATTCGGCATACATGGCCTCAATATCTGCTTTGTTCTCTTCGCTAAGCAGTTCTCTGACCCGCTTGTAATCTTCAGGTTGATACCTGCGGTAATTGCCGGCCAGGGTCAGCCAATAATTCAGGTAGGCCGAATAGGCAAAAAAAGTATTACCGGACTCGGTGCAGGCAATAAAGGAAAGAAAACTACAGGTTCCTTCATCTCCAAATCCATAACCATGGGATAGTTCATGAGCCATTGTATAGGGATGATCCAAAATGTGCAAACCCGGATCTATGTGGCCTTCCCCCGTAAAAGGAAAATAGAGGCCGGCAGAACTGAATCGTAAAAAGATACCTTTTGGATACAACCAGCGGCCTCGTACGCGCCCCAGCGTCGGGAATCCTCGCATCTCCAGCCACTCTTCTAATGATTGGCGTAGCTTTTCCTCGGTCTTCTTGGGAAGCTCTAATTCATTGGGGCTTTCTCCATAGTGGATGCTTAGCTCTTCCCTTAGCTTGACCAACTTTTCACTCACCCATTTCATTTCTTCCTTTAAGTCTTTGGCCTCCAGAGGTTGGGCGTCCAGACTTAGGCTTTTTTCTATCGGAAGCCGGGCATAATTATAGCCCCATAAGAAAAAAAAGAAAAAAAGCGTTCCTCCAATAAAGGCGGCAGCGGATAAAAGTGAACTAACTAATTTTGTACTCCAACTGGCCTTTTTGCGAATAAATTTCCTAAGAGCAATAAAGAGCCAAATGGAAAATATTAGAATAAAAAAATAGATCAGGGGAATAGGTATCCATCCCAGCATGTAGTCGATCGTCCACCGAACCATCAAAAACAAGCCCCGACTGTAATATTGCTCTGCAAGTTCGGGATGATAGGACAATATACTTCTGATGATCAAAGCGATCAGCCCCAGCCCGATCCAGATTATCTTTCTCTTCATAATTTTAACAGTAGTCTTTGTTATAGAACTCCCAAACACTCAAAAATGATTCATCCAAACCACAAACTTAAAAAAAGGTTTTTCCGGTCAAAAATTTTAAAATCCTCCTAATAGATGTCCTGATTGGGACAATTCATTGGAATGAATTGATTATTTTTACAACTTCAAGACGTAAAATGTTGTTTCTAACTTGGAATTAATTCAATAACATAATAAAATCAAACGTAATGGCATTTGAATTCACAGATGCGAATTTTCAGCAGACCGCTATTGATGAAGGTGGTGTAAAAGTAATTGATTTTTGGGCAGAATGGTGTGGCCCTTGTCGTATGATCGCCCCAATCATTGAAGAATTGTCTGAAGAATATAAAGATAAAGCATTGGTTGGCAAGGTTAATGTTGACCATAACCCGGAAGTTGCAATGAAATACGGTATCCGAAGTATTCCAACGATCCTCATTTTAAAGGACGGAGAGGTCGTACACAAGCATGTCGGAACAACTACTAAGGCCGTATTAGCTGAAAAAATAGAATCGCACCTTTAATGTTTAGTTAAAATTAGGTAGATTAAGTTCTTATTCCCTATTATGGGGGGTAAGAACTTTTTTTGAGGCTGTCTCATCCTACTCAGGCGGATGAGACAGCCAATAATATTTCTTTAAGGGTATTTTTTGGAGCCCGGACGGGCTCCAAAAAATACACCCCTTAAAAAGAATCATATGGGGCTGCTCATCCACCTTAGGCGGACGAAGGAGTTATGAGACAGCCCCCTCAACTGACAACTGACTTCAATACGTTTCTTTATGGATCTACTCGACAATATTCAGGTAAGAGATATCGGAAATCTGGAATTGCTGGCCCGCCAGGTAGTGGAGGGTTTCATTATTGGACTGCATAAAAGCCCCTTTCACGGATTTTCGGTAGAGTTTGCGGAGCACCGGCTGTATAACCAGGGAGAACCTACCAAAAATGTGGATTGGAAAGTTTATGCGCGTACAGATAAACTTTTTACAAAGCGTTTTGAAGAAGAAACAAATCTTCGATGTCAAATAATCATCGATACTTCCTCCAGTATGTATTTTCCGGAGGTGACCAAAAAGTCGAAGGAGTATATTAATAAACTTCGTTTTTCAGCTTTATCCGCTGCGGCGCTCATGAATTTGTTGCAGCGCCAACGGGATGCCTTTGGCTTAAGCTTGTTCGATGAGGCTGTTAATATTCATACGCGTGTTAAGAGTAGCACCTCTCATTATCGACTGATGCTTACGTATCTGGATCAGGTTATTAATAATCCGGAAAGGAACAAACCGACAGCAGCAGCTCATGCCCTCCACCAAATAGCCGATAGCATTCACCGACGTTCACTGATCATCATATTCAGCGATATGTTCGAATCGCGTTTGGAAAGCGAACAGCTATTCGCTGCTCTTCAGCACCTCAAACACAACAAACATGAGGTGGTGCTCTTCCACGTGGTGGATAAATCAAAAGAAGTCGATTTCGAGTTTGATAACCGCCCCTATTTGTTCGTAGATATGGAGACGGGCGAAAAAATCAAACTTCAGTCCAACCAGGTCAAAGACCAGTACATCAAGCAAATGGCCGAGTTTAAAAATGAACTGAAGTTAAAATGTCTGCAATACCGCATCGATTTTGTAGAAGCAGATATCCACGAAGGCTTCCGCCCCATCCTCCAATCTTATCTCGTTAAAAGAAGTAAAATGAATTGATAACGGGTTAAGAGGTACTATAAATTTTTTGTGCCGCAACTGCGGCACAAAAAATTTATAGTACCTCTTATTAATTATACACTACTAATATGATCCAACTCAAAGACTACTCCGCTGATGCTCCTGCTGATATTGACAAGGACGATATAAAAGACCAGACCGATGAAATGGTCGAACGGATAGGAAAGCTTCAAGACATACTCTACGCTCAGAAAAAACACAGTTTACTGGTTGTTTATCAGGGGATGGATGCCAGTGGGAAGGACGGTGCTACCGAAAAAGTATTCAAGGACTGCCATCCGGCCGGCCTAAACGTCATCTCTTTTAAAAAGCCCACAGAAGAAGAATTCGCCCATGATTTTCTCTGGCGTGTACATAAGCACACTCCTGCGCAGGGAATGATCCATATTTTTAACCGATCTCATTATGAAGATGTATTGATCCAGCGTGTACATGGCTGGATCTCAGAAGAGCATGTAGATAAAAGGATCGCCTCCATCAATGCTTTTGAAAAATTGTTGCAGTACGATGCCAATACTACCATCCTGAAATTTTACTTGCACATTTCTTACGAACAACAGAAAATAGAATTGCAGGAGCGCATCGACGAGCATGATAAGCATTGGAAACACAACCGAAATGATTGGAGAGAAAGAGAACATTGGGAGGAGTATATGAAAGCCTACGAGGACGTATTCAATCGATCAGAAATCCCCTGGCACATCGTCCCTGTTGATCAGCGCTGGTATCGGGATTATGTGATCGCTAAAACGGTTTTGGAGGCTTTGGAAGAATTGCCCCTCGAATATCCGCCCTTACCAAAGGAATAGCTTTGAACTTTTTTGCTAAGACTTGGATTATAAATAAGGTTGTCA
>JAUIKE010000094.1 GCA_030430845.1 Bacteroidia bacterium | reverse complement strand
GAGGTCGTTTTAAGAAAAAAACAAAGTTTTTTTCTTAAAACGACCTCCCAAAAGAATATTATTGGTTGTGTGAAAAGGCCGAAGGACTTTTTACACAACCCCTTACCTCCTTCCGACCAGTCTCCAGACTGGATTGGTTAGTTTTGTTTATTCAAAACATTTTTTCAAAACACAAAATAGATTCGCCGGTCTGGAGACCGGCATAAACTAGGTGAGGCAGTCAGAGACTGCCACCAACGGTTAGACAACTCTAACAGGAAACATTTTATCTAAAATCCTCCGGATCAAAGCTTAGGTAATAAAAGTTCAATGAACCATTTTGATGGCTTGAAAGGGTGGATTGAAAAGCTTGATAACTCGACATCGCCTTTTCTTTAATTCCCTCTGTCAGGCGGCCGGAGGTAAAAAACAGGTATTTCCCATCAGGCGTAACATAAGGACTCCCATCGATTTGGGGACTGTTGACGCGCTCCCCCATATGTTTGGGAGCCGTCCATTGGTTGTCTCCTGTTCGGAAGCTGATATACAGATCGCTATTGCCCAGGCCGTCCGGCTGATCAACTCGAACGAAGATGATATAGCTTTCGTCTCTGGCTATAAAAGCATCAGCTTCTCTTTCTGGTGTGTTAATGATATCGGGTAGTCGAATTGGAGGCTGGTAGGCACCGTTTTCATATCGGGAGAAATAAAGATCTGAGTTCCCGGATGCATCCGAATTAAAATAGAGGGTCCCGCCATCAGTCATGACAGGATAAAATTCATTGCCGGCAGAGTTAAGGAGGCTATCCATTGGCTGAGGGGTCTGCCATTGGCCATTGACATTTTCGGACCTCCACAGGTCAAAATGGAAGCCCTCCTTTTTGCCCTCATAATCCTTAAAGGTGGAATAAAGCAGGTATTTCCCATCGGGAGAAATCTGAACATCCGCAATGGGAATGTCGTGGCTGACAAAAGGAACAAATTCCGGAGTTTGAAAGCTTCCGTTGTCAAATTTTTGAAAAGCAATCCCGGTAAGCCCTAGTTTTTGGGAAGTAGCGGTATAATAAATGGTTTTTCCATCCGGACTGAAGCTCGTATTGAATTTGTCAATGGACGTGGAAACGAGATCCGGGAAAAAAATACGCGGCCTTTCTATGATGGAATCCGTTTGATAAGGATGTTCCACCGTGACGGAAGCAATTGGCTCGTCTTGAGTTGAATAATGGGTACAGGCATTCAGGATGATCAATGCCAGGATCAAGTTTAAATTTTTCATCGGGTGTTTTTTTGGAAAAATAGAAAACTACCCAGCCAGAAAATATCGGATCAAAAACTTTAGGAATACTTTAATGAAGCCTTAAATTTATTTTGATTTTTTAACGTATTTCGTCAAAATCACGATCCGCTGATCATTGACTTTTCCTTCAATGTGCTCAGGATTATCCGCCACCAGTGAGATCCTACGCACGGCGGTTCCTCTTTTGGCTGTAAAATTGGCTCCTTTGACGTTCAGGTCCTGGATGAGCACCACGGTATCCCCTGCTTCCAAAACGGCTCCGTTGCTATCCAGATGAACTACTTTGCCCGCTTCGGCCTCTTTCAAGGCCTTTGCCCAATGGGAGGTTTCCTCATCCAGATACAGCATATCGATCAGATCCTGTGGCCAGCCTTCCCCACGCAATCGGTCCAGCATGCGCCAGGCCATAACCTGAACGGCCGGTACGGTGCTCCACATGCTATCGTTCAGGCAGCGCCAATGATTGGGATCCATTTGGTCCGGATTTTCAATTTGATGCTTGCAGGTACTGCATATCAGGATGCATTCGTCGGCATTGTCGCCTGATTTAGGTGGCACGATGTACATACTCAGAGAATCCGTGGCACCACATAATTCGCATTGTTCATGGCTGCGAGAGTGAAGGTCTTGTTCGAGACTCATTATAGATGATATTTTGGGCGCAAGGTAGGGAAAGAAGGGACGAAAAACAAGGTTTGGAAGGGCGAAGGGCGAGACTGTCAAATATTCCCAAATTGCCGAAAAGTAATATTGATCCTCGGTTTTTTGTACTTGGGATTTACAGGAAGAGCATGCTCATACTGCTCCTGGCAGTGCTCGCCCATGATGAGCAGGCTCCCGTTAGGTAAAGTCAGGGAATAAACCTCGCCCGTGGCTTTTTCCCGGAGGCAAAACTCGCGTTCCTCTCCAAGACTAAGAGAGGGAATCACCGTGGTATCCCCAAAGTTGGGTGGATCCGAATGAAAGTCTACGCCTGAATGTCCATCCGGATAATGGATGCAAACGCCTACGCCAAAAGTCCGCCCCATGAGTGCTTCCACCTTTTTTTTGATGGGTAGGACCGGCTCTGTCCAGAAAGTGGAGAGGTTCAGTTCTGAGGGATTCATTTTTTTGCCTTGATAGATATCGTCCTCCAGAAAGGTAAGTTTGCCGTAGTTGGTTTGGAAACTAGCGCCACCGGGTAGTTTGATTTCGAAATTAGACAGATCGAAGTGGCTGGTCAGGTAGTGAAATAGCTGATCAGCCTCTTTGGTGGAGAGGAAGTGGGGGTAGAGATCAGCTGTGCAGTTGAGTGGAAGTTTCATAAGTGTTCTGGTGTTTAAGGTATAAAACTTTACTTACTTATGGAAAAACTATTGTTTTGTTAATTTCTTGTACAAAAACACAACATAACTTTCATTTCTTGTATCTTTGTACAATCTAATTAATCAAATAGAGGACGGCGGTCGCCGGTCTCTTCCTCAAAAAAATGATTATGGAAAGATCCCATATAGGTGAGCTGGAAGAATTAGTGCTCCTCTCCGTCGGTTCATTGCTTGACGAGGCCTATGCCGTCAGTATTCTGAAGGTTATCAAGGAACATACCAAGCGAAGCCTTGACGTCACGGCTATTCATTCCGTTCTTCGGAGGTTGGAGAAAAAAGGGTTGGTCACTTCTAAAATGGGCGGAGCCACAGCTACGCGTGGAGGGCGGCGAAAAAAGTTTTTCAGCCTCACCCAGGAAGGACGCCGGGTACTGGACGACATCATGGAGGTTCGCACGGCACTCTATAATAAATTACCGAAAATCACCCTGATAATACCCAATATATGAGTCACTCCCCACCCAAATGGGCCGACCGCTTTCTGGAATGGTTTTGTCATCCGGATCTGCTGGAAGATCTACAGGGGGATTTGTATGAACTGTATGAAGAAAAAGCAGCCTCCGGCCATCCACGGCAAGCCCGACTGTTTTTTGTCTGGTGGGTGCTGCGCTCTCTGCGTTGGGATGTCATCAAAAAAACTCGACTACAAAATTTTGGAACTATGACACGAAACAACTTTAAGATCGCCGCCAGAGTCTTGTGGCGCGACAAATTCAACACCTTACTCAATATCGCCGGCCTGGCCATCGGGCTGACCTGCTTTCTCCTGATGGGCTCTTATTTCAGGCAGGAAATGACGTATGATCAATTTCACAGTAAAAAAGACCAGATCTATCGCGTTTGGTTAAAAGAAGATTACGGAGGCGACAAAGTTTTTTTTAACAGCATCACCCCCCTGAAATTTGAGAGCGTTCTGGAAGAAGATTTTCCGGAAGTAGACAAGTCCATTCAGATCGCCCTGAATCCCTATCTGGTTGGCCAGACACCCAATCGAATTAATGAAAGTGTAGGGATCATCAGTCCGGATCTGTTTGAGGTATTCGATTTTCCTGTCACACAGGGGAATGCCACTACCCCACTCCCCGATCAAAACAGCCTCATTTTGTCCGAATCTTATGCCGAGAAATACTTTGGCAGCAGCAATCCCATCGGACAATCCTTGTTGATCCAAATGGGAGAAGAGGAAAGGGAGTTCACTGTGACGGCTGTCTTTAAGAACTTGCCCAAAACTTCCAGTATACAGTTCGACATGGCCATTTCCAACGCCAATAACCAGCGCCTGTACAGTGAAAGGGCCCTTAATGCCTGGTTCAATGTTTCTGTGGAAACTTATATCCTGTTAAAAGATCAGACGAATATCGAATCGGCAGAAGCCAAGGTCCAGGATGTGGTCATGAGTTATTTAGGGGATGAGGTCCAGCGCGGCGAATATCAGATAGGGTTCCAGCCGCTGACAGATATTCACTTAAACCCGGATATTCCGGCAGGATTGGCTCCGGTTGGGAATCCGAGTTATGTGTATATTCTCGGGCTAATTGGTTTGATCGTCCTGATCACAGCAGGAGTCAATTATGCTACTTTATCGATCGGTCAGTCACTCAGACGCCGCAAAGAAGTCGGTATTCGAAAGGTAATGGGAGCCATGAAAAGCTCTCTGGTCGGCCAATATTTAGCCGAAAGCTGGCTGGTTACCTTTATTGCCTTGCTGATCAGTCTTGGTTTGGCGTACAGTATACTGCCTATTTTTAACAGCTTGACACAGGCAGATATTGAACTGACCTTCCAGCCGTGGCAGTTGCTGTTTTACCTAGGGCTTGTTCTGATCGTCGGCTTCCTGGCAGGTATTTATCCGGCTCTGATACTATCAGGTTTAAAGATCAGCAACATTCTCAGTGGGCATAAAGCTCCTAAAAGAGCCTTCTATATCCGGAAAAGTATGGTGGTATTCCAATTTGTGATCACAGTTTTCCTGATCACCTCCACGCTGATCATGCGCAAGCAGCTGAATTATCTCAACTCTAAGGATCTGGGGTACGAATATGAAACCACGGTATCTGTGCCTTTATATCCAGATCCATCCTCCCAGCGGCTCACGGAGTTCATTAATAGCGCCATGGAAAACGGTAAATTGTTGCGGGAGCAGCTCAAGAAATACCCTGAGGTCAGTGACATTGGGATGGGTACCCATGTTTTTGGTTCCAATGGCTGGGGACAATTGTCCTACACAGATGATGAACAGACCTTCCGTCAATTCCGTTTCCTGGCCGTCGATCCCCATTATTTCAACACATTCGAGATAAAAATGAAAGAAGGGAGAGCCTTTGAACCGGATAGTCCACTAGATGAAAGAGAGTCGATCATCATAAATCAGGCAGCGGCTAATTATTTTGGGTTGGAGGATCCGATCGGAAAAAAATTACCGGGTTCAGGTTTTGGGCAGCACCGGATCATTGGAGTGACCGATAATTTTAATTACGCTTCCCTGCACACGGCGGTGGAACCTCTGATCATTACTCAAAATATTATGCCTATTTATGAGGGGATCAGCGATCATGGCTACCAGGACTCCCCTATTCCTAAGTTGGTCTTTCGCTATAAGGGGCAGCAGCTTTCTAAGGTGAATGATATACTGGAACCCGAATGGGCGCAGATTTTTCCTGCCGAAGAGCTCAACTTTGCTTTTGTGGAAGAAAACATCCAGGCACAATATGAAAATGAGCAGCGGATGAACCGCCTCGTTAGTTTTGCCACCATTTTATCCATTATTGTGGCCAGTTTGGGCTTGCTGGGAATGACCGTATTGATGATCAACAGCCGGGTACGGGAAATCGGTATCCGAAAGGTCATGGGGGCTTCTGAAGTTTCGATCTTCAAGCTATTGGCCGGGAGTTTTGCTCCGCAATTGTTAATTGGCATTGCGCTGTCCATTCCGTTGACGTATTGGTTGATGAAGGGCTGGCTGGATAATTTTGCCTATCGGATCAGTATGGGAGTGGATCTGTTCTTGCTTAGCGGGATCATTTCGGTAATCATCGCTTTGGCGGTTATTAGCTTCCGGGTGTTGAAAGCGGCGAGAGTAAATCCTGTAGAGTCAATTAAAAGTGAATAATAGTTTAGTTGGGGATGTGTAAAAGGCTTCGGCCTTTTTACACATCCCAAAACTGTGTGATGAAACAATAGTCCACAAAACCGAAACAATAAGAGAGGCAGCGCCCTGATTTTTACACCATTTTTGTAAGTGTACTCAATTGATTCACCCAATCAAACTTACAAGATGAAACAGGCGATTCGATTTCTTTTCTTTGGTATCCTTCTGATTTTCTTTTCCTCCGGCAAGCCGGCAACCTCCCTCCAGGCACAGGAATGCCCTCAATGTCCTACAAAAAAAGAACCCATTTACCAGGTATCCAGATTAGATGTATTGTCGGCAGGGGACTATGACGGCAAAACAACCTACGGCCGACTGAAGAATTACGGCGACTTTGGCCTCGGCACCTTTAATGCGGTAGATGGAGAGATGATAGCCGTTGACGGCAAATTTTACCAGGTAAAAACCGACGGAAAGGCTTATGAGGTCAAAAAAGGCTTAAAAACCCCTTTTGCCAATGTTACGCACTTCAACAATGATTATCACTACACTATTAATAAAGAAATGAACCTCAGTGAGCTGCTGGATGATATATCTGTGCATTTAATGAACCCAAGTGGCTACTATGCCATCCGGGTAGAAGGAGCGTTTGAGTATGTCCAAACCCGAAGCGTACATGAGCAGCAGCATCCATATCCGCCTTTATCAGAAGTAGTAGCTAATCAGGTAACATTTGATTTCGATAATATTGAAGGAACGATGGTAGGATTTCGTTTTCCGGAGGAAGTCGGAACAGAAAATGTAAACGGTTTTCATTTCCACTTTCTGACGGCCGACAGACAGGCGGGCGGACATTTATTGGATGTGAAATTCAAGAGAGGGGTGGTGATCATTGACAGATCTACGGATATTGAGCGGATTGATCGATAAATGACGCACTAAAAAAATAAACCATATACTCGGCATCTACATATCTGCCTTGTATTTTTTGATCTTTTTTTACCAATGGCCCCTGGCTAATGAATCCCATTTTTTTATAAAAGCCTGATGCGGATTGATCGGAATGCAATACCCAAAGATGTATTTGCTCCAGCCCCGCCATGCGACTGCCTCTATCCATTACCGCATTCAGTAGGGCCCTTCCGGCTCCCTTGGTCCGAAGGTCGGTATGAACATACATATTATGGATCATTGATTTATGACGGGCATTCGAACGCTGATCTCGTTTGAAAATGACGTACCCTTTAAGTTGCTCCTCTAAATCAAAAGCCCCTAAAACAAAGCGTTCCGGATGCCCAATAAACTGGCTAAATTCTTCCAGAAAAAAGGATTGGCTTTTATTTTTTTCATCTTCATAACTATCACTGAAGGCAAAAGGTGCTTCTTTTAATCCGCTTAGCTTCAGATTTTGGAATGCTTCAGCATCTTCAGCTTTTAATTGTCGTATGAAAAAACCCTGTAGATCTAGTTTCATTACTAAATCTGTTTGAAGGTCCTCTCCTAATAAGAATTGATGGGTTCCAAAAACTTCAAATCCATTTTTTTTATAAAACCGAACAGCCTTTATGTTTTCTTCCCATACTCCTAACCATATAGATGCCATTTTTTCTTCCCTGGCAATTTCCAAGGTTTTATCCATCAATAGCTGACCAATTTTATGCCCATGGAAATCAGCCAGGACATAAATACGCTGAAGCTCCATCGCATGCTCAAGCGGATGTTCTGTTTGGGCTGCTCCCCAATTGACTTTCAGGTATCCGATGACTTGATTTTTGTGTAAAGCAAAGAAAAACCGGGATTCCGGATGCTCCAATTCCTTTTTTAATTGAGCCAGACTAAAAGCCTCCTCAACATAGGCTTTCATATCCCCTGGATCATTATCGGCTTCAAAGGCCTGGAGGAAAGTTGTTTGACTGATTGATTGAAGTTGTTCCAGTTCCTCGATCGTTACTTTTTTGAGTGTTACTTCTTTATGGATCTTCATTTTTATTTTTTAACACTGGATACGCTTTAAACACTGAATGTAAAGTACCGTTTTATTTTCTCAACTGCTTCAGGACTTTCCTTACTCTCGCCTTGATGGATGCACTTTCCATTTCCAATGCATCTTCGCACAGCAGCAGCAACTCTTCTTTCATTTCGGGAATGTGCTTGGTGACTTCGTACATTCCCTGATACGACCAGGCGCGGACGAACTTGTTGTCGTCCTTCATGGCCTTCCTCACCCACTCTTCGACATAGGGAACAGTCCCTTCTTCCATTTTGACCTTGGGCAGAATTTGAAGCATATGAATCCGGGTTTCCCATCCTTGGTAGTTCTTGCCTGCTTTGAGCAGTTTGTTGATCAGGCTGTTGTCCACCTGCTTTTTTTGATCAACATGATGTTTGATGATCCAGGTCGCGGGGACTTGCAGTTCAGGAACTTCCAGGCAGATGTCAACCAGATCATCAAAAAAAAGGGTTTGGCCCTGATGGTCTTTGTAGATTTGGATAAGGGGGGCAGAGTGTTTACCATCCCAATTTTGTAATCTAAGTAATAAGTCTTTATTCATAATGTTTTCTCCACTGCTCAATGCCCTAATAGTTCATCAAAGATTTGGTTAACTACCCAGACTGGGTACCAAAAATAGAACACTACGATAAGGACTAATACAACAATAGCAATGATCAGGATTCTTTTGCCGTTGCGTTTGCGAATTTCCTGTTTGGTTTTTTTCTTTTTCATGTTTTTATTTTGGGCCGCTGACAAACTCTGATTTCGGCTGATTTTCGCTGTTTGTTATGATCAATATTCTTGTAATTTCTAACAGCGCAGATCAGCTTGAATCAGCGTTTATCAGCGGCCAAAAAAACAGCAATCAATTTTTACACATCTCTTTCAAAATACAAATAAAAATACACCGCAAAGCCAAAATCCGTCGCATCAGTAGACACCAGGCGGTAACCATTTTTGGCATATTCATCCAGTTTTTCCTGAATATCTTTGGAGGAGTTTTTGATGATGTGCTCCTTATCAAGGGTCATTTTAGAATAGTAGATCAAAGATTCAAGTTTGTACTCTTTCATTCTAAGTTAGTTTTTCGATGATTGATTGATCTTAAAGTTCGGATTTTTTATTTTTTCCAGGCAATCCAGCTTCGGTTTTTTCATAGGATTATTAAAAAAAGCATTGGCAGCCTTCATTCCGCAGGGATTATCCCAATAGGTGGTGGTAGTATGATGCCAGCCTGTAAAAATCAAATGATGGCTATTGGGCAAGTTTCGCTGCATGTTTTGCGCCCATTTTACAGGAGTTTCATTATCATATTCTCCGGATAGCAGCAAAACCGGGATATCACTTTTTACCGCTTTATTTTCTATCCCAGCTTGTTTTTTCACCCCCCATATATCACAAACCTCCGGCTCAAATACGGCAGGAGATAAGCCCTGAATAGCCGGATAAGCTGATTCCTCGACTGCTATTCTTTCCCTGGAGTTAAAAGGCATTTCCTCTGCACACCACACCGATAAACGCATGCCCATTCCTGCTCCGTCTCCAGGTTCATTAAAAAGGGAGGTCAATATGGCTTCGATCGTACTCCAATCACTGGACAGGACTTTGTGGACCTCATATGGTGTATCAGCCACTTCATAAGTCGAAGATGGACTGAGGAGTAACATCAAGTCTTTCCCTTTTAAATAAAAAACTTCCTCTCTACCTGATTTCGGATTGGTGACGACTAGCCGTTGAGGCCGGTTCGTTTTTTCTTTTAAAAATTCAAAAAAGCGTTCTTTTAGGTTCGGAAAAACTTTGTTACAGTCGGGATCCTTGTTGCAGTCCTTGAAAATAAGGTCCCAGCTTTCCAGCAGGTTTGCGACACTTTCTTCATCATAGTTTACCTCCAAAGGAAGGGGCGAATCCATTACCACGGAGCGTATCCCCTCTGGATAATCCCGCATAAGCGTTTGAGCGATTTTGGTGCCGTAAGAAAGGGTCAGCAAATTATATTGTTCAATGTCCAGCGCCTGCCTTAAAGCTTCCACGTCAGCAGCGATCTCCCGGGTGTTGTAGCCATCCAGGTCAATGCCTTCTGATAACAGTCGGTCCCGGCAGCCCTGCGCTGCCTGCCTGAATAGGCTGTCAGACTCTTCAAGGGTCCTTCCCGGCAAGCGCGACTGGTAGACGGCCTCTGCCCATTCCGGGCAATCCAGGTGGGGCTGAGCGTAGGTCGTACCTCGCTGTTCCAGCAAGATAAAGTCTCGGTCGTCTAGATACTGATAATATTGCATATAAGGCACTGAGCCAAGTATACTGGAGCCCGGGCCTCCTACCAGATAAATGACGGGATCCTTTTTGGGTGTTTCGCTACGGCTTTTAAAAATATAGACGGGCAGTTGAATGCTGTTGCTGTTGGCTTTATTTCGATTTTCGGGAACATGTAGAAAGCCGAAAGTGTATGCTTGCCCCTTTTTTGCTTTTACAGGTGGAGTTTTGGAAATTTCAAAGCGAGTATTGGTTTTCTGGCTTACTGAATGCTTACATCCTAGTAAAGTGAGTAACAGGAAAAAAAAGATTTTACGAGTAACTGTCATGATCATTCGTTTTTCGGGTAAACCTAGCATGCTTTGGGGGAGTAAGCATCTCAATTTTTTAAATGAAACGTATTTTTGGAATCGGGAAAATTGAAAATCGTTTTTTTTATTGGTGATCTTTTAAAGGCACGCAGATTTCGCAAATTTCGCAGATGGCTTGATCTACGAAATCACTGGCAACTGAAAAACACAGACGGTAATTGCATGCCTAGAAATCATCCTTCAATAGTGCTATCTAATACAAGCTGATATAGGTATTTGAAGTTGGCCCGCTATCCTTTTCCAGTTATTTGCTTTTTCAATTCTGAGGGAGTCAATCCCAGGTGCTTTTTGGTAGCCCGGTTAAAGGATGCCTTTGAGTTGAAGCCGGCTTCATAGGCCAGGCTGAGTAAAGTAAATTTTTCGTTGTCCTCCTCCTTCAGTAAGCGGATTAACTCCTGGAGGCGGTATTCGTTGATGTAATCGTTGAATTTGGAGTTAAACTGAGTTTTGAGGCAATTGGTGAGCAAATAGGGTTTGGTATTTAAATGCTCAGCCAGGATGGGTAAAGAAAGTTCCTGGTTTTTATACAGCTTATCTTCCTCCATTGATCGGGTCAATACTGAGGCTAAAGTTTGTAGCTGATCTTTTTTTTCGGTTGTAAGAATGGGCCGCGGATGCTTCGGTATTTGGTCTTTTCGGGAAAAACTAGCAATACCTAACCAATAAGTCAGAACAGCGACGCCAATAAAAAGTGGATAATAATAGAAACGAGTAAAATAGTAGTATTCAAAATCCTGAAAGAACAGCCAATCAACCATTAAAATGCCAAGAACCATCAAAAAGTACAGACGGAAGTAGAAAACCAGCCTTTTGAGCCAGGCTATTTTATTTTGCTTGTTCACTATGGTAGCGGAATGTTGATTGAGCAACTTCCCGGCTTTGAAGGAATATACAATGATTAGCAAGCTCGCGATAATGTACATCGTCGGATAATTCATCCAAATGATGTAGGCCCATCTGCCCATCCAGGACAAACTTTCGTGCCTCCCGTCCCAGTAAAAGTTCTGGGCTCTGACAAAATTACTGAGGATGAACTGGATCCCCACCGGAATAAAATGGAGAATATCCTGCTTTTGAAATCGAAAATCTGGCTGAAGTTGTGATTTAACATAAAAATAGATGAGAGGGCCGTATACCCAGTTAAAATCGATCATCCAATGATACCAGATATCGTATTCTCCCAATCCAAACAGTAGCATGGTTTCAACGATCAGCCGGTAAGCCAGAAAGAACAACATAGCGGCGAGAATGCGGTTGGAGGTTTTATTAGGCCCTTGACTTTGCCAGAATATGACGCCATAGACCAGCCCCTGAACCGCTCCGAGGGAGAGTAAAATAACAATTAGGATGATTTCAACTTCCATGCTTAACAATTCGGCAGGAAGTTAAAAGATTATTTTTTGATTTTTGTTCTACACAAAAGGAATAAAAAGAGATTAATGCTAGCGCATCCCTTTCTTTAATTGTTGCCGGAGTCGCTCCAGGTTCTGCATTTTGGATTTATCAAAAAGCACTCCTTTATGAGGTTCAGCATGAAAGGACATGGCCGTCAATTTCTTATTCCTGGTCCTTCGGAGCCGCTCTTCCAATAATTTTACGGCTTTTCTGATCCGATTATTTAATCTGGGATGATAGGCTTCATTTTTATGCAATACTTTCATAGCCAGTTGAGACAGCGCTAAAAAATCTGATTGTACGATGTGGACCAATCTTTTCATCAGCCTTGGACTGTCTACTTTATAGCTTAAAAGTAAATCAAGGGCTTCGTTCCTTTCGGTGGGAGTACCTTTTTTCAGTATGAAAAGGATCAGGTTGGTTTGGTGCCCAGATACTACTGACCGGATCTTTTCTGTACTCCAGTCTTTTTTACCCATTAGAGCAAGAATGTAATCGATCATTTTTTCTTTTATAGATAAATCCTTTTTTACCGAAAATCCATTTTACCCGATAAGAGCACAAAAATTATCGACTATCTCAAATGGGGGTCAACTGGCCTGAAAATACATGGAAAGCTTTTAGTTAGATTTTAAATACTCCAGGGCTTTTAATAGTACAGAGTCCGATTTTTTCGTAACATCCTCCAGTGTATTTTTCACCTCCAGGTCAACAGGGGTTCCTTCCCCTTCATAATTAACTTTCTCCAAAGACAAGTACCGCTGGTGACTCCAGGTAACCAGCCATCCATTAGGCAAATTTTTGCCGGACAGATCTGAGTAAGAACCGTTCGATGGTTCTCCGATTAAAGTTACATTGGGCAGTTGGCTCAAGATGAGGGTAAAAAGGTCGCCTGCACTAAGGGTTTTATCGTTTGTTAATACAGCGACGGGCTTATTTAAAAACTGAGTTTTCCCCGTAGGATAAATGTATTTTTCTTTCAAAGGACCGAAGCTTCCATTTTTACGATTCTGAACATAAAAACTCAGCTGTTTTTCAGCTACAAAACGCCCGGCTATTTTTTTGACAAAACTATTATCGCCTCCCTCATTAAATCGAACATCTATGACCAGTGCATCAAGATCTTTAAAAGTCCGGAAGATCTTTTCAAGTCTTTTATTGAGAAAAGAAACATGAAGGAAAGCTCTGTTTGAAAAACTTCTGGTAAAACGCAGGTATCCCACTTTCCCATTATCGGAGTAGGTAAAAAGTGGCCGTCCGTCATATTCCGGACCGTGAGTTTGGAGGGGTTTAAAATCTACCATTTGTAAGGTTTCCCAAATCATGCTGTTGAAAGCATCCCGGCGTTCTCTTCCTGGGATAGAGCTGATCGCTTTAATGATTCGGGAGGGACGAGAAGCAGTAAAACCTTTTTTTATGCTGGAAGCACGCAAATTCACATGTCCGTCATGTAAGGGCTTTAACATCGATTCCAGAATGTCATAAAGCTCCTCTTCCGTCGTAGAAGTCGTTATCTGGGGGCGATATTGCTCATAAACTGCTTGCCAGTCAATGTTCTTTTCCTCAAAAGAAGCATAGCTGTCATTGAATAAATTCCAGACCAGTTCGAAGTTTTTGATTGCTTCACCAGATTTTTGCTGGGCGAATAAGTGGGGCGTCCACAAACTCAAAAGCAGGATATAAATGAGGGTATAATTTTTCATGCCGCTAAAATAGAAAGGAATTTCAATTCTCCTCATCTTGTTCAAGTAAAGCCTCGTCGATCCTCTTCTTTAGTCGGCTGGCATCCAAATTTCTTGGATCTAGTTCAACGGCCCGATCGGCCATTTTCTTGGCCAACTCCAGGTTTTCTCCCCATTTGAAATGAATATCCGCATGCACTACAAAGGGTTTGGGCATGAGCGAATCCTGTAAAATATAGTTCAGGCGATTGGCCTGCATGAGCGCCATTTGATAATTCCCCATTTCAGCTTGAATACCGGCTGCATAGCCCAGCAAAAAAGGATTGTCTTTTTGCTCATCAGTCGTCAAAGCATTCAGGGAATCCAGGGAGGCTTCCGGGCCGTGAAGGGAATGGAGTATCTCAATATACTCAGCCTTCAGGTAAATCTCCTCCGGGTATTTGTGAACGATCTGCCGGAAGTTTTTCTCTGCTAACTCCAGCGTTTTCTCCAGATAAGCAGGAGCCTTTTCCGGCTCTTGCTCGCGCACATTGGTAAATTCAGTGAGGGCGATGTAGACATCCAGGATTAAGCGTTCATCCCCTGTTATCCGTTCTTTTTCAGCTTCCAATTCTTCAAAAAGTTGTAGTCTTTCTTCCAGATCGGTTGTCAGACGGGCCAGTACACTTTTACCCACTAAAAAGTCCGGGTCAAACTCGAGTGCTTTGCGATAGGAAACCTCAGCCGGGCCGTAAAAACCCTGATCCATGATCTGTAGCCAGCCTTTTTGGTAGTAGTAGCGGGTGGAGTCATGGGAGGTGGAATACCTCAGTCCTTCTTCTTCCAAAACTTCAACTTGCTGACAGGAGAATAAAAAAAAGCCAATTAGCAATAAGGAGAGAACGTTATTATTTATCATCCCAAAATGATTTCGTGTAGTTCGTTAATAGATTGAATAATTTTGGCTTTTGTTCCTTTCATTCTTTCCTCGTTTTGATCCGGCACAAAGCCTACCACTTTAAAACCGCCACTCATGGCTGCCTGAACCCCATCCAGGCTATCTTCAACTACCAAACAGTCCTCCGGTTGAAAGCCCATTTGCTCTGCTGCATGCAGGAACAAGCCCGGGTCCGGCTTCCACTTTTTCACGACATAAGAACTGAATATCCGGCCTTCAAAAAATGGCAGAAGCTGAGTAGTTCCTAAGGTAATCCGAATTTTCTCGACCGGCCCACCCGAAGCCACGCAAAATGGCTTGTCCAACTTTTCCAGCAGGGGCCGTATCCCAGGAATGGGCTGAATATCTGTTTTCAGGCGAAGATAGATCAGGTCACGGTATTGCTGTAAAAAATCGTCCGGTAAGGGGCGGCCCATCATCTTTTCGATATCGCTGAAAGTGGATTTCAGCGGTGTGCCCCTGTACCGGTCAATGACCTTTTCAAACTCGGCGGCGAAGCCCAATGGCTCCAGCAAGTCCAGGATGGCTTGATTGGTGATGGGAATGCTGTCGACGAGCACACCGTCACAGTCGAAGAGGATGCATTGAGGGGGGGTATTATGAGACATGTCATATTGGTCTGGAACAGACATGTCATGTTTAGACATGTCATGTCTGAAAACAAAAAATCAACATTGATAATCAATACTTTACGATTCCACTTTTCAATCCAGCTCGGACATGTCATGTCTAGACATGACATGTTTCTGCAAAGAACGAAAAAGCTGTAGAATCCCCACTCCCACTCCCATAAAAACCAGGGTAAAGATCAGCAGGGTCGGAATATTTCCGGGATCGGAAGTTAGTAAGTGCCAAAAGGATTCCGTTTCATAGTCTATCATTCCTAAGGTGATAGATAAACCTAAGGAAATTAGAAAGATGATGCCTATTTCTTTTTTATTATTCATATTCCGTTGTTTTCCATAAAGACTCTGAAGCACCGTATTTTGATGCCCGAAATTATTCAAATAACTTAATTTTTCTCTTCACCTTTAAAAAAGATTTTTTTTGACACCGACTTACACTGACCTGCACTGGTGGTTTGATTTTGGTTCAGAGTGGGCATTTCCAACCTATTGGAGTTGCTCTAAGTGTCCTACTTCCCGGCTGTTTTAAATTCAATTAAAAAGGGCTTTACCGAAATGGCCTCAGGCGTACGATAGCCTTCCTCCACTAACATTTGATATTGCGTATTGGCTTTCAATTGGATATAGTAAGTCGCCCTAGTGCTGTCCACTGAGAATGAAATACTATCAATTCTGGGGAAATGCTCTTTCCCCAGTTCACCGAAATCGGTTGACCGAAATCTGGTATCCATGGGTTTTGAAAAAGAAATCGTGAATTGACTCCTCTTTGGATCAACCCCCTCAGCGCCATTCTCGAATTCCTGAATACCTGTCACCACCGGACGGCTATCCTCATATTCCTTTTTCAATTCAGAAATCGGTTTAGAAAGGTACCCTGTTTTATCCACAAAGGCTTCTAATTCTTCCCGATTTTGATAATCCAGTTCAATAAGCTCCTTTATAGCTTGTTTTTTATCCGCTGCTGCTTCGTAATATTTTTCAGCCATGGCATAGCCAACGTAGTACCCTAAGTCACGAATGCCAAACTCATTATTCATATCGTTCCAGATCCAGTTATAATACCATCTGGAAAACATTTCCGATTCAAACACCTGCCGAACCTTTTCAAAATTGGCTTTTCCATAAGCAACGCCCGGAGTAGAGGACAGTTCTCCTAAGGCCACCACCGGTACGAATTCTGCCACCCCCTCAAATAAGCACTGAGAAAGTAAGTCATATCCGCCAATAGCCGACTGTTGGGTGTGCACATACTCATGAATATTCAGAGCGACCACGTTTTCGATGGGGTTGTTCTGAAAAAAGGCATCCAGGTAGCTAAAACGCTCGGGCAATTCGCTGATCACCGTATTTTGATCGCCCATGGCCAGTTCGCTACCGATGAGGAGCATGCTATCCAGAACGGTTCCATTGGTACGCAGCGCTCCAATGGTGAAATATATTTTGGCAGGCTTCAGATCCGGATAAATCGCTTTTAACTTTTGAACGCCTATTCCTAATTCAGCTCCCAGGTCCTTTGCTTTGTAGGTGTTTTCCCGAACAGACGACCAAAATTTCGGATAATTATTAATGGCATCCAGGTATTCCTGAGGAGTGTATCGCCTGGCTTGCATGATGCCGTCCAGGCCCGGCGAGCCCTTATCGAGAAACAACTCGTTGAAATACGCAAGTTGTTCAGCACTATCTGTGGTGCTGGTAATCTGGTCATAGGCCTCCCAGAAATGATCGATGTCGCTGGTGACGATGCCTGGGTTTTCTTGTGATGATTCAGAACAGCTGCACATGGAAAGTAAAGCAAGTAGTATTACACAAGAGGCAATACAAGACAAGTATTGTTTCATATGATTAAGTTGGTTTAAAATTGGCTTTTATTCGTTATTTAAAACTGGAATTTGCTTACTCTTATTTTTTTTCATACACCTTTTTCCCATCAACAAACGTCTGCAGTATCTCCACCTCCCAAATCTTCTCAGGAGCAATGGAAAATAAATCCTCAGAAAGGATCACAAAATCGGCTAATTTCCCTTTTTCCAACGAGCCTTTAATTTCCTCCTCGAAAGAAGCATAAGCGGCATGGATGGTATAAGCCTGAAGAGCCTGCTCCACTGTGATTTTTTGTTGAGGCACCCAACCGCCTGGGTTCCTATCATCCAGCGTCCGACGGGTAACGGCCCCGTAGATGCCTTGCAATGGAATAGGTGGCGCTACAAACCAATCACTGCCAAAGGCCACCTTCGCTCCGGCATCGAAAAGGGATTGAAATGCATAGGTTGTCTTAATACGCTCTGGTCCGATCAATTTCTCGGCCCAGCGGCCGTCATCAATGGCGTGGTAGGGCTGCATGCTTGGGATGACTTCCATCTCAGCAAAACGGGCAATGTCTTCTGGTGCAATATGCTGGGCATGCTCTACCCTAAAGCGGCGATCCTTTTTGCCATTTTGTTCCTGAACAGATTCGAAGGTATTGAGTAAAAAATTAATGGCCTCATCGCCAATTGCATGGACCGCAATTTGTAGCCCGGCCGCATCTGCCCTTTGAATCCAGGCGGCCAGACTATCCTGACTATTGACATAGATCCCCTTATCTGTTGGTACATCGGTATAGGGTTCAAAAAAAGCGGCTGTATGTGAGCCTAAGGACCCATCCACAAAGCCTTTTAATCCACCTATTTTTAACCATTCGTTGCCTCTTCCCTCTTCTTTAATTTTATCAGCCAGGCTCGGCCAGGCAGGCAGCGGCATCATGGCATAAATCCTTGTAATAAGCCGGCCCTCTTCTTTGGCTCGTTTAAATGCATCCATACTTGGCTCCGTTGCCATCCCTCCAACATGATGTACGGAAGTTACACCTTGAGCTGCCACGTAATTCATGGCCGCATTTAATGCTCGGTCCAATTCGGCCTCGGAAGGAGGAGGTACCACTCTGCCAACCAATCCCATTGCATTATCTTTTAATACCCCGCTTAGTTGCCCTTTATTATCACGAACGATTTCCCCACCTTCTACATCTGCGGTCTGTTCATCCACACCGGCCAGTTCAAGTGCCTTTGAATTGACGAGTGCCATATGCCCATCCAGGCGCCTGAGCATAACCGGATGATCGGGGGTCCCCTCATCGATCCAGGACCGCTGGGGTAATTCTCCGCCCCAGTTTTCATGGTCCCAGTCGCCACCAAGGATCCAGGTTCCCTTTTCGACGGTTTGGGCAAAATCAATGATCCGTTGAGCAAATTCTTCGGGTGTTTTGGCGTCCCGCAACTGTACAGAAGCCAGATTGCGCCCACCCGTTAGGAAATGGACATGGCAGTCTATGAAGCCGGGCGTAACCAATCGCCCTTCGGCATCTACTACTTCGGTAGTTTCGCCCTGACTTTTTAAAACTTCATCATTCGTTCCTACCATCATGATTTTCCCATCCTTGACGGCCATTGCTTCCGCACTTGGATTTTGAGTATCAGCAGTCCATATCTGGGCATTGTGGAGAATTAGGTCAGCTGTTTCTTGAGGAGGTTCGCAGGAAGTAAAAAACAGAATGGACAGGAAGAAAATTGGGAAATACCGTTTCATAAACTATTGGTTTGTGGATTAAGGAGGGGTAAGATAAAAAAAAGAGTGACTGGGGGGTGTGAAATCTGCCTGATTCGCGGTTAAAATTAAACTGCAGAAAATGGACTACACCACTTTAGAGTGTCTGGTTTTCGGCGTTTACGCTGAAAATTTGAGCGCATCAGACTAAAGTATGATGACCGGACATTCATGCCTTAGGCAGACAGGTGTGAACCCCGCCTGCGGCCGGCAGGAATGTAGTCCAATTCGTCGATCATTTTTTTAACGCCAATCAGGCAAATGAGACAACCCTAAAGGAATAGCCTAGAAAAGCGTCGTCACGCCCTGCTCTTTCACCTGGCCCTGACTGTAAGATACTAAATGTACCATTTCCCGGTTTTCATTCAGCAACTTAATTTTGCCTCCTTTATTGGATAACTGAGCGCCCCGGCCATCCAACACAATTTTGTACACATCCCCTGCTCCAATGGATGGAATGGAAAAAGAAGTATAATTCCCATTTTTATCCACGATACTCCAGTTGTTAAGTTGAGTAGCCTCCGGCCCAATGTTGATAATGGTCACGCTTTCTTGCCCGACATCGTCCCCTTTAGGATTAATAGCCGCTGCGATAATGCGAATATTCCCGGGTGCGGCCGGTGTAATTCCTCCAGGGCCGATTGGAGGCTCTACTACAGGAGGCTCTATTATAGGCTCCATTCCTCTGAGAAATACGGGATAAAAGGTACGAATATGCCGGCGGTTCGTGCTGTGATACAGCTTCATATCATACTCGGCGCCATTGATGACTGCCTTTTTGGGGGCATTGATCCCCAAATGTCCTCGCACTGTTCCCAGGGCGAGTAAGCCCTCAATGCTGCAACCAACAAAAAAGCCTCCGATTTTCTTGAAAAGGGGACGAAGCGCCTCGCGCTCATAATCCGGCGCGAGCCATTTGTAGGAGATGGTAACTGTTTCGGGATAATATTCCTGGTCTTTAGCCTGTTTGGTGCCGGAATAATGGATACGATCATCCTGGAGTTCCGGAAAGGCATCTTGATAAATACCGTCCTGTAATCTGGCGAAACCATCATCCAGATAATACTTATACCAAAAATGATAGCCTTTGGCCTTTGATCCGTCCTGCTCGCCCATGATCACATGTTCGAAACCCGAAAGATGAGGATCACCACCCATCGAGTATTTTCTAAACCACATTTCCATAAGGGTATTGTACCAACGCTGGCGAGTAAGGCTGGAACCTGTTTGCTGTGCTACATATTCACGGGCTACTTGCATAGGAGCGGTGTCGATGATAGCATCTACAAAGTTGTGGATTTCCGTACGCTCTTCAGCCGTATCCAGTTCCTCATCTCGTTCTCTAAGGGCAAAATTGTCGAATAATTTAAGTCCCAGTTGGTAGGTTTTCTTCTTGTGCTCAGGAATCTCTAATTCGGTCAATACGCGAAGATCCTGATCTGTTTCGTCTAGCCTGGAGTTTACTTTTACAAAGCCCTCTGTAGGATCGCCGGAATGGGTGTCCAGAATAGGGCGTACGCCATTTTCATTTTGATCTGCTTCCCAGATCAATTGATAAATGTCTTTCATGCTGGTTTGGTTTTTTGGATTAACAAATGGAGTTTATCGTTTGAGTAAGCTATTACTATTTTCTAAAAATTACCAGTTCCTCTTCAAATTAAATGTAACCTCCTTCCAGATAATGCCGTCCCAAGGCTCAAACAAATAGGGGAATTTAGTAGCCCATTGCATCTTTAAATTAAGAGCCTGTATTCATCATCCTTCAAGAAAAACTGTTATTATGCTCCGAAATTACTTCATCACCGCCATTAGGAATCTCTGGAAATACCGTTTCTATTCTTCTATCAATACCCTTGGACTTGCCATTGGACTGGGTTGTTTTCTCTTCATCCTGCTTTTTGTTCAGGATGAAATGAGCTATGATACATTTCATGAAAAGGCAGACCAGATCCACCGTATCAATTTTGATGGGTATGCCTTTGATCAAGAACTTAATTTTGCGGTAGTTGGTGCACAGGTAGGACCTATTATCAAAGAAGAGTGGCCGGAAATTAAGCAATACTGCCGCTTCAGGGAAAGAGGCAGCTATACGGTTTCTTATGAAAACCAAAGTTTCCGAGAAGAGGACTGGGTTTTCGCGGACTCTACTTTTTTTGATGTCTTTTCCTTTGAATTAGTGAAAGGAGAACCTGAACGGGCGCTGGCAGAGCCGAACACCATCGTTATTACAGAAGATCAAGCCACAAAATATTTCGGATCGGAGGACCCCATCGGGAAAAGTTTGCGCGTAGATAATCGAAATATGTATCGGGTGACGGGCGTCATGAAAGAAATGCCCAGGAATTCGCACTTACAATTCGATATGATTGCTTCCATGTCCACGATAAATGAAAGTCGTAACACCATGTGGCTGAGTAATAATTTTCAGACTTATGTGGTACTGCAGGAGGGGGTTGCGCCTGAAACGATTGACGAAAAGTTCAAAGACTTAGTGCCTAAATACATTGGCCCTGAGATCGAGCAATTCATGGGCAAATCCTATGATGATATTATGGCGGAAGGTAATTTTATTAATTTCACGCTCTTCCCGCTCAAGAAAATCCATTTATACTCCGACAAACAAGCCGAATTAAGTGTCAATAGTGATATACGATACGTTTACATTTTCACCTTCATCGGTGTATTCATTTTACTACTGGCCTGCGTGAATTTTATCAATCTGGCAACGGCCCGCTCAGCTACCCGTTCCAGAGAGGTAGGGATGCGGAAAGTGGTGGGAGCCAGTCGGCCTCAATTGATTATGCAGTTTCTGAGTGAATCTTTAGTCATTACGTTTCTATCGCTCATCATTGCGGCTGGCCTGCTGTTCTTTTTACTTCCTTATTTCAATGATTTATCGGGCAAGCAATTTCTGCTCTCTGATATTTTTACAGTAGAACTGGCTGCCCTGATGTTTGGCTTGGTCGTTATTGTAGGTTTGGTAGCAGGTAGTTATCCGGCCTTGCATTTATCTAAATTTAATCCCTTAAAAGCCATTCGCAGTGGTGGTATTAAGGGAGGCAGTCGTAAAATTTCGCTCCGTTCTATTTTGGTTGTTTTTCAGTTTGCCATTACTATTGCCCTAATCGTCGGCACGCTGATTATATCGAGGCAACTACATTATATCCAAAACAAAAAGCTGGGATACGACAAAGACCGTGTGCTCATTCTCAACAACTTCTATACTCTACGAGATAACTGCCAGCCCTTCAAAGAGGAAATTAAAAAACATCCTAAAGTGGTGAACGCTACCTTGAGTAGTACGCTACCTACCCCTTCCAACAGCAATAACTCGGCTGTATTCCTGGGGCGTAATCCGGATCCAGCCAAAACCCACGTACTTCGTTTGTATAGGGTCGATTATGATTATATACCAACCCTGGGCATGAACATTAAAGAGGGTCGGGCCTTTTCCTCTGACTTCCCTTCCGATTCCAATGCAGTCATATTAAATGAATCAGCCGTAGCCTTGTTTGGGTTAGAAGAGCCGCTGGGTAAAGAAATCAGCACTTTTATGGGAGGTACCATGGAAAACCCTGAAATACAAACGACGAAGGTAATAGGAGTGGTGGAAAATTTCCATTTTGAATCCCTACGCAGCAAAATAGGGCCCCTGGCTATGTTTTTTGGGGAAGACACCGGCCTGCTATCCATTAAAGTCAACACAGATGATATGTCTGGTTTTATCAGCGACCTGAATCAACTCTGGAACCAGATGGGGCCGGGACAACCGTTCGACTACAATTTCATGGAAGAGGATTTTGATTCGGTCTATGAATCCGAATCCAGGATCGGCAATATCTTTTCTATTTTCACCCTTTTGGCTATTGTCATTGCCTGTCTGGGCTTGTTCGGCCTGGCTACTTTTACGGCCGAGCAGCGAACCAAAGAGATGGGAATTCGCAAGGTAGTGGGAGCTTCGGTTTCCAGGATTTTCTACACCCTTACCATTGAAGTCGTAAAATGGGTGCTAATTGCCAATCTTATTGCTTTACCGCTGGCCTATTATTTCATGAGCCGTTGGTTGGAAGGCTTTGCCTATCCGGTGAATATGTCCTGGATGACTTTCCTGGGCGCCTTATTGATCGGCTTAGTGATTTCGGTCATCACGGTAAGTTATCAGGCCATGCGGGTGTCGGTGATCAATCCGGCGAAGGCCTTGAGACATGAGTAGGGGATCAGTAAAACATAAGTATCGCTGCGCCCAGACGGCCCGTCTGGGCGCAGCGACACATGGAATATTTTTTCAAAAGTGCGAATTCTATGTTATTCGCCGGCTTTTCAGGAGGCGTTTAAATGATAGTGGAAATTTTTACCTTTACCACATCACCCAACGCATTATGTTCCATTATGAAACGCATCATACTCCTCTTTTTCTTCCTCGCAAACACGCTCTCTCTCTGGGCTCAGGAGGTGGCTGTCCTGTCCGGTAGAATTTTTGACGCCGCTACGGATCAACCGATTCCTTTTGTCACCGTGGTATTAAACCAGGACACTTCCCAAAAAATCATAGCCGGGACCATCACAGATGAAGCAGGCGCCTTTGTGTTGAATATTCCTGTCAGAGGTGAATTTATTCTCAAATGCTCCTATCTGGGTTATCAGACCATTACCCAGTCAGTATTCATTGGAGAGAAGAACAATATTTATGATGTAGGAAAAATCTTACTAACAGAAGAAGCGGAGCAACTCCAAGAAGTCACAGTTAGTGGTCAAAGAGCCACTGTAGATGCGAATCTTGACAAAAAGTCTTTTAGCATGGAGGATCAGATCGCTCAGTCGGGTGGGTCTGTCCTGGATGCGATGAAGGGATTGCCTGGCGTGACGGTCGACCAGGAGGGCAATGTCCTGCTTCGTGGTAGCAGCCAGGTTGCTGTGCTAATCGACGGACAGCAGACAGGCATGACGGGCTTTGGCAATCAGCGAGGCCTCGATAATATTCCAGCCTCCAACATCGAGCGGATCGAGATTATCAATAATCCTTCTGCCAAATACGATGCTGCCGGCATGGCCGGTATTATCAACATCATTTATAAAAAAGAGAAAGAATCGGGTTTCAATGGAGAAATAGGCTTTGCTTATGGACTGGGAGAATTAACCACCCGAAAGGAAGATTTGCCGACCGAACTGGGAAGGTATGATCTGAATCCAAAGTATATCCCGAGCCTAAGTCTGAATTACCGGACACAAAAAACCCGGACGTTCTTTCAGGGAGAAGTTCTCCAGCAAAAAAAGCTGCCGAATAACGAATTTACCACCCGAAAATATACTGATGGTGCTCAGACCATCTCGGCCGTTCCCGAAAACAGAACACAAACCCATTACATCCTTCAGGGAGGGATCGACTGGCAGCCTGATGACCGAAACTTCTTTAGCTTTTCTACGATTTGGGATTATGAAAGCCACATCGATACGGCCCAGATCCCATTCATCAATCTATTATCCAATCAGCGCTATCGCTACTGGCATTGGATGGAAGACGAGGTAACCGGCTACCTAAATTTTCAACTAAATTATCGGCATTCTCTTCCAGGGGCCGGCCATGAGCTCAAAATGGGCGCTCAGTATGTACGTGGCTGGGAGGATGAAGCTTATTTTTTAAATGATAGCACCAGCATTCGACAGTCTACCGACGCGACTCATTTAATTGCCACCGAAAATACGACCTCATTTACAGCTGATTATACCAAACCGCTCAGGAGCGGCCGTCTTGAAATGGGAGCCAAAGTTCAAATTCGTACCATCCCTGTAACGTATGAGGTTGACAGGGGCCGGCAATCTATCATTTATGAAGGAATAGGCGATTATTCCGATTGGGGAGAAAACATTTATGCGCTTTATTTGAATTATGTTTTGGAAAAAAAGGGATTTGACCTGGAAGGAGGTCTTCGGGTAGAGGAGACAGATGTTTTTTATGATATTGATCCTGCGAACACCTACTATCCCCGTAACGATGCATACGATTACTTTCGAATCTATCCCAATGTTCGCTTAACTTTTAAGCTCAATGAAGCCAATAATCTCTCTTTGTTTTACAATCAACGAGTGGACAGGCCTGGAGAGCCCAACCTGCGGATCTTCCCCAAATACGATGACCCGGAATTATTGAAGGTCGGTAATCCATATGTACGCCCTCAGTTTACCCAAACCTTTGAAGCTGCTTACAAGCGGATCTGGCCCACCGGCTCGATTTTTTTGTCAACTTATTATCGCCTGATAGACGATCCATTTCAAAGAGTGTATAGCATTGATGAATCCGACCCAAATTATTCCATCATCAATAAGATCTATCAAAATGTGGGCAGTGGGTCCAATCTTGGCCTTGAATTGTTGTTATCCCAAAATTTTGGCCAATACTGGAAATTTTCAGGCAGCCTGAACTGGTACAAGAATAAGGTCGATGCGTTTGAAGGGGTGCTTCTTTTTCCTTATGAACGTCCTTTCAGTATCGAAACGACAGAAGACATCACCTGGGACATTAAGCTCAGCAATCAGTTTTTCCTTCCAGGTAATCTTCAGATACAAATCACAGGGCTTTACCTGGCTCCAAAGAATATCCCTCAGGGGCGCCAACTGGCTCGCTCCTCTATTGACCTCGGTATTCAGAAAAGACTATGGAACAATAAGGGGGAACTTTTGCTTTCCTTTAGTGACATCCTCAATGATTATGGCATCCGGCAGGAGATTGTAGGATCTGACTTTGAAGCTTTATATGAAAATTATTACGAGACACAGGTGATTCGGTTAGGGATGAAATATAAATGGTAAAATATGAGACATCCCGATTTTTTTAGCTGATGACCAAAAACAGATGCTATCCCGATTTTCAATCGGGAGATGCTGTGATGCTATTTCGTCCGCCTGTGGCGGACTCACGATGCTGACGATTTATATTGCTAAGTAGAAAATAAGGCTCCATTTTTAGATAAAAAAAGTCGTCAGGATCTTTCATCTATAGGGCCGTGCATTGATCAGTTATATTTTTTCCGACACCTAATACGGCAGGGATAGTAAGTTTTGAAAGTTCAAGAGCCTCGGAGAGGCGAAATATCGGTAACAAAGTCTTGTACCCTGTCTCTTAAGCTCCAGCCATACGGCCCGCACGGGGGGAGCATCATATAAAACATCGTGTTAGCGAGCATATGGCGCTCCGCCCGTGCGGGCTTTGAACGGAAGAACTTTTCAGATCTTCCAATACAAGTCCATACTGAGGCCTCAGAAAAAGACCTAGTTAGTTATAAGCAATCAATACACGCCTCTAATGGTGAAACAGCATCACAGCATCATTCGGCTGCCGGGGGCAGTCGAAGCAGCATCAGTTTATTGGGGACCTTTCGAAAATTCGGGATGATTCATGTTTCTAAAGGCTTTCACATCCTGCCAGGCATAGTATCCAAATGCCGAAACCGACAGCAAGATCATGATCAGGCCAAACAGCCATAAGCCAAGGAACATGCCGATCCCCAGATGTAACCCAATCATACCAAGGAGCCAAAAGACGCGAACTTTGGGAATGAACATGCCGATGAAATAGCCCGTTTCAAAGATCATGGTGAACCAGCTCAATATTTTGACGATCAAGGGATAATCCGCCAGGAAGGTCAGGTCAAATTGCCTGAATTCCGGCTGTACCAGCGAACGCCACAGAACATTGCCATTCCACCAGTCGGCCGACAGCATTTTTTCAAAGCCGGCCGATAAATACGCCAGACATAAGTGAAGCTGTAAAACCCTGATGGAAAGGGTCACACCCCAACTAGGTTCAGGAGAGGTCCTGCCTTGCCGTACGTCCAGTGAAAGGGCCTTTCCTGCCGGCATGATCATTAAATAAAACAAAGAGATGTGTAAAAATATATCTACACCATAAACAAAGGTGGTTATCGTGGAAAGCAAGATATAGTGCAAGGCCCAGGTAAGGATAGCCCAAATTCGAGTGTACCACCCAAGCAATAAGCCGACAGCACAACCTGCGTAAACCCAAAAAAATACTTCAACGGTCAGAGCAGCGGAAAATCCCAGATGTTTCAACAAGGAATGGACGTGAAACATATGTAACCTCCATCCCTCATTCAGCGCTCTGGAAATCTCCCACTGAATCCAACCTTCTTCTCCGAAGAAGGCATGCCAGTCAGGGTACCAAAGAGTAGCCTGTAACAAGACAAAGGCTGCAATAAGGACCCGGTAGATACCCAGCGGTTTAGGTGAAAGAGGAGCCGTAAAGAAGGTTTTTATGATGTTCTGGACTGATTGCATCTTAATTAGGTTCTAATTGACTTCAAAGGAAGTAGTATAAAGAGGTATGACAGCAATAGTATCTTGCCGGCGGTACCCTTTCATGGTCGGATATCTAATACTGCGAACAGTATAATCGATCCTCCATGCATCGGGATGAAGATTCATCATTTTGGTACAGGCGGAAAGGGAACAGAGATCCAGGAAAGTGGTATCAGCTGCTGTATGTGCTTTAAAGCCATAAAACCTATTGGCTGCCTCCTGATTGGCTACAAAAAAATCAAAGTCCTCAATAGTCGAGTATTTTCGAACGAGAGAGTTGTCCTCATAAAGCAGCATTTCCACTTCCATTGTCTTTCCAACATCCGGTGAAAAAAAGCCATATCGCCATACGGAGTAATTAAGGGTACTGATAAAAGCCAGTGGTTCGGCAAAGTATTTGGTTTTAAGAAGCCCATCAATCAAGTGAAAAACGGATAGACTAATAAGCAGTAGATGTATGAAGGCCAGACCGTACATTACTTTTTTCATCATAAGGAGAAGTTGTTGGTTATACATCGAAAGATTCTATCAACCGTCAATTGTTCTAAAATAACAAAAAAGGATGTACGGCACTTCAGCGATACATCCTTTCTTCGTTAAATTTGGAGCAGGCTATTTATATTTGGCCATTATTGAGTTAAGCCTGCGGACTTTTGAAGCCCCTAATACACTCTTAAGTTTATCACTTCCAACAGCGAGGACATATATCACATCATCTCCTTCCACTACAAAGACAATCCAACCAACTGCATCTACAGGATTAGTAAGCCTTTGCACTCTTTGAAGGTCATTCATTTTGTAATTCAAACGTCCATATTTACTTGCTGTTTTTCGCTCGCCATTATAAAATTGTAAGCGATATTTCGATTGATCAACCCCTTTAAAAAGTGCAATGATAGCTTTTCGGTCGGCATCGGAAATTCTTTTTTTCGCGACATCCTGTTTCAATTCGGTAGCGCTGGTTCTTTTCTTTGCGGTGGGTCTTTGCGCAGTCAAACTAATGGTAAAGGCAAAAAGTAAGCACAGTACAAGAAGAGTGTTTTTAGAGAATTGGGTATTCATAATTGTATGGTTTTGGGTAAAAAAAATCCCGAAGGGTATTGTGTGAACACACCTGCGGGAATAGATAATATTTATTTTATTGGCGTTAAAAAAATAAGCGCCTAATCGGACAGCAAGCTTCAGCTTTCCAGGAAAGCGAGCTTTAGCTTGCTTAAATTCGGTGGTTAAAAATTAAACGCCAATTAAACAAATACTATAATAAGGTACTAACAATTGATATTTTTACCAAATATTTCTCTTCTAAAAAAGGAGAAATCAAAATAAAAATCTAGTCTTTTTTACCTAATCACCCCCTTCTCAGATCTAAGGTATGGGGAAAATCCCTGCTTACAGGTATTTGTTTGATCTCCATATTTTCCTTTATCTCCGTATGCTGAACCACATAGTTTTTCGATTGTGAGCTATTTACGGATTGATCCACAATATGTGACTCCTGCTTAGGGCTGTGGTTAAACTCCCAAAAGCGCGTGACCCTTCGGCTTTCCGCCTCCAGGCTATTGACCGGGAAGGTATCATAATTTCTGCCTCCCGGGTGCACAACGTGGTAGGTGCATCCACCAATGGATCTTTCATTCCAGGTATCATAGATGTCAAAAACCAGGGGCGAGTTCACACCAATGGTGGGATGTAAAGCAGAATGAGGAGCCCAGGCTTTGTATCTAACAGAGGCTACATATTTGCCTTTGTATTCCGTTTTCACCAAAGGAACCTGGATGGAATTACACAAGACTAAATACCGGTCAGCATTAAAATCTTCTACGAACACTTCTACTCTTTCCACCGAAGAGTCCACATATCTGGCAGTGCCTGAGCTGGTCATTTCCTCTCCCAGGACGATCCAGGGCTCAATACCAGCCCTCAAGCTAAGGTTGATACCCTCCACATTCACACTGCCGTATATTGGAAAACGAAACTCCAGGAAAACATCCAACCATGAACGATCAAACTCAATCCCACTCCTGTTCAGGTAATCCACTACTTCGTACATATCTTCTTTTACAAAATGGTGGATCATAAATTTATTGTGCAGATCCGTTCCCCAATGGATGAGTTTGTTCTTATAGGGGGTTTGCCAAAAAGCCGCAAACAGGGAGCGGATCAACAACAGCTGAACCAGGCACATTTCCTTATGCGGGGGCATGTCAAAACCGCGGAGTTCCAATATTCCAAGCCGCCCGGAGGAAGAGTCCGGACTGTATAATTTGTCGATACAAAACTCAGCCCGGTGGGTATTGCCCGTCAGGTCGATCAATAGATTGCGAAAGACGCGATCGACCAGCCAGAAGGGTGGGTCGGTATGTCGTTCCAATTCTGCAAAGGCAATCTCGAGTTCGTACAGAATATCAGGCCTGCCTTCATCTACCCTGGGAGCCTGACTAGTCGGGCCGATAAAATGAGAAGAAAACAGGTAGGACAGGCCCGGATGGTTTTGCCAAAAGTTGATCATCGAGCGCAGTACGACAGGCCGGCGGAGCAAAGGGCTATCGGCCGGGCTGTTGCCGCCGAGCGTAATGTGATTGCCTCCTCCCGTACCGGTATGCTTACCATCCAACATAAATTTATTGGTACCGAGGCCTACCTTTTCAGCAGCATCAAATAATACTTCGTAAATATAATTGATCTCCTCCCAGGAAGCAGCCGGATGAATATTCACTTCTATCACACCCGGATCAGGCGCGACGACTAGTTTAACCACCTCCGGGTGAAAAGGCGGGTGATAGCCTTCGACAACAACCGGTGTCCCCAAGTTTTCAGAAGTGGCCTCTATCGAATGCAAGAGATCCAGGAAGTGATCCATTTCTTCCATGGGCGGCAAAAACAGATGTAGGTTCCCATTTACAACTTGTGTGCAAATGGCTGTTTTAAACACAGATTTTACTGCTTTTTCCTTTAGGTTTTTTGATCGCTTTTTTATTTTTTCCAAGGAGTCGGTTCTTTCCAATAAACCGGAAGGCGCTTCAAAGTGATTCGCCCCTACCACAATATCTTCTACCCCATCCTCGGGCATCTTCAATCGATCCAGCGGCAGTCGGAGCCCGATCTGTGAATTCCCTGGAATTAAAAACAGGTTTTTTCTGTTAAATTCCCAACGACAACTTTCCCATTCATTCAGCAGTATATTTCTTCTGAGGGGAAGCACATACCCGGTCGGATTTTTTAGCCCTTCATTTTGAAGGAGTTCTAAAAGTGTTTTCCGTTCAATCTTGAGGCCTTCGTGCTCGGTTTCCCTTTCGAAAGCCACAGGCAGGTTTTGTTCTTCCCACAGGTAGTAATAACGATCCTCATAGGCTGGAATAGCAAATTGAGGAGACAGTCCCAGGTTCTGGGCCAATTCTTTAATATATTGCTCTGCATCCTCTTTTGTACTGGTTCCCTTTTTATTTGGATCTCCGATCAAATCCGGATCATTCCAAATCCAATGCTGATCTTTTCTCCAATAAATGGCATATTGCCAGCGGGGAATAGGCTCGCCGGGATACCATTTCCCTTGTCCGAAATGAATGAATCCTCCTAGTCCAAATGCCTCTTTAAGCTGTTGGCTCAATTCAAAGGCCATTTTTCTTTTATCTTTTCCATCGGCCTCGGAGTTCCACTGTTCGGATTCCATATCTGTGGCTGAAATGAAAGTCGGTTCGCCCCCCATCGTAAGTCGGGCATCGTTATCGAGCAGAATTTTATCCACTTTTTGACCTAAAAGGTGGATAGCCGATAACTGCGATTGGGTATAAGGTTTTGTAACTCTGGGTGCTTCGAAGATCCGTTCCACCTGGTTGTGGAAGTCAAACTCCACTGTCGTTTTTTCCGTAAAGCCCGCTACCGGCGCGGCACTTTGATAATGAGGCGTACAGGCCAAAGGAATATGGCCTTCACCAGCCAAAAGGCCGCTGGTTGCATCCAGGCCGATCCAGCCTGCACCGGGTACGTATACCTCTGCCCAGGCATGCAAATCGGTAAAATCTTCTTCCGGCCCGGACGGCCCATCGAGGACTTTGACATCGGCTTTGAGTTGTATCAGGTACCCAGACACAAAGCGAGCAGCCAGGCCAAAATGGCGGAATAGCTGAACCAATAACCAGGCCGAGTCCCGGCAGGAACCCAATTTTTTCTCCAGGGTCTCTTCACAGCTTTGCACCCCACTTTCCAGCCGGATGGTATAATCAATCAGGTCGTAAACATATTGATTAACGGCCACCAGAAAATCGACCGTACTCCGGTTTTCAAATTGCCGGCAGGCATCAAAACATTCCTTCAACAGGGAGTCGGACTCATTGATTTCGAGGTAAGGCTGTAGCTCTTTTTTCAGCAAATCAGAATAAGTAAAGGGAAACTCCTCCGCATATTCATCCAGGAAAAAATCGAAAGGGTTGATCGCCACCATATCAGCGATCACTTCCACATCGATCTCGAACTCCTGTGTAAGGTCGGGAAAAACGACTCTCGCCTGGTAATTCCCGAAAGGATCTTGCATCCAGTTAATGAAGTGTTGTTCGGGCCTGATATTAAGAGAATACCCCAGGATTTTGGTTCTGGAGTGAGGGGCCGGCCTCAAGCGGATGACCTGCGGCCATAATTTGATGGCGCGATCGTAAATATACCTGGTCTTATGTCTGATTGCTACGTGAATACTCATTCGCAAAAATTATTTCAAGTCTTTAGGTGAAAAATATTCCTACAGCCCAGCTTATGAATTTAAAACAA
>JAUIKE010000332.1 GCA_030430845.1 Bacteroidia bacterium | reverse complement strand
TACCGCCGAGTACACTGTCCAGTTCTGCTTGGAGCCGGGCTTCCTGCTCCGGATGCCGGGTCAGTAAGTGTACAGTAAAGGTCATCGCAATGGCCGTAGTCTCATGGCCGGCGATGAACATGGTGATGATCTCATCCTTGGCCTGACGAGGAGTGAAACTGCCGTCTTTTAAGGTCGAAAGGAATAGGTTCTCCTGCTCCGCCTTTTGGCTCCAAATTTGATCAGCCACCTCCTGCAATCGTTGAAAGTGTTTTTTGAACTGCTTATTCCTGTTGGTGGGAATCCAGGCTGGGGCGACGGCTCCGGTCATCCGGTCGTAGGTCCAGCGGAGAATCTCCGTGACGCTTTCATCAAAGTTTTCTTCCACCCGGTAATTGAACAGACAGCGGGAGATGATCTGGAGCGTTAATTTGCTGAGGATGCTGTTGAGGTCAAGCACTTCCCCCTTTTTTTTTCGAAACTGCGCAATGGTCCCTTCCGTTTCCTCCAGCATCATATCCAGGTAATCTTCTATGGTTTTTTTATAAAAATGAGGCTGGAGCTGCTTCCTCCTTTTTCTCCAATAATCGCCTTCTGCCGTAAACAGGCCGCTGCCGCCCAGTTTTTTGATCTGGGCCTGATCTTTCCCTTTGGTATAATTTCTATTGTTGGTTTGAAGAATGTGCTTGATGTAGGAAGGCTCGCTGAGGAGGAAAACGGTTTGGTGGAAAAAACGGAATTTCGAAATGCCCGGAAAGCTTTTTGCGGTTTCCAGAAAAAAAACAAATGGGGCCTTAATGAATCGAAAGTACAGATCGATCAGCCACTTATTTTTGGGACCGGGTATGTGTTGGGAAGGCTTCATAGGCTTAAGCTTTCCCAAATAAGCGCTTCTTGCCTGACTTAGATACCGGTAAAATAGCGTCATCGACCATGATTACGTAGCCTCCGGCTGCTTTTTTTTCGGGTTCCTGAGCCTTAGGTGACTGTCCGCTATCTTTGATGTATCGGGTCATGTGCACCCGGTTCACCAGGTGACTTTGATGGATGCGGCAAAACGATTGCCCCTTCAACAGATCCGTTTCTACATCCTTAAGTGTTTTCGAACTGAGGATGGGGTTTCGCTGATTTTTCAGGTAAAAAAGTGTTCGGTTGCCTTTTTCGGTAGCGGCCTGACAGCGAATGATATCGGCCACTTTAATGAACTCGCTTCCCTCCATGGTAGGTACAGGGATTTTCGGAAAAGGCTTGTCCGGGTTTTGGTATACGTCTTTGATGTCAGTCAGCATTTCCCCGGAAAGGAGCGGGACTTTTCTTTCCAGTACCAACCTCATGGCCTTCACCAGACGCTCGGGATCCACGGGCTTGACCAGGAAATCGATCGGGTAGGCCTCGAATGCCCTCAGGGCATGCATGTCGTGCTGGGTCGTAAAAATGACGTCGAAACTCCGGTCCGGTAATTGTTCCAATAGCTCAAAGCCGGCCATGGGCGTTTCCATTTGTATGTCGAGAAAAACGAGGTCCGGCTTAAACAACTGGATGGCTTCCAGCCCTTCTGCTGCCGAACGCGAGGTGTCGACGATCTCTACCTGCGGGCAGTGCCGTTGCAGCAGGATCATCAGGCTGGAAATGTGCATCTTGTTGTCATCAATGATAATAGCCTTGATCGGTTCGGTCATGACATCCGGTATTTTGTCTAAATATCCCAAAATTTCGTGCTGTTCTAAAACTTCCATAGCTTTTTTTTAAATCAGTTAGTGATGACTCAATTTGAAATAAGTGTCGCAGCTACGCAGCTTTTTGAAGGAGGGGTTTTTTATGCTCGGGTTGGCACCCGAGCTTACAAAGCTTTCGCCGCAAGCGGCTAATAAGCCAAGTCCCATAAATCGCGGAGCGGTGACAGCTACAAGCCTGTGGTGTTAACCGCAGGCATTAAAAATGGCAAAGTTGAGCTGCGTAGCTGCGACACCTTAACAAATATTTGTAAGATCAGTGAAACTAGTCTTTGAGAACGTGTTTGAAGACTAATATAGCCTCTCTTGGTTTCATGACCAGGAGAAAAATTGTTATTATTGATCTTCTGTAATTTCTGTTGACTCGCATTCCTAATGTGGTAATCTTTTTAATTTCCATGAGTGAGGATCCAACCCATATCCCTTCTTTTCCTTTATCAAAAAGACGCTTGCTCCTGGCAGCCAATCTTTTCTTTTGGCTGAGTTTTATTGCTTTTGATACCATCACCACTGCCGGTATGCTGGGAGGGTACGTGGGCTTTACTTTTCAACGAGCCATTGCTCAAGCGCTTATTTTGTGCGGCTTGGTATATCCTCATTTATATTGGTTGTACCCCCGGTATTTTTCGAAGGGCCGATATTTGGTCTATGCTTTAGCGGCGCTTTCTTTGATGACCCTTATTCTTTTCCTCAGAACCGGCCTCGACAATTTTTACCTGCAATGGTTTCTGGGAGGCGATTTTCATAATACTCCTCGGGGACAGTTGGCCTTTGATACTTTAATTGGTTCGGGTTATGTGAAAAACAGTGAATTGGTGCCTGCTTATTACTTCGGAATGATCCTTGGAACCGTTGCGGTTTTTTTTGTTACGACCCCCATCAAACTGGTGGAGGATTGGTATCAGAAAAACCGGCTGAGCCGTCAGGTGCTGCAAAACCAAATTAAGTTGCAGGAAACCAAGATCAAATTCCTCAAAGCTCAAACGGACCCTCATTTTCTCATCAATGCCCTGAGCGGGGTTTATAACCTGGCTTTGTTAGAGTCCAAAAACATTGACTTTGCCATCTTGCGGCTTTCGGAACTCATGGCTTATCTGCTGGGGCATGGTAAAGAAGACCGGATTGCGCTCAAGCATGAGATCCATTTTATCCAAAACTTCATTGATTTTCATAAAGCCATCAATCCGGAGCCCATCGATATTTCCTTCGAACACAGGGTAGGACCCGCTCAAATGGAATCGATCGAAATTCCTCCCATGCTCATCCAGCCCTTCTTCGAAAATGCCCTAAAACACGGCAATGCTGCGGACGATCCCGAAGGCTGGATCAAAAGTCAGCTTGAAATAAATAACGGTCAACTCTTTTTTTCGATAAAAAACACGCTCAAAACTTCTTCTAAAAAAGTCATTTCTCATCAGGTGGGTCTTCAGAATGTGCGGGAAAAACTCGCAGTTTTTTTTCCTGAAGACCGTTACCGCCTCCTCGTCAAAGAGGATCAGAGTGTATATGAAGTACAGTTGATCCTGAACCTCTCCCAAAATACTCCTGGGATCTGATCTACACCCCAGGCACCAACAATTGCTCAATAATTGCCTCGATTTTTTCCGGATACGGATTGTCCACTTGTCTTCCATTAATAAAAATGGAGGGGGTACCCATGATTTTCAGTTCGTTGGCCAGTTCGATATCCAGTTGTACCTTTTCTTCAATAGCAGGATCGGAAAGGTCTTTCAGGAATTGATCCAGATCCAGACCTGCCTCGGCTGCCAGTAAGGGAAAGTCCTCTGCAGTGAAGCTCTGATCGAAGAACAGATCGTGAAGTTCCCAGAACTTGCCCTGTCTTAATGCTGCCTGAGAAGCTTTAGCGGCTGCACAGGCATTGGGGTGCATATCATATTCCATTTCCGGGTTGCAGGCGCTGCTTAAAGGGTAGTGTTTGAATATCAGGTTGATTTTTCCATCGAAGCGCTGCAACCATTGCTTGCTCATTAAGGCCAAATCGCTACAGGCCGGGCATTCAAAATCACTAAAAATAAGCATCTGGATAGGGGCCTCTTCGCTGGCCGTCATGGCATCCTGATCGCTGATGGGGAGTTCGTGAATGGGACTATTGATGAAGTCCGCCCATTCATTCGCCGGCTGATCTAATAGTTGAGTTCTTTGAAACAGCCAGATGGAAAGGGCTGCGATGATCAGTATGGGAAAAAATTTGATGAGCTTTTTCATGATAAAAATTTGTTTAGTTGGATGTTTATATTCCCCCGCCGGAGGCAGGGGGAATAATATATTATCTGATCTTCGTAATATTCCTTCCGTATTCTACTTCTACTCCTGATCCGAATTGGGGGGATACCGTGAATCCAAGAAACTTGCCAGGTGTGCTGCTGGCAGAATTAGCCCACCAGAAGGCCACCGCCATACCTGCGTAGTAGCTGGCTGCCATGGTCACACCTTCTCCGTAACCGCTGATGTCCTTGTCGACCCAAAAACCGTAGACGATGCTGGCGTCGGCTCCGGCCGAGGCTCCGATACTCCAACCGGCAGTGAGGTAGGCATTCGGTTTGCGGCTGCGATCTTTCAAGTCCACTACGATGCCTTCTTCAATGTTTCCGCCGAAAAGGACCGAGGCATCTGCCACCATTCCGAACGACATGGTCTGGAAGCGAGGCGGGCTGGTCTGGCGAGAACCGCCTACCTTTGAAGGCGTGGGGATGCTGCTCGATATATTTACATTGCTAAAAGTATTTCTGATCTTGTCGATATTGAGTCGACGTTCGATTTCGCTGGTATTGTTGGCTTTCAGCAGGGTTCTGAATTGTTGGGGCGATAGGCCGCTGTTTTTCAATTCTTTGTGCAAGTCCGAAACTTTTTGGACAGCTGGCTGAGCTGCCTTTTCAATTTGCTTGCCAATTCTCTCAAATTCAGCCTTCTGACTGGCCGTGACCTGATTTAATTGCTTGCCCAGGTTATTATCGCCTCTTTTGAGTGCTTTGGTGTTTGCTTCGCAGGCTTTATCGCTTTTGACGCTAAATACGGTGCGTTTCGAGCCGGAGGGGCAAGTCCAGCAGGTGCCTCCGTCAATCGGATCGCTAAAACCGCGGTCGCAGCCGTTTTTTCCTCTTTTAGTGGCCTTGGAATGGGAAATACTAAAGGCGTTATTCCATTTTTCGCAGGCTTTGCCACTTTTTACGCTGAACACGGTGCGTTTATACCCTTTTGGGCAGGTCCAGCAGGTGCCTCCGTCAATGGCATCGTAGAAAGCACTACTGCCGTATTTTTTCTTGCAACCATAAACCCCGGTTTTGGAGGCCTTCTTAAACCCGACACAAGCGTTACCGGCATTTACACTAGCTGCAGTGCGCTTGAATCCTTTGGGGCAAGACCAGCAGGTTCCTCCGTTGATCAGATCGAAGAATGAAGCGCCCCATTTGCCGGAGGCGGGGAACAATTTTCCACAAGTTTCAATAGCCATGTTATTAAGGGCAGGATAGGTAGCTGCAATTTGCGTCAGCATCAGGCTGATGGTCAATAGGTAACCAATTCGAAGGAATAATCTGTTTTTTCTTTTTGAAGTTTTCATTGTTCTGAAATTAATGTTGGAAATAGGTGAATGTATTTTTTAATGCTTGATGATTACATCCACAAAGAAGCAGGGATTCCCATCGGAATAGAATCACAATTGAGAATTTGGACAGAATGGCGAGAATTTGGACGGAATTAAAATATTCCCTAGCCCATAATC
>JAUIKE010000331.1 GCA_030430845.1 Bacteroidia bacterium | reverse complement strand
CTGCGGTATCTGCGTGCCAAAAACACACCCCAATAAATACCACTGTCTCAAAATTTGTATTAGCTATCCAACATCCCTACTTCACAGACTTCAGCGGTGCTTTCATTTTGGGTGGTTCCACCACTTCTGGACGATAGAAATCCGGTGGGAAGCCGTTGAGTTGCCGCCACAGCTCATACCAGAGCGGCACCCTCTCTAGCAGCGCGATCCCCTGGGCGCCGCCCCCGATCTGGAGAGCATCCGGCCAGGGCTTTTCCACTGTATTGGCCGCCACTAGTATCCGGTATTTTCCATTTTCGCTGATCACCCGATCAACGGCGAAGACATCTCCGCTGTAGGTCCCGAATGACTGAGAAGGCCATCCCGAAAAGATAAAGGCCGGCCAGCCATCGAATATGAACCGGACTTCCTGGCCTGGATAAATCAGCGGAAGGTCCATTGGCTTGATGTATAATTCTACGGCCAGTTGTACATCAAAAGGAACAATACTGGCTAACTCGGTTCCACTTTTTACGGTCTCGCCGATCCCCGCTTTTAAGGTTTTTACAATGTATCCGTCCTGCGGAGCCGTGATGGAATAAAACCCCTGGCGCGTAGCATAATTGGAAGCCTGGATCTTCAATTTATCGATTGTAGACTGGGCCTCATACCCGGCCGACAGGGCGCTAAATCGATCTGATTGGGCCTTGGCGATCTTCTGATCGTAATTGGCTCGTACTGAACTCAAATCGATGGTGGTAATATTCAGTTCATTGCGACTGATATCTAGCTTGTTTTGGGCTTCTGTTACCTTGGTTACGCTGGATTGGTATTTCTGTTTTTTCTCTTCCACATCAGCTAGAGATTTGATCCCTTTTTCATTCAGATCCTGAGCACGCTTCAACTGGCGGTCGGCGATCTGGAAATCTATATGAGCTTGTTCGAGGGCAATACTGTCCGAAATGATCTTGAGTTGAACCTGGCGGACCTTATTTTGAAGTTGATTGATCTTGAAGTCTCTTTCTTTTGCCAAGGCATCGGCTTGAATGTTCAGAGCTTGTGCTTTGGCATTGTAGGCTTCTTTAGAAGACTCCTTAGCAGTGATTTGAGATTCGGTCCTGCTTAACAATTGAGGGTCGCCGTATTCTGTCTTGATCTCTGAGATCAAAGCAATGGTATCGCCTTTTTTGATGGCTTGCCCTTCCTGAACGAACCATCTTTCGATTCGCCCATCTATGTTAGCCTGGACGGTCTGAGGCCTCTGCTGAGGGAGCAAGGTTGTTATCTTTCCTTTTGATTGAATATTTTGCGTCCAGGGTAGAAATAATAAGGCTACGGCAGCTACAATGATCCCTACGATCCACCTGGCAATGACCCGGTGGCTTTTTGACAGATGGTTAGCCGTCAAAGAGGTGAATTCCTCATCCGGAATTCGATTTTGGATACTATTTAATGATATATTCAGCATCGGTTTGTTCTTTGAAAATGAAACGAATCAATTAATTGTCCAACTTTTTCATTATCCTTTTTTAGCAGCAGTAGCGGGCCCGTTCAGGTGTTGCAGGATTTGGGAAATAGAGGTTTTAAAAATGGGAGAATAATGTTCCCCTTTTTGAATTTCCACAAAAGTCCCCTGGTCAACTATTTTCCCTTTTTCCATGATGACGGTTTGTTGGCAACGCTCTGCTACAAGAGGATCATTAGAAACAATGAACAGGGTCCAGGGAGCTTCATTGTCTGTCAACAATTTTATGATTTGCTCGTATTCGTTTCTTTCCAGATTTTGTAAGCCGGCCTCCACCACGATCATTTTCGGGTTTCCTGCCATACACCTGGCCAGTCTTATCTTGGTTTTTATATTGCCGGGGATATTCCGGCCTTCTGATATGAGTTGCGTATCATATCCGTTAGGTAATCTTTCTACGTACTCACTTAGCCCCACCACTTGAGCTGCCTTGATGGCATCCCGGAGATTTATATTTTTTCTTCCCAGAGTGATATTATCAAGGATAGATCCATGAAAAATGGCTGTTTCCGTTCCAAAGTGGCCTATGTTGCCTCGCAAGTCAATCAGGTTGAGACTGCGAATAGGGAAGCCGTTATATAGAATATTCCCATTAAACTCCTGAAACTGCCCAAGTAATAATTCCAGGACGGTTGACTTTCCAGCTCCGTTGTAGCCTGCAATATTGATTTTTTGGCCAGGCTCTACAGCCAGGGAGATGCCGTCAACAGTGGGGTGGGGGGCATCCTCAAATTTGAAATACAGATCTTTCATTTCAACTCTAAGTGCCTTTTGGTCGTCGATTTCACTAAATCGAAGTCCTTTATCTGATTCTAAGGGGAGATCCATAACAAAACCCAACTTTTCCAGCCCCGTCAAGACATCATAGATGGTTTCCATACTCAGAATCAGTTTCTCCACAGAAGCAATAACCAGGATCACCACAATTTCAGCCGCTACAAATTGACCTATATTGATTTGGTTTTGGATGACCAGATAACTGCCTAATAAAAGGAGGCTACCTGTCAGGATAGTTTTCAAACCAACCAAATTTCCATATTGAATCAGCAAAATCCGGAAATGCTTTTGGCGACTGCTCAGGTAAGAACACACCAGCTCATCTGTTTTCTTCAATGCCAGAGGGGCTTCCCCAAATAATTTAAAGGCCGGAATGGTACGGGCCATATCTTCCAGCCAATAGGCTACTCTGTATTTGTACTTGGACTCCTGCAGGCTAGTTTTTAATCCGATAGAGGCCGTAAACCAAAAAATGGCTATCAGCAACACCAATAGCACCAGGCCAAAAAAGGCAAAGAAGGAATGGTAAAAAGTGATGAGCAGCAATCCGAAAGCAATCTGAAGGACCGCTGTAGAAATGTCAATCAATATTTTGGGTAATCCCTTTTGCAGGGTCAGGGTGTCAAAAAAGCGATTGACTAACTCCGGCGGGTAGGCTTCTGAAAGCGCATCCATATTGAGCTTGGGGATACGATAGGCAAAGTCCAGGGCCGAGCGGGCAAAGATCTTCCGCTGAATGTTTTCTGTTATGCTGATCTGCATGATCCTTAAAATCCCCGTTAGCATGGACCCCAAAGTGACGGCTATTACAAGTATAATGAGAGATGCAGACATATTGCCGCCTGCGATCAATCCAATAATGGCCTGTACACCTAGAGGCAAACTGAGTGTAATAAAACCTGCCAACAAGGCATGCAAATATATGTACAGGATGGATTTTTTATCTAATTCTAGCAATTTGAAGAAGCGCTTCAAAGGTGGAAGTAATATTAGATTTTCCATGTTTATGATTTCTTATGCATCATTATTCAATATCTGACCATATATAAATCAGAATAGGGCCACAATGTTCTAGAAGAGAGAACATCATAATAAATTTAGGACAAAAAAATATTCCTTGCCACACTATCCTTATGCGCGTTCGCCAAGTCTGGCTTTTAATTGTTTTCGGGCAAAGTATATCCTGCTCTTTACCGTGCCTAAGGGAATTTCCAGCTCCTGGGCTATCTCGTCGTATTTATACCCTTCTACGTGCATCAAGAGTGGAATTCTGGCCCAATCGTCTATTTTATTCAAAATATTTTCCACCTCTTCAATAGCGATTTGTAATTCACCGGTATTACTTACCGAACTGCTTCCTGAGTTCAGCAGGTAGTTATTGCTGGTGGAGTCATTCAAAATCTGCCTGCGCTTGCGCTTGCGGTAGTCATTGATAAAGGTGTTTCGCATGATCGTCATTAGCCAGGCACCCATATTGGTCCCCTTTTGATACATTTTGCGGTATTTATATGCTTTCAAAGCTGTATCCTGTACCAGATCTCTCGCTGCTTCCTCATCTTTGGTCAGCTTTAATGCAAAATTCATGAGCAGTGCCTGGAGAGCGGTATATTGCTGAGTAAACTCTAATTGAGACATAGTGATAGTTTTTATTTGCTAAGATATGATTTTTCTATCTTTTATAATAGTATTGCTATTATTTTGTGTTGTTTAACGATCAAACACAGTAGTTGTGGAAATGTTTTGCTTTTTTCATTTTTTTTCTGGAAAAGTAAAAGCTTGTCTTTTTTCTGTCTGAACCGCTGATTTCCGCTGATTCAGAGGACAACACGGAAACGATTTTTGGCCTACTGGCCAAAAATCCTTCTGTGCAATCTGTTCCATCCGTGGGATTCCGCGGTTCAGACACTTAGCCCCCACTTCATTATTTTTAATTCTTCCTATCTTACACTTCGCACATCAGTTAGGAATCAATATGAACTGGACGGCAATGCTGAAGGGATTTAAAGCCTATTTGATCCTGGAAAGATCACTAGCGGATAACACCGTGGAAGCTTATTTGAATGATTTAAACAAGCTGCTCTCTTTTTTTGAGATGAAAGAAAAGTCGCTTCATCCTTCTGAGGTTCAATTATCCGATTTACAGGATTTTTTAATGTGGTTGTATCAAATTGGGCTGAGCGCCCGCTCGCAGGCCCGGCTGATCTCGGCTTTAAAAACCTTTTACAAATACCTCTTACTGGAGGATATCGTCAGTAATGATCCGACTGAACTCCTGGATGCGCCCAAATTGTCGCGGAAAATACCGGAAGTGTTGTCTTACGAAGAGATCCAGGCGATGTTGGATGCCATCGATCTGTCCACTCCGCACGGAACCCGCAATCGGGCCATGCTGGAAACGCTTTATGCCTGCGGCTTACGTGTGAGCGAGTTGATCGAACTGCGCCTGACCAATCTGTTTCTCGATGTCGGATTTATCAAGGTGATCGGTAAAGGAGATAAAGAAAGGATCATCCCGATCGGAGACTCAGCCATTAAGCACATCGAATTTTACGTGGAAGGGGTCAGACGCCCGCAAATGAACATTCATCCGGATCATCAAAATTTTCTCTTCCTTAACAGACGAGGTAAAAAATTGAGCAGGATCATGGTTTTTAACATCGTTAAAGACCTGGCCAAACAAGCCGGTATCAAAAAAAATGTGAGCCCGCACACTTTTCGCCATTCTTTTGCTACTCATCTCATCGAGGGCGGTGCCGACCTCAAAGCCGTACAGGATATGCTCGGCCATGAATCTATTCTCACCACCGAAATATATACGCATTTGGATACGCAATTCTTAAAGGAGACGATTATGCAGTTTCATCCGTTGAACAAAGGGTAAAATGCTGTAACAGTAAATAAGTCTAACAATTACACAATTACACAATTACACAGTTACACAATTACACGGTTACACAGTTACACAATTACACAGTTACACAATTACACAGTTACACAATTACACAGTTACACAGTTACACGGTTACACAGTTACACAGTTACACAGTTACACAATTACACAGTTACACAATTACACAGTTACACAGTTACACAAAAACAACTATCTTGCACCACAAAAAAAAGTTGATGAGGAGAATCTGGAAATGGCCACTATTTATCTTACTGGCAGCTACCCTGCAATATTGCGCCAACCCCATCGCTCCA
>JAUIKE010000330.1 GCA_030430845.1 Bacteroidia bacterium | reverse complement strand
TGCCAGTCTAAGATTTGAAGAGCACATGTGGATAACTTATTAAAACAAAACGTGTTTTAGTGGGCAACTTTTTGTATTTTTATTTAATGAAACGAGCCTACAAATACAGAATATATCCTAGCGCTGAGCAGGAATTGAAACTGGCCAAACATTTCGGCTGTGCTCGCTTCATTTACAATCATTTTTTGGAGCTTCGCAAAAACAGGTATAAGGAAAAGGGCCGATCTATGAGTTGGTTTGACTGTAATCGGGAAGCAAAAACATTGAAACAACAGGATGATTATAGCTGGCTCAAAGAAGTGAACTCTCAGTCTTTAAACAGTAGCCTGAAAAATTTGCATCGGGCTTTTGTCAATTTTTTTGAAGGGCGGGCGCGATTTCCCCGTTTTAAAAGCAGGCGAAGCCAACAGTCGTTTCACTGTCCACAGCATTGTGAGGTGAAAGGAAATCGTCTTTTGGTCCCAAAATTTAGAGAAGGGATTCGCATTCGCCTACACCGGCCGCTAGAAGGGGTGATCAAAAATGTGACGATCAAAAAGACGGTTTTGGGAGTCTACTATGCCTGTATACAGGTGGAGGTGGAAAAGATACCTCAGCCTGCTAAAACGGGGAAAAGTGTGGGTCTGGACCTGGGGCTGCATCACCTGATCACGACGAGTGATGGAGAGCAGATCGCACATCCGAGGACGTTGTGGCGTTTTGGAAAACAGTTATCAAAAGCCTGTCGGGATTTGAGTAGAAAACAAAGGGGCAGCCGTCGTTATGAGAACCAAAGGCGAAAGGTAGCCCGACTGCATCAGAGGATCCGAAATATTCGACACGATCCGTCTGATCAGGCAGTATGATGTGATCTCGATAGAGGATCTGCATGTAAAAGGGATGATGAAAAACAGGCGTTTGTCGAAATCGATCAGTGATGCTATATTTGGAGAGCTGAGAAGGCAGTTGATCTACAAGAGTAAGTGGTATGGAAAAACAGTGGTAGTGATCGATCGATTTTTTCCGAGCACAAAGCGATGTTATGAATGTGGATATGAGAATGAGGTGAAGCTATCAGATCGACAGATTAGCTGCGAGGGTTGTGGACGGAGGTACTGCCGGGATGAAAATGCAGCAAAGAACATCAACAGGGAATGAAAACGAAAGCATTCTGCGGGGACAGCAGAAAACAGACGTGGAGTGAAAGTAAGTCGAGCCTGAGTGGAGGTTTGCCAATCACAGAGAAGCGTCGAAAGTTCAGGAGCGGGCCTGGGCCTATGGCCCAAACCGGCTCTTGAAGCCACCTCCTTTGGGGGTGGTAGTTCACTTTTAGTGGAAAGTAAAAAGTTGAAGGTAGATAGACATCCTATTCTACAAACGTATCTTGAATTGTCATTGAAGTTGTTTAAAGTTTTCTCACTGGGCTGCCACTTTTTATTTTTTCCCAAAATCCTTCAAAATCATGAAAAACCTTATCCTCTTTTTATTAGTCCTACTACTGAGTACCCCTCTTAAAAGCCAAACTTCTGAAGAACTCATTCAAAAAATACAGGGTATTCAAGCCAATTTGAAGGAAGTATCTACTGGCAAGGATTCTTATGTTCAGGAATTAAATTTTAAAGAGGATTCGCCCTACAGCCTCATTTTTATCCTTCGCACTACCGATCGAAAAGGCAAATCTTCTATTGAAGAGTATCTCTTTAATTTGGGGCTGTTTGACGAAAATCTGGTCCGTTGGTCCAGCAACCGAGATGAGATGCGCTTAACACTTAAGGCCGGTAATCAAGAGGTAGCAGAATATCTAAAGGATGGTGAAAAAAAAGGATATGAAAATGAAATCGCCTTTTATTGCCCGGACGTAGACAATGCCCGGGCAATGGAGCAACTTTTCAAGGAAGCTATTCCCATAGCCGAAACACTCTGGAAAGAGGCAATCAATCTGCCGACCGGCCTGGAAAGCTTACTAGACTGGACCGGCCAACGTATCGGAAACGTTTCTGTAAATAATAAGACCTACCAACAGAACTGGGCGGCCGATGATGCCTCTCAACACAGGGTAGTCTTCACCCTGGAAGAAGAAAAGGAAGCTGTAAAAACATTTAAATTCAGCTTGGCGGATCTCCTCCAAGAGTCTATTCAGACAAAGATCAAAGGTAACGAGGTCCTGCTGGAGGTTGGTACCAGCCAGAAAAAGTCGTTCATCCGAATAGAGGACAATGGAGTGTTGTCTGATTATGATAACCAATTCACCATCAGAACGAACTATCCTGATGAAGCTCAGGAAATTATTTTCGCCTTTAAAGAGATGCTTCCCCTGGCCCGTGCTCAGGCAGAGGAAGAATATTCTGTCAGTTTTTCTAATGTGGAAGAAGGTCTCAGTGCCATTCAAGGCACGATCACTAGCTTTAATGACGGCACAAGCTTGTTCGAACCTTCTATACAAGCGGATTGTCAAACAGAATTGAAGTTAAAAACAACAGCCGACAGTAAGTCCGAAGAAAATACTTATCTGTTTCACCTTTCTGACATGGACCCTCAATCGCTGGATATAGAGGTTAAAAAGACGGAGATCAGTATTTTTATGCGGGCTGACAACCGCGTTAACCTCATTCAGTACTTTGAAGGTGACGAACAACAAAACTATGCCAATAGTCTCAACATTCCCGTAGAAAATATTCCCACTGCCAAAACCTTAATGGCTCAGCTGAGATATGTTATCGAAAACTGCGTCAATGAAGTCGAAGTAAAAGACCTGGATTGGCTGGCTCAAACCCTGGGTGAAGCCGATATCCCGGAACTGACCCAGCAACTCGAAAAACAGGAAGCGGATGATGCCTGCAAACTAGCTTTTGCTGCCACAAAAGATAATGGGAAAAAAGTTACTTCCGAAAAATACGAGTTCAACCTTTATGACCTGGATGCGGATGACCTCTCGCTACAGGTAAAGGGCAAGCAGGTACTGGTCAATCTGGAAACCAAGTCTAAGGAAAAAATCATTAACCAATACTCGGATGGTGAGAAGTTATCCTACGTCAATAATTTTGACTTGGAATTGAAGGACATCCCGATGGCAAAAAATGTGGTGTATACCTTAAAAGCCATGATCAAGTCTTGTCAAGAGTAGAGATCAACAGGTAATTTATCGGTGACTTATAAAAAAGTAATCGTCTTAAATAAGGGGTTGGGTAAAAAGTTCTTCAGACTTTTTCTCCTGACAATTATCGTCAGGATTCCCCAAGCAAGCAGCTAGATTGCAGTTGATTATGTTAAAAAAAAACATAATATTGCAAATGAAACGCTGTGCATTAACCATAAATGTGATTCCATGACTAAATTGATCCCCACACTAATGCTATTGCTGTTCACTGTAATAGGGTATGCCCAAAGTGAAAGCGTAGAAATTGTGCCCCTTTCAGAAACAGAAATTTGCCGCGGCTATACCAGCAAGAACATTGCGCGCGTCCAAATGATTTCTGACCTCCCCAATTATGTTAATGACCCTCAGATCTTTGTGACCTACACCTGGCGAGCCGAGCATCCGAATGGAAATAAAATGTGGAATACCAGTAGCCCGCTCAGGGTTATTCCCATTCCCTGGACTGGAGAATACACCGTAGAATGTACGGTGGAATTTGTAGTCCTGGGTAATTCGAACCCTTTCAAAACCATCAAATCCAACACCCTGAAAGTAAACGGAAAAACCTGTGAAGCCAGCAAGCTTAATGAGGCAGGAAAATTGGAGAATTCCAAGGTACAACCCATAATAAAGAATTAAAAAGCCGCCTTCCGGCGGCATTTTCATTCTTTATTTTCTTCCAAATAAGCGGCCTAAGCCAATTAAAATTCGATTTAGGGGTCCGGCCCAGGCCGGGCTGTTATCTGCGGGATTCGCAGAATTGACTTCTCCTTCCTCCTCATCCGAACTTTTATAATTACCAGCGGGATTGCTGTACATCTCCTCGAAGAGTTTTCGCACATTGGTTTTCACCATGCCACGAAACGGAATCCTCGCCATCAGGCCATACAAAGCCGCATTGCCCTTTGCCGTGGCTTTTGGATGGTCCTTGGCATATTGAATAGCATCTCGAAGGTCTTGCATATAGGTATCAATAGCTTGGATATGATGACGCATGACCGTTAAGTGAATGGAGTTGGGAAACTGCTGGCGGTCCACCATCCAGCCTTTTTCTTCCATATAATCGGCAATGACGAAAATATCAGGCCGGGATGATTGGGTGGTATAAGAAATGATATTCATGATGGGCTCCCCCAGGATCTTCAACTCCGGTATAGCTCCAATTTCTTCCTTCAGTCGATTGGTGCCCTCCATAATCTCCTTTGCAATACGCAGATAGCCATCCTTGCCCAGCGCATTTAGGGCAGCCCAGGCCGCGGCAATGGGCCCTCCGGAACGAGACCCCTGGAAAGTAGCCGAGGCATAGATTCCCCCAGGAAAATCTGTTGCAATAAAAAACTGGTATTTCATATAATCCATCGAGCGGTACAACAAAGTAGAGCATCCCTTGGCAGCATAGCCGAATTTATGCAAATCCGCCGAAATTGAGGTCACACCTTTTACCCTAAAATCCCATGGGGGGATACTATTTCCCAAGCGCTCTACCCAAGGTAGCATGTATCCGCCTACGCAAGCATCCACATGAAATGGTAAGCCGTGCTCCGTCGCTATTTCAGCAATTTCTTCTATGGGGTCCAGCACTCCGTTGGGATAACTAGGCGCAGAGGCTGCCAGCAAAATGGTATTGGAAGTGATGTTTTTTCTTATAAGTTCGGGCTGGGCTCGCAGATCGTCGCCCGTCGGAAGCTGCTTTATTTTAAGTCCCAGAATATGTGCGGCTTTTTCAAAAGCGGGGTGAATGGATATCGGTACCACTATCTCTGGCTGCCGTGCCTGAGGTTTGTGTTTTCTTGCCCATTCCCGATAAGTGTATACAGCCTGAAAGATACTTTCCGTTCCACCGGAAGTGATCACTCCCACGGTTTCGTTGTCCCCATTCAGCAGATCGCCGGCCATGAGTTTGATCTCTTTCTCCATATGCCGGAGGCTGTCCCAGGCGTATGGGTTCAACATGTTTTCAGAAAAATACATTTTAAAGGCCTGGTTCATCAATGCGAGATGTTCTTCATCCACATAATATACAAGGCTCCAAACACGCCCATCCTTCCACTTTACATCTGAGTGGCGCATTTGCGCTAGCTGTGCGAGTATTTCTTCGTGCGTTTTACCAGTTTCGGGTATACTGATTCCTGTTTTTGTCGGCGGCATTTTTTGCGGATAAAGATAAAGGAATTTAGGTAAAGGGGGGAAAAGGAAAATGTGGTTGTGTAAAAAGTCCTACGGCCTTTTCACACAACCAATAATATTCTTTTAGGAGGTCGTTTTAAGGCATGTTTCACATGCCGGTTGACATTTAAAATAAAAGGTTCTTCAATTGAGTAAAGTATGCGTATTTTAGTTTAAACCAAAAAACAAAATATGCTAGCACTTACTCAAAAAGAAGAACCTAGTTC
>JAUIKE010000329.1 GCA_030430845.1 Bacteroidia bacterium | reverse complement strand
GCGGATCGCTTCAGCTCGATCGCCCGTTCTACATTAGCCTGGCCTTTCATGGAACCCCAATTTGATGCGGTATCCGGAGCTACGCCGCTGGCCGCCTTCAAATTTGACCAAATCAACACAGAAACTTCCGATCTGGCCTTGGGCCTGATCAGTGGCTCTACAGGAGAAACCTGCGCTGCCCTGATCATTCTGGGTGGCCTTTATTTGATAGCCCGCAATATGATGAATTGGCGCATACCGGTATCCATACTGGTCACTGTTTTTGTCATTAGCGGCCTTTTACATTTACTCGATAACCAAGCTTACCCCTCCCCCTTATTTATGTTGTTCTCGGGAGGCCTCATGCTCGGAGCAGTCTTCATGGCTACTGACATGGTTGCCTCCCCTGTAACACCTTTGGGGGTTGTGGTGTACGGTGCACTGATCGGTCTGGTGGTAGTAGTCATCCGTATTTGGGGAGGTTTGCCGGAGGGGGTGATGTATGCCATCCTCCTGGCGAACGCTATTTCACCCCATATCGACAAGCTGATACGCCCCAGGGTTTACGGAACAGTCAAAAGTAAAAAACGAGCATGAGCAAGGCAAATACCATACAAACAACATCAACTGCAGGCAGCGCCAAAATGCTCCGGGCCATGGTAGGCATCGGTTTGATCTGTGCCCTGCTGATCGTGCTGACTTTTGAGGGTACCCTTCCCATTATCGAAAAGAACAAAGCCGAAGCACTGGAAAAGGCCATCTTCAAAGTACTACCCGGCACCGTTACGAAGAAGGTTTTTAAACTGGGAGAAAACCTGGTTTTTTCCGAAATAACTGCCGAAGAAAAAGAAGCACAGCTGGTATACGCCGGTTACGATGAAAACGGAGAACTGGTGGGCATCGCCCTGGAAGCCAGCGGCATGGGCTTTGCAGATGTGCTGCGTATCCTGTATGGCTATGACCCTGAAAAGCAGCAGGTCATTGGCTTTTATGTACTCGAAAGCAAAGAGACCCCCGGTTTGGGCGACAAAATCGAGAAAGACCCCAACTTCCTGGCCAATTTTGAAGCATTGGATGTCTCTCTTAAAGAAAATCAGGAAGCCGTACAAAATACCGTTAAAACGGTCAAAAACGGCGAAAAAGAAAATCCCTGGGAGGTAGACGGCATCACCGGTGCCACTATTTCTTCCAGAGCGATCGGCGATATACTGGGAGCCAGCACCACAGAATGGGTGCCACTCCTTTACCAGAATAAAGAAGTATTTGAAACAGTTACCAAAGTCGAAGAAAAAGTACAGCAATGAGTGAAAAAAAAGGATTCTGGGCTTCTCTGGCCGAACAGCCTTCGACGGACGAGTTCATCAAAGGCTTGTGGAAGGATAACCCTGTATTCGTGCAAGTATTGGGCATGTGTCCGGTATTGGCCGTTACGAATACAGCGGAGAACGCACTGGCTATGGGACTGGCAACCGCCTTCGTGCTGTTAATGTCCAATGTTCTGGTCTCCTCTTTGCGGAATTTTATTCCCAAGCAGGTGCGGATCGCTTCCTATATTTTGATCATCGCCACTTTTGTGACTATGACGGATTATGCCATTGCAGCCATCAGCGTGGAACTTCACAAAAGCCTCGGGGCCTTTATCTCCCTGATCGTGGTGAACTGTTTGATCCTCAGCCGGGCAGAAGCTTTTGCTTCCAAAAACACCATCGGCAAATCCATTTTGGATGCGCTTGGTATGGGTATCGGATTCACCTTTGCTTTGCTTTGCCTGGGTGCCGTGCGAGAATTATTAGGGAACGGAAGCATTTTTAATGTGGCGCTGTTCCCCGACACCTTCCAGGAATGGATCGTGATGATCCTGCCTGCCGGAGGATTTTTCACCCTGGCCATTTGGCTGCTGCTGTTTAATTATATGAAGGAAAGAAGAAGTGCTGCATAAATAAAAACTTGAAAGAATAGTCAGTGCAAAGTCGCATGCCTTAGCGCTGAGAAAATATAACAAGCGATGAAAGACGAAACCTTATGGTACATATTTCTTAACGCAAGTTTGATCAACAACTTTGTGTTGGCCTACTTCCTCGGGATCTGCCCTTTCCTGGGGGTATCCGGGAAGATGGAAACCGCCACCAAAATGGGTGGGGCGGTCACCTTTGTGATGATCATCAGCTCGATGTGTGCTTTTGGCATTCATGCCTTACTGGTAGCCATCAACGCACCTTTTTTGCAGCTGATCAGCTACATCGTGGTGATCGCTTCTACGGTGCAATTGGTGGAAATGTTCATTAAAAAGATGAGTCCGGCGCTGTTCCGGGCCCTGGGTATCTTTTTGCCCCTCATCACCACCAACTGTGCGATCCTGGGTGTGGCCTTATTCCAGACGAATAAAGGATACGGCTTTTTGGAAAGCTTCGTATACGCACTGGGGGCCGGGGCTGGATTTACGCTGGCACTGGTATTGATCGCCGGATTGAGGGAGCAACTCGAGTTTGCAGAGGTACCTAAGGTCGTAAAAGGAACGGCATTGACCTTGTTGATTGCAGGGATTTTGTCCTTGACGTTTATGGGGTTTGCAGGTTTAGGGACGCAATGATTTTTTCATATAGAGGCATAAGCGGCCGGAGGCCGCTTATGCCTCTATAAAAAATATTTTATGATCAACTCATTACTGATAGGCATCGGCGGCACGGTAGGACTCATGCTCCTCTGGTACATCGTCCAAACGCTCTGGGGCAAAACCTTTGCCGACCAATTGACGGACGAAGATGTAATGGCCGGCCGCTCGACCTGCGGGAATTGCGGATGCAGCACGATCTGCGAAACCAGACGAAAAGAATTATCCAAATAAGAGACTAAAAAATATAAAAATAATAACATGGCACATTTAGCAGATTATAAAACCGATCATCAATACCAGGCTGTGGTTAAAAAAACCGAGCGCCTGACTCCTGCCGAAACAGAAGAAGTAAGAGAGATTATGCTGGAAGTGCAGCAATCAGATTTTAAAGTAGACGTAGACATGAGTTTCGGTGTCTTAGTCAAAACCGCTGACGAATTTGGAAAAACAGAGCATCACCGCCTGTACAGTGTGGCAGATCTGCCTGCTAAGAAAAATGGCAAGCCACTTGTCACCATGCTGGTAAAAAGATGCTCTTATGTCGATGAATTCAGTGGAGAACTCTTTCAGGGAGTTGCTTCCAATTACCTATGCGACCGCAAGGTCGGTGATAAAATCACTATAACCGGTCCTTTTGATCTGCCGTTCGCAGTACCGGAGGACAAAACAGCTAACCTCATTCTGATAGGCATGGGAACGGGAATTGCTCCGTTCCGTGCCTTTGTTAAGCACATTTACCGGGAAGTGAAGGATTGGGAGGGTAAGATTCGTTTATTCTACGGTGCCAGGAGCGGTTTGGAATTGTTGTACCTGAACGACAAGGACGGGGATCTGACCAATTATTACGATGAGGAAACTTTTGAAGCCTTTCATGCACTAAGCCCACGCCCCCATTGGTCAGACCCAATCGCTCTGGACAAAGCCCTTGAAGAAAGAGCGGCTGAAATTGTTGAAATGCTTTCCCAAACCAACACCTATATTTTCGTGGCCGGCTACGAAAAGATCAACGAGATGCTGAATAAGGCTTTCTCCAATATTCTGGGTAAAGAAAAATGGGCATTAAGAAAAGCGGAGTTGGTAGCTGGGAAGAAATGGGCAGAAGTAATCTATTAATATTAATTGAGGCTGTCTCAAAAGACCTTCGGCCTTTTTCGCCAGCCAATATTATTTTTCAGAGGGGCTTTTTAAAGAAAAAAACTTCGTTTTTTTCTTTAAAAAGCCCCTCTAAAAGAATTTCCTTGGGCGTCGAATAACGACGAAGGAGTTATGAGACGCCCTCAATTAAATTCTTTATTTATGACAATCATTATCGCATTGGCAGCACTGGGTGGCTTAACTCTTTTATTAGCTACGATGTTGATCGTGGCTAACAAGAAGCTATACGTCTATGAAGATCCCCGGATCGATCAGGTAGAAGACATGCTGCCGCATGCCAATTGTGGAGCCTGTGGTTATCCAGGCTGCCGGCCATTTGCCGAGGCGCTGGTGTCGGGAAACGCTTTGCCGGGAAAATGTACGGTGAGTTCGGAAGAAGGCCGGGTGGCCATTGCCGACTTTCTGGGTGTTTCGCTGGGAGCAGAAGAGAAAAAAGTGGCCCGTCTGGCCTGTGCCGGTGGCACAAATGTGGCGATAAACCGAGCTCAATATCAAGGCTTGGATTCCTGTCGGGCGGCTGCGCTGGTATCCGGAGGTGGCAAAGGATGTTTCTGGGGTTGCCTCGGCCATGGCGACTGCGAAGTTGTCTGCGATTTTGATGCCATCACGATGAATGAGTTTGGGTTGCCGGTAGTGGACCTGGAAAAATGTACCGCCTGCGGAGATTGTGTGGAAGTATGCCCTAAAGACCTGTTTTCCCTCCAACCGATCAGCCACCAGCTCTGGGTGGCCTGCAAAAACCTGGAGCATGGCGATGCGGTCCTGGAAGAATGCCAGGTAGCTTGTACCGCCTGTGGGAAATGTGCCATGGACGGCGGAGACCTTATCACCATGAAACACAACCTGCCTGTCATAGATTATTCCCTCAATCACCGTACAAAAGATCCCATTCAACGCTGCCCAACCGGCGCAATTGTGTGGCTGGATGAAAGTGGTATTACAGTGAAGGGCCTGGAAAGTAAAAAGGTTATCAGGAAAGGAGAACGAGGAATGAAGAGAACATAAAAAGGATTACTTACGGCGGCCGCCGTAAGTAAATATTTGCTAAAAAAAAAGAAATGTAGCCGGCGGCTACATTTCTTTAATAGTTTACAGCTTTTTTACAAAAAACCTCCCATATTTGCCTGAAACCGTCACACCATGCTGTTAAATCTGCACGATTTTGAGAAATACATCAATGCTTCCATAGTACAAAGGGGAAAGTCTTACCTCAGGCAAGGTCGTGTTTTAGCTTTAGAGGAAGAAAGCGGCCATCCCGGCAGTTGGATGGCTCTGGTGGAGGGCAGTTATAACGACTATGATGTCCAAGTTGTCCTCAATGAAGAGGAGCAAATCACCCAATGCAGTTGTACTTGTCCTTATGATTGGGGAGACTGTTGCAAACATGTGGTTGCCGTTTTATTAAAGATCAGAACCCTTCAATTAAGCCAGGGGTACAAAAAAAAGATGGTCAGACGGAATGTCAAAAAACCCAGTGTGGAGGAGATGCTGGAGCAGTATAAACAGCTACCGCTCATTGAACAGCAAATATTAAAGATCCTGGCTCTTTATTGGGAGCCTAGTACGGCTGAAAATATTGCCACGCTATTCGAAGAATGCGGCTTTAAAAAGCAAAAAGGTAAGCAATCCTTTACCTTTATACATGCGCCGCTCCAGCTTTTGTTTTCGCAAAAAATCCTTGACCGAAATAACTACAACCGCTTTCAGCTCCCTCAAGAATATGCCGATGCCCTGTGCGAGCAATACTACGATTCCGATGAGGATTTTAAAACCATAGCGAAGCATAT
>JAUIKE010000093.1 GCA_030430845.1 Bacteroidia bacterium | reverse complement strand
GCCGCTAAGGGGGCAGTCAGAGGGGCGCCTCTCCGGAAACCTGGAAACCAATGCCAACTTTTTCCAACGGGACTCGCTCATTGGAGCTGCCAACACCCCTCAATACGACCGGCAGCTTTACGGGGCTGAGGGCTGGCTGAACCTGAACTACAGCAACTGGGGCTTCGATGTCGGCCTGCGCTTCGATTTTTTCAATAACTCGAACCTGTTGAATCCGACCGGTTCCTATACCGATCAGGGCATTGGCCGTTGGTTTGTGAGCAAACAAATTGATCAGTTAGGTATTACCGCCGGGTACATTTACGATCAGATTGGCAGTGGGCTAATCTTCCGTGCCTTTGAACAACGCCCGCTGCTCATCGATAATGCCTTGTATGGTTTGAGACTATCTTATCAATTGTCTGATAACTGGTCGGTTAAGGGCTTTACAGGACGGCAAAAACAGTTATTTGACTCCTATGAATCCATCATAAAAGGCTTGAATACGGAAGGTTTTATCAGTTTGAATGAAGAAAAGGGTGTCAGCCTGGCCCCTGGTTTTGGCGTAGTCAATCGCACCCTGGATGACGAAAGTATGGATGCCCTGGTGGCTACCCTGGCTTTCTATCCAGAGGAAGATATTTTTGTGCCGAAACATAATACCTATGCATTTACGCTCTACAATACCCTGAATGCGGGGCCTTTTTCCTGGTATTTCGAGGGGGCACTCAAGAGTAATGATGTCATGAATGACCCTTTCGGTACATTTGCCAATGATACCACCGGAACGACCCGCAACAAATTTATCAACCAAAGCGGCTCTGTAATCTACACCAGCCTAAACTATGCCAGTAAAGGGATCGGCATTTTGGCTAGTATGAAACGGACGGAAAACTTTAGCTTCCGCACCCGCCCGCAGGTACAACTGAACAGAGGAATGATCAACTTTTTGCCTCCCAGCGCCCGCATCAATACCTTTCGTTTGACGTCCCGTTATGTGCCGGCCACACAGGAATTAGGTGAAATGGCCTTGCAACTGGACGTTCGCTATAACATTAAAAGAAAGTGGAATTTTAATCTGAATGTAGCCAATATTACTACTCTGAAAGATGAATTGTTGTATCGGGAAGTCTACTTCGAAGGAAGCTACCGCAAAGGCCGGGACTGGAAGTTGCTCGGGGGGATACAACACCAAAACTATAACCAGGCAGTATATGAATTCAAGCCAAACGTCCCAAACGTACAAACCGTGACGGCTTTCTCTGAGTTTGATTACCGGATCAATCGGAAGGCTTCTTTGCGCTTCGAGTTGCAGTATATGAGTGTAGGAGAGGATGAAAAGGCAGAAGCCAAACAAGATTACGGCGACTGGCTGTTTGGCTTGATCGAATTGAGTCTTGCCCCTCATTTTACCTTTACCCTTTCAGATATGTATAATGCAGGGCCGGGGAAAAATGCGCCGGTGCGCGATAGTGGAGAGCGATACCAGCTACACTATCCACGCTTTGATATTTTTTATACGCTGAATGCCAGCCGCTTCTCACTGAGCTATGTCAAACAAGTCGAGGGCGTCGTATGCACAGGCGGGATCTGCCGACTGGAACCGGCTTTCAGCGGCGTAAAATTTACCATGAACACTACCTTTTAATGGCAAAATTAATATTGTAATGAAAAATAATATTGTGTTGCAGGCTGTTTTGGGCCTCTTTTTAATAATAGCTTTTAACTCCTGCGAAGAGGTACCCGTGATTGTCACTCCTGTACAGCAATTGGGTGATTGCCCGGCTGCCAATTCTGCTCTGGTAGCTGATCAGCAAAAACAGGTGCTAATAGAGGAATTTACCGGAGTACGATGTGTCAACTGTCCGGATGGCAGTGAAGCAGTCGAGGCTTTGATCGATCAATATGGCGAGCAGCTGGTAGTCTTGTCTTTTCATGCCGGCTTTTTCTCCGACCCATATCCCGAGAGTGTGTATGATTTCCGGACGCCAGCAGGTAATGGACTCCTGAACTTTCACGGCTCACCGCTCGGCTATCCTGCAGCAATCATCGACCGAAAACTTTTCGGTGGATCCAACCGGCAACATTTGGGCCAGAGTTCCTGGGCTGGGGCCATCGCGACTCAGGTGGCTGAAAGCCCAGCCGTGAAAATTTATTTAGAAAACACCTACGATCCATTAACCCGGGACCTGGAAGTCCAGGTAAGCCTGTTTTTTGAGGAGGATGTAGAAGGCGAAACGCGCATCAGTGTGATGATTACGGAAGATAAATTAAATGACTATCAGGAAACCCCCTCCGGACTACAATCCGATTATGAGCACAACCATGTACTGCGTACCGCACTAAGTGCACCTACCGGCAACGTCCTGTCGGAGCCCAGCACGGCCGGCACCAGTTTTTGCAAATCCTTTTCGGGAAAAATCGAGGAAGAATGGAAGCCCGAAGATTGTACGGTGATCGTTTTTGTGCATAAGGGAAGTGATGAAAAAGAAGTGCTGCAGGCTCAGAAGGCTAAGCTGATTCCTTAATGATCGGGTAGCTGTTCGATTAGAAGTATGAGCGTCTGGTTGATCTTTTTTAGCCGAAAGCTGAAGTCCTTATCTGTAATTTTTTCGGCCTGATATTCCAGATGCAATTGCTGGAAACGCATATATTGATTGACAATATCATTCATGAGTATATTATTGCCAAGCTGGTCTGCCAGGACAGTAAGAGACTTTAGCACAGCTTCCGTATTTCCAAGAATAAGATGTTTGACCAATTGCTTTTTATAAGACATACACTTTTTTTGTAAAAAAAAAACGGGCAAATCTTTAGGCCTACTAATTCTTTTCCCACCACTTTTTTAAGTGAGCAGACAGCTTTTGCCTGGGATGGCTGAATGAAAATTTGACTTCATCGAAACGGGGTAACCTCCATTTTGATTTCGGAGTTTTTGAAAAGGCAAAAGGCTCGGAAGGTATGCCAAGAAGATTGCGATCCATCTCTCCGTTATTATTCTCGTCATGGAAAATGGCTACTGCATATTGGCCGTATTTCAGTCCAGGAATATCAATAGTTTGTGTTCCTGCCTGGTTTATTTTTATCTCTTCCAGTATGGCTTTTTCCTTTATAAGAAAATTCGTTTCTGAATTGTAGATCCCAACCCAAATGGTCCCCTCTGCCTTCTGGATGTTGTCGATTTCTATTGTTAAAACACCGCTTGGTTCTGATCTGAAGGATGCACTTACAAGTAGCAAACCAAGCAACAGGCTTAATGTTGAGATATGGCGCATTTTTTTTTGAAAAAGCTAAGCCTATTCAGGCTTTCGAATTGTCTTTGATTCGACCAAAAAAGAATTGTAACATTTCTTAACAGTCCTCGTAAATGAACTCAAAGCAATATTTTTTTAACACTACATTTACAGAAAGTTTAAAAAACAAATATTCGTATTAAAAACAAGTGTAATGTGTTCTTGGGCGAAATGAATCATTTCATCAATGTGAAGGAATAGCTGGTAAAAACCTGGGTTTTTTCATATCTTGCAAAAGCATATAATAATAAAAACGGTTTCAGGTAATTTGCCCTGTTAATATTTTTCTCTACCCTGATTTGCACAATAGCATAATTTCGACTTATGCGAAATGGAGGAGTGAGTTCTAAACTTGACCGCTTTTACGATACTGATCATCCCTTCTCCATATGACACTATGAACATTCCAACAAGATTAGAAATGACGAGGTGTTTTCATCAAAAATGATGAAGCCGGCCTAATGATTTAAAAGGTATCGCTTCAGTTTGGCACGCTAATTGAAGATGATTTCATAAAATAATAAAGACGACTATGCAGGTGTTTTACTCAGGTATGGTATGGCTCCTATTGACAAGCGTATTGGCGCCTGTCTCTTCTTCAGGTCCTGAGCCAGGGGAGGTGAATGATCGTGCAATAGGAATGGATATCAATATTTCAAGCAAATACAAAAAGAAGGCCGATCTTCTTGCAAGCTCTTTTGAAGGAACCATCCATCATGTTGTGGACGACTGTCAAACCGATCAGGCAGCTATTCTCTTGTTAGACCTGCGAACCTACCTGGATAATAGCCCGGCAGTAGAATTGACTTATTCCTCACCGCTTCCGGAGAGCTGGATCCGATCCATACAATCGCCGGATTTGTTTTTGCTGAAGGCTCCTGTGGGCAATCATATTTTGCGAGTAAAAGAACCTGCCGAACAGGGTGGAAAGCTCCTCACAGAAATCAATATTAATATTACCGGACAGGCAAGTGGAGAACATTTAGCCTGCCAGGACACCATCCATGTTTCATTGGGTCTCAATTGCCAAAAAATAATCGGTGCGGATGATCTGCTGGAAGGTGACCTGAAATGCCTGCAAGATGACGACTTTCATATCGAGGTAATTGACGAGGATGTAAGTAATAAAAACATAGTTGATGGGGTAGGAACGCATATTTTTAAAATTGACCTGAAAGAGGATCTTTCCATTCGCGGCCCGAAGAGATGGCTGGCCCTCGAGCGCTGGAGCAGCATTGGCCAGCCTCTGAGCCAGGATGGTGAGCGGATAGTAATTAATAGTGAACTCAGTATGCTGAGGTTGCCTTTTGCCGGTCAATTAAGCTTTAAAGGGGCTTCTCAAAATAAATATTTGCTGAAATGGATGGACAGGTCGGGTAATTTGCTTGTCGAGGAAGAGATTCCAGCCGATCAGGAAACGGCCGTTAATGTTACGCTGGAAGAGCCTTCCGTTTTGATTATCCGTTCAACCGCAGCGGATGCTGCTCCTTTATCACTTTCCGAGCTGGTTTATCGCCCTACCAATGTGGCCTCTCAATTGGGCTTTGAAGCTTGTGCGGGCTATATCAAAGCCGAAGACAAGAGTGCCCCTTTCCTGGAATGCGAACCAAGCCTGACCTCTGGAAATTTTAAAAAGAAGGTTCAATTCATAAATGGGCACTTAGATGCCAATGGAAACAGCTTTCAAATTAACAGACCTTTGTGCAAAGAATGGCCGGCGGATGTTTTTCCAGGCCTGCATTACTACGATACCACAGCTTTTGAGGTTAGTCAAACCGGCTGGTATTCCTTCGAATTGGACGCTGTCTGGGGGCAAGGATTTGGAGCTTTGTACGAAAAAAACTTTGATGAAGCAACGCCTTGTGATCATCTGATCGCTTCGGCGGATTTCCCCGGCGACGCTTTAGGATATTATAAAAAAACGAATACGGCTCGCCTGTATGCATACCTGAAACCTAGTAAGCAATATTTCTTAATGACAAGTTCCACACAGCCCGGACAATCGGGTAATTTTCAATGGGGGACTTATGCAGAAGGGGAGTCTTATATTTTAGGACTGGAAAGAGTGGAAGGTGTCGTTTGCTACCCCTTATTCTGTGGAGATGTGGATCAATTTCTGAACAATTCAGAAAGCCTGGAATGGCTGGACGGAATACGCTCCTTAGAGGATTGCAGCGACACCAGGATTTCTATTCAGGATGAGCTTTTATCAACAGAAAGATGCGATCCGGTCACTATAAAAAGGAAGATCTTAGCCAAAGATGCCTGGGGCAACAGCAGCCAGTGCGAACAGGAAATAAACTTTTCGCAGGAGGGAGAAGAGTTCTTTTTGGCCCCTTTACACAAGGTCTATTTACCCTGTGACGAAATGATCGTTGAAGATAAAAACGGACATCCTCATCCTTCGATGACCGGATATCCAGGTGTTTTATCTCCCTTTGGTATTAGAAATCTTCGCTTGCAGGAATGTAACTGGCAAGTCGCCTATTATGATGAAAGTCTGCCCGGTCAATGTGAAGGGGAGATTCGGATCCACCGCTTGTGGCAAATCATCAATTGGTGTAATACGGAAGATGTGGTCACTTTTGAACAGGAGCTCATCATAGGCGATTTTGAAGGTCCTTCTTTTGACGTTCAGCTTCCCGCGCACCAATTTCAGGGTGTTGGCAAAGATACGTTCATTGTTTCGAATGGGCCATTTGATTGTACAACTACCTTGCCCATTCCCGCACCGGTAAACATAACAGACAATTGTTCGGATAAGACGAGCAAAAAGGCGGTTTTGTTATCACCCGAAGGAGATACGGTTGCTTTAAAAGAGATCCTTGGATCAGAGATATACTTTGAAAATATTGAATTGGGAGAATATCTTTTGCGCTACGAGGTGTCGGATGCCTGTCGGAATACGACTAGTAAAGAGTTAGTCCTGATAGTCAAAGATCAGATAGCTCCGGTAGCTATTTGCAATGATGAATTTAATATTTCTATAGGAGGCGATGGTATTGGCTGGGTTTCCGGCATTGAAGTGGATGAGGGTAGCTGGGATGCCTGTTCGGAAGAGGTAGAATTGAAAGTACGCAGAGTCGTTCCGGAAGAATGCATTGCAGAATACGAGGCCCTGATAGAAACTACTCTGGAATTGGATTCTGCCAGTGGCCGGTATTTCACTCCCTGGACCGAAAGGGTGGCCTTTATCTGCTGTGACATTTTAAAAGAAGTCCGCGTTGAATTACTGGTTATTGACAAGGCCGGGAATACTGATTTTTGTTGGCAAGATGTGTTGGTGGAAGATAAGATCCCACCTGTTTGTATGGCTCCTCCTTCCGATACGATTGATTGTACGGAATATTTGGTGTCGGATATTACGGACAGTGTGCAGCTACAGGCTCTGTTCGGCATACCGAAAGTATTGGAAGAGCATTGCCCGACTGAGTGGATCGAATTCCCGGCTGTTTGGGAAGACTACGACTGTAATGAAGGCAAACTGACCCGAAAATTTATGGCTATTGATGCCTCGGGTAACCGTTCAGATACCTGTTACCAGCATATCCTTGTCGAGAAAGTACACAATTACGAGATCAAATTCCCGAAGGATGTTTACAACTACAAGTGCTCAGAAATGCTGGAAGACACCATGCAGTTGGATGTATTGGGGTGCGATGTATTGGCCATTCGCAAAGATACGCTGATCTATGCTCCCGACGGAGGAGACGGCTGTGGGGAATGGCGTATTGTACACCAGGTGATCAATTGGTGCGAAATAACAGGTAATCCCGTGCCTCTGACCATCAGCAGGAATGAGGACGGAGATGACCTCATGGGAGAAGATGACGTGTATGTACTGGTTCGGCCCGATGGGAAAGCCTACATAGATGACAACAAGGACGAAACGGATGGCTATCTCCGGGAAGTGAGCTCGAGGGGCTATTGGGAATATACTCAAGTGATTGAGATACTGGACACCATCCAGCCGATCATAATACCGGATAATCACGAACCTTTCTGTACGTATACCGACGATTGTATAGGTCGGGTCAACTTTTTCTTCACGACTTATGATCTGTGCAGCCGAAATAATATTACAATCAGAGCCTATTATGACGAAAACGATGATGGGGACGACGAACCATTGGACGATGACCAGGTGCTGGGACGGGTGCCCAAGTTCAGGCTGTCCGGAGACTATCCGGTAGGGGATCATTCCTTCCGGGTGGAGATCATTGATGGTTGTGGGAATAAGCTGACCCAACGTTTTCCGTTCAGTGTGGTCGATTGTAAGCCTCCTGCTCCGGTATGTGTACGACAACTGGCGGTCGAATTAATGCCAGTATATCCCGCCAGAGATGTAGACGGGGACGGAGATGAAGATACCGGTATGAATGTGGTATGGGCCGGCGACTTTAAACCTCGTAATGCTTTTGATGATTGCCATCCGGAGATCCGCTATTCCATTCATCGGGCAGATGAGATCGCGCATCCCGACTCCACTAATCTGATCGTGACCTGCGATGATCCGGACGTACTCGAAGTACGGATCTATGCCTGGGATAATGCCTACAATCCTCTAAGTATCCAGCCCGATAGTAGTCTTGGCGGGCCGAATTATGATTATTGTACCGCTTTCATCGATATTCAGGATAACCAATTTAATCTTTGCGATGGGGACATCACCGTCAATTCTATCGCCGGGCTAATCAACACAGAACAAGGCGTGCCCTTAGAAGGCGTGAGTGTCCAGTTGAGCGGAGGAGCTATTCGGACCACTGCTACTAATGAGGAGGGGGCTTTCCTGATCAACAATGTTGAGACTGGTTATGATTATACCCTCAGCGCAGCCACCAATCTCGACCCGATGGACGGCGTCACAACCTTTGACCTGGTCCTAATGAGTAAGTATATTCTGGGGATTCAGGACTTTGACTCGCCCTATCAAACCATTGCTGCGGACATCAATAACTCTGGTTCTGTTTCGTCACTAGACCTCATTCAGCTGAGAAAAATGATCCTGAACCTGGCAACTGATTTTCCTGATAATAAGAGTTGGCGCTTTGTGGATGCTGCTCATACTTTCGATGCGGAGCCTTCTAAGTGGCTGGAAGCTTTCCCTGAGTTTATCAACATCAATAATTTCAATCCTTTCTCGGATGAATCTTATGATTTTGTTGCTGTAAAGATGGGAGATATTAACTTTTCCAATAGCCTCTCAAGAAAATTTTTCGGCAGGGATGACCGGAATAATGCGGAAGCTGTAAACCTGACATACCAGGTTCATCAGCACAACAATGGAGTCCTTGGTGTTGAGATCGGATCAGAGGACTTAGGGGATTTTGAAGGTTTTCAGTTTACCCTTTCATTTGACCCTCAGCGTTTGGCATTCAAAACCATTAACACGACTGGAGCCTTGTTAGCTGAAGAAAATATCGGGCTTCGCTTTATCGAAGAAGGCTTGATCACTATAAGTTGGAATAATAGCACCTTCGGTAAAAAGGCGTTAGAGGAAACTTTATTGTCACTGGAATTCCAACAGCTGAGTGCTTCGAAGGAAGGAGTACCTGTTTTACAAATCGATTCAAGGTTGTTAAAGGCGGAGGCCTACGGTCGATCGGGCCTCACGAGTCCGGTGCTTATCCAGCCTGCCCATCAGCCGAGCTCAGGCTTCGTGCTGACGGGGGCTATTCCTAATCCTTTTAGGTTACAAACGGATATTTCTTTTTATCTGCCGCAAGAGGACCAGGTTAAATTGGAAATAGTAGACTACAGCGGCAAAAAAGTATTTCAAAAAGAATTTGTTTTTGACAAAGGTTGGCAGCGAATCCCTGTATCGAACAACGAGCTGAGTGGCTCGGGACTCTATTTTTATACGATCAAAACCCAGCAGGCCACCCGAAGCGGTAAATTGGTGTTGCTGAAGTAGATAGTTTGAATGTTTGAAAAATAAAGGTTTTCAAACATTCAAATTTTGGCACAGTTTTAGCATATAAAGAATTAGAAATCGTTTCCCCTTTACTACAGTTTGGTGGTGGCTCACATGACCACCACCAATCATTTTAATGGGCGCTCTTCACCCTTCACTTTCCAAACGCCCATATCAAAAAATCCGGCATAATTTTCCCCCAGGTGGCCGTATCGTGCCGGCCTCCGATCATTTCTACATAATGGATGTCCTTACCTTCATGATAGCCAATGGCACAGAGTTCGGAGATCAGATCCCGGGTATCGTCAATCGAATCGATGACACCATTGTTGTTACGATCAGCTTCTTCGTCCAGCGTTCCGGTTTGGAACCAAAACCGTAAACCCTTATGCCGCTTTTTGTTTTTCACCATCGTGTGCGCAATACGATGGCCATCCGGATCTTCAGGATCAAAAGGTTGGGACCTCCACCAGAAGGAACCGGAAAATACACCAACTAGCTGAAAAATGCCGGAATGATTCCAGGCAATGTCAAATGCCGACAAACCACCCAAAGAAAAACCGGCAATGGCCTTTTCTTCACCTAATCTGAAGTTTTCTTTCAGATAAGGGAGCAGTTCTTTCAAAATGAATTGTGTATAAGCTTTCGCTTTTTTACCCCTTTTTTTGTAGTCAGGATGCCTGGCTGTCCCGTATTCCTGCATGCGGTCAGCGGCAAAAACGCCCACCACTATACAGGGGCGAAGGCGCTTTTGTACATATAACTTTTCAAGGGTTTCCCTTAAACGAACTGCTTCCATGTCCTGGCCGTCATTAAAAATTAATAAGGGGTAAGATTCATCAGAAGTGTTTTCGTAATGAGGAGGTAAAAAGACATCAAACCGGACCTCTCTGTTTAACATTTTTGAAGAAAAATGCTGCACAGACCGGATGGGGGGAAGAGTAACGGGCTTCTTTTGGGTAGAAGGGAAAAGCTTCTGAAACCTGATTAGCAGGCCTTGAAATATTTTCGACATACACAGTGAGTTTTTCAGTCGTGCTAAATCTTAAGCGTAGGTGAAACGGGCAGATAAAAATCTTATTGGCCAATCGTGAGGTAATCTAAAAAAAAAATGAGGTACAGACTGAAATTCATCCCAAACATTTTAAAAAGTGTGCCTTCAAACAGTTTTATAACATATGATCTCCAAAGCCTATGCATCATTCATTTTCAACTAATTACAAAACAAGTTCCTGAATTAAAAGATTGGTTATACATTTGTGGATATTTTAAAATACAGGAGTGCGGAGCTGCGGCTTCGCACTCCTGTAAAACAAAAAAAACACTTTTGTGAAAGAGACTTTTTATAAATGGTATTCTCCAGCATTGAGTATGGACATGCAGATGCTCGTTTATGGCGAAAGAGGGTATCCGATCATCATTTTTCCATCGTCCAAGGGACGTTATTATGAAAGCAAAGATTTCGGGCTGATAGAGTCCATCCGTTGGTTTGTAGAGCGCAACTTTGTCCAGGTTTTTTGTCCGGACAGTGTGGATGCATATAGCTGGTACAATAAGGCCATTCATCCTGCACAAAGAGTGATGAACCACATCTGGTACGACAAAATGGTACAGGAAGAGATCCTTCCTCGCATTCGCTGGAATACGCAAATGGGCAAGGTGGCAGTAGTCGGCGCCAGTTTTGGAGGATACCACGCTGTTAATTTTGCTTTTCGCCATCCCGAACTGGTCAGTCACCTGTTCTCCATGAGTGGAGCTTTTGATATCAAAATGTTTATGGATGGTTATTACGATAATAATGTTTATTTTAACAATCCCGTAGATTTTCTTCCGGGCTTGAACCATCCCGAGCTATGGAAAATGAATATTATACTGGGTACATCAGAATGGGATATCTGTAAGGGAGCTAATGAACATTTATCTCATTTATTAGGGCAAAAAAATGTTCCTCATTGGTTGGATATGCGCGGATGGAAAGAGCATGACTGGCCTTTGTGGAAGGAAATGTTCCCACATTACGTGAGTACTATTTGGAGTTAAACGCTCTTACCTGTTATATAACAGAGAAAAGTTAATGAATATACTGGCCGGCGTCGCAGCGCCGGCCAGTATATTCATTAACTTTTGTTACATTGTAAAAAGATCACAAACCCAAAATAACTTTAACTAGCCTATGAAAAAAATTGGAATCCTGTTTGGTAAGGAGCGTTCCTTCCCAAAAGCTTTTGTAGAAAGAGTCAACGCTAAAAAAGAGAAAGATATACAGGCCGAATTTGTGTCCATTGACAAGGTGGTGCAGGCAAAGCCTACTGAGTATGCGGTGATCATTGATCGCATTTCGCAGGATGTACCCTTTTATCGTTCGTTTTTAAAAAATGCTGCGGCTTGTGGTACTGCTGTTATCAACAACCCATTCTGGTGGAGTGCCGACGAGAAGTTTTTTAATAATGTATTGGCAGAACAGGTTGGCGTGCCGGTCCCGAAAACAGTTTTACTGCCTTCTAAAGTTCACCCGGATGACACGAGCAGCGAATCTTTCCTCAATCTGGCCTTTCCGCTCGATTGGGAAGGAATATTTGACTACATAGGATTCCCGGCCTTTATGAAGCCTTTTGCCGGCGGGGGCTGGAAAAATGTGTATAAGCTGGATTCCAAAGAAGAGTTTTTTGAAAAATACAGCGAGACCGGCCAGCTGGTCATGATGCTTCAGGAAGCGATTGACTTTACAGCCTATTTCAGGTGCTATTGTATCGGGCAGAAGTATGTAAAGATCATGCATTATGAGCCTCGCAATCCGCATCATCTCCGGTACGATGCCAATCATGACGTATCAGAAGAAATGATGAAAACGATTCATGATTATACCCTGAAGCTGAACGAGGCCCTTGGCTATGACTTTAATACCGTCGAGTTTGCCATTAGAGACGGTGTACCATATGCCATTGATTTTTGCAACCCTGCTCCCGATGCAGATGTCAATTCTGTAGGAGAAGAAAATTTTGAGTGGGTCGTAGAAACCATGGCTAACTATGCCATCGAACGCGCCAAGGCACAGGTAACAGGGAAGAATAACCTAAGCTGGGGTACTTTTATGAAGGACAGCATAAGCCAGGCCGCGAAAAAGCCAAAAAAAACAACCCGAACTACTCAAAAAAAGAAGTAAAATTTCGTTATGAGCGACATCAAATTGGCCATACTAGACTTGTATGACAACACCCCCAATCTGGGGATGAAAAATATTCGAGAGATCATCGATCAGTTTGATCAAATTGGTAGTGTGGACATTTTTGATGTCAGAGCTAAAGCCGAAGTGCCTCCACTGGACTATGACATTTACATATCCAGTGGAGGTCCCGGTAGTCCTTTGGATGGAGACGGCCACTGGGAAGTCCAGTTTTTTGACTGGATGCAATCCGTATGGAATTGGAACCAGGTGTCAGGCAATAAAAAGAAGTACGTATTTTTTATTTGCCACTCTTTTCAAATGGCCTGTCATTATTTTAAAGTAGGATCGGTCCTGGCTCGCAAATCGCCTTCTTTTGGAATATATCCGGTATACTTGACAGATCTGGGGGTTTCAGATGCTCTTTTTGAGGGCTTGAACAATCCATTCTATGCAGCTGATTTCAGGGGGTATCAGGTTATCCAGCCCAATGTCGAACACATGGAGGCAATGGGTTTTGAAATACTGGCGCTGGAAAAGGCTCGCCCCCATATTCCACTTGAACGGGCCATTATGGCGGTTCGTTTTTCTGAACAAATAGTCGGTGTTCAGTTTCATCCCGAAGCAGATCCCGATGGGATGCGTACCCATTTCCTGGATCCCAAGCGGCGGGAAATCATTCTTAAAGAGCATAGTGAAAGAAAGTATCTCAACATGATGGATCATCTTTTTGATTCGGACAATATTGAATTGACTCATTCGATCGTACTGCCTTATTTCCTACATAAAACCATACAAAAATTAGAAGAAAATTCAGTGGCAGGTAAAAAAGCAAACACATTTTCCAGGGCTGAAGGCAAAGGAAAGATTAATTGCTAAGCTTTGAACCGGCTCACTGCAACTTTTGACCCAATTTTCAATGCCGTAAGTAAACACGATTTTCCCTATGATCCCCGAAATTCGCAAAGCGTATAATTCCAATTTTTCACAGGCCCAATACGAGGCCTTAGTTGATGAGATTGAGAAAAAATATAATCACCGTCCTCCATTTGCAATCTCCGAAACGCCCGTATTTATTCCTCGATATCTGAAGGAAAGGCTATTCGAGGCCTGTGAAGAAATAACCGACATCATCATCAACCCACAATTCCTGACGCAGTCCGAGGGTGCCCTTCTTGCCGGGCAGGTGGTGCCTAATGAAACGCCCCATACCGCGTTCCTGCAAATGGATTTTGGCATTTGCCGGGACGAAGAGGGGAAGTTTACCCCGCAACTAATCGAAATTCAAGGTTTTCCTTCTCTTTATTTCTACCAATATGAATTGGCCAGAGGCTATCGAAAGTTCTTTCATATTCCGGAAGGCTTTAACCATCTGTTCAATGGAATAACAGAGGACGAATACCTGGAGAAACTTCGCCACATCATTGTCGGCGATGCCAATCCTGAAAATGTGATCCTTCTGGAAGTGGAGCCCTCCAAGCAGCCTACACAAATTGACTTTATCATCGCCAAAAAATTACTGGGCATCGAAGTATTGTGCGTGAGCGAACTCAAAGTGGAGAACCGCAAGATCTTTTATGAAAAGAACGGTCGGCGCATCCCCGTCCAACGTATTTTTAACCGGGTGATCTTCGACGAATTGATCAAACGCGAAGATATTAAACGGGAATTCTACTTTATAGAAGATCATGATGTAGAATGGATTGGGCATCCCAACTGGTTTTTCCGCATCAGCAAACATACCCTCCCTTTCCTGAAAAAAAGTCAGTATGTGCCGAACTCCTATTTTTTAAATAACTTAGCGTCACTACCGGAAGACCTGGAAAACTTTGTTCTGAAGCCCTTATATTCTTTTGCGGGCTCAGGTGTGATCATTAACCTCAATAAATATGACCTGGAAAGGATCAAAGACCCTGAGAATTACATCCTGCAACGAAAAGTCTACTACGAGCCGGTGGTCGAAACCCTTGATGTGAACGCGAAGTGCGAAGTGCGAATGCTAATGCTGTGGGAGCGTGGGAAAGAGCGCCCTGAGATCGTCAATAATCTGGTGCGTCTTAGTAAAGGAGAAATGGTGGGCGTCCGGTATAATAAAGGAAAAACCTGGGTGGGTGGCAGTATTGGTTTTTTCGAAGAATAATTAGTAAAAGGGCGTTTCATCCGCCCCGGCGGATGAAACACCCTTTTATTCTCACATAAACTCATCACCCATGCTTGTAATTAAAATTATTGTAATCGTAATCGTAGCCCTGGCGCTCTTGCTATTGATCCTTCACCTGCTGGCGCCTAAGGAAGCTAAGTTAGAAAGATCGATTTTGATCAATGCATCGAAAGAAACGGTTTTTCCCTACATTCTCTACTTTACAAAACGCGATGAATGGTCGCCCTGGATGGAAATGGACCCGAATGTGAATACCGAAATGACAGGAGAAGATGGTACCCTCAGCGCCGTATGGAGCTGGCAAGGGAATAAAAAAGTTGGAAAAGGCCAACAAAAAAACACGAACATCGTTCAGAATGAATCAGTGAACACCGTCGTTACATTTGAGGAACCCTGGCAGTCTGTTGCCGATACTTACCTGAGGCTGGAAGAAAAAGAAGGCGGTACACTTGTAAAATGGGGTTTTTCGTCAAAGATGTCATTCCCCGCTACTATTTTCGGGCTGTTTATGAATTTTGATAAGGTAGTCGGAAAGGATTACGAAAAAGGCTTGAATAAATTGAAAAAACTTGTAGAAGGATAAAATGATGATTATAAGGGGGTGGATAAAAACCTGACTGCCGAGCGGCAATCAGGTTTTTATCCACCCCTTTGCTAAAGGACTATTATGAATCGATCTCAGGATGAACTGTTAAAAGAAGCAGAAACATACGTGGAACAATTTTATGCAGAGCGTATTCCTTCGGAATATGTTTATCATAACTTTGGCCATGTTTGTGATGTGGTGGAGGCTGTTCAGCTGATTGGAGCAGGCTACGAGCTGTCTAAAGACGAATTTGAAGTGTTACAGCTGGCAGCCTGGTTTCATGATACAGGTTACGATAAAGGACCGGACCAGCACGAGCAGCGGGCCTGTGAGCATGCCAAAGCTTTTCTTCAAAAAAGAGATTACTCCTCCGAAAAACTACGCCAGATTTTCGATTGTATCCTGGCTACCGCCTTGGACTACAAACCTACCAACCTTTTAGAGATGATCATTCGCGACGCGGACGTCAGCCACCTCGGTTCCAAACTTTACTGGGACCGCTGCAGCAGGGTACGCGAAGAACTGGGCATTACCAGGAATATGCTGATGTCAGAAAAAGAGTGGATTGATTTTGAACTGGATTTTATCACTTCTCACGAATTCCATACCGAGGTGGCCAATGAATTGTATAATGGCCGGAAAAAAAAGAATATTAAACAACTCAAAAAATACAAACAACGCTTGAATCCCGGATTTACCCTCGCAGAAGAAAAGGCACAGCGAGAAGAAAAACAAAAAAAGAAGGAAAAGAAGGCTATCAAAAAAACGGAAAAAGAACTCAAGGACATCAATCTGGGAAGAGGGGTGGAAACTATGTACCGAACCACTTATCGTACACATGTAAACCTGAGTTCTATTGCCGATAATAAGGCCAATATTATGCTCAGTATCAATGCCATCATAGTGTCGATAGTGGTATCCAATCTGGTTCCTCAATTGGATGAAGACACCCGCCTGATCTTTCCAACCATCCTGCTGTTGGCGGTCTGCCTTACAGCACTTGTATTTGCTATTTTGTCTACCCGCCCCAAAATTACTGAAGGCAAATTCACGCGTGAAGATATTCAGGAAAAACGCTCTAATCTGCTATTTTTCGGTAACTTCTACAATATGGATCTCGACGATTTCCACTGGGGTATGATGGAAATGATCAAGGATAGTGACTTTTTATATAGCTCCATGACGCGTGATCTCTATTTTCTGGGTATCGTTCTGGCCAAAAAATATAAATATTTGCGTATTTGTTACAGCGTATTTATGTACGGACTGATCGTTGCAGTGATTGCTTATGCCGTGGCGTTTTCTTTGCCGGAAGCAAATAGTTGATATAATTGAAGTTTATCTCAGTATTTTTTTTTGGAGATCCTGTTCTTGGTAATGTTTCGCTGCATTTTTGAGCGGAAACGTTTTATTTTATTTTCTCCTAACCGGGAATGCTTGGTATTTCTACCTTGCACCCGGGCCCGCCACTTCTTCCAGTTATTCAGCCGCATTTCCTGCTTCATTAATTTAATTACTTCCGCTTCACTGAGGCCAAATTGGGCGGTGATGGCATCAAAGGGCGTTCTATCTTCCCAAGCCATTTGGATGATCCGGTCAATGTCTCGTTCGTCCAGCTTATATTTTTTTATTAGCTTTTTCATAAGTGCAAAACAAAGCCCTGAACGGTATGTTTGTCATTTGATTTTAATAATTTTGCCCAAACAAAATTAGAGGCTTGCATAATAGTCCACTTGCCGGCCGGCAAGTGGACTATTATGCAAGCCTTTACAATCAAATCCTTATTCGATGAAGTACTTAGCATTTTTACTCATTCTATTACCGAGTTTTTCTTTTCACTCCGCCAAATGGGGAGCTAACGGACATCGCATTGTAGCCAAAATCTGCTATGATAACCTTTCCGATAAGGCCCGGGCAGCTGTGGACGAGGCACTGGGCGACAACTACCTCGAACAAGTATCTAACTGGCCCGACTACATCAAGTCTGAAAGAGGCTGGAGTTTTGCCAGCCCCTGGCATTATATGACGGTGCAGCCGGATCAGACGGTAGCCCAATACATTGATGAAACGGCAAAAGATCCTCAAATTGATCACGTAATGGAGGGAATAGATCTGATGATCCAAATTCTTCGTGATGATCAGGAGGCTCTTAATCAGTTGCAGGCGTTGATGGATAAAAATAAGGTGGAACACCTGGCCGGAAATCCAAAGGCCACCGCGCTGGCTTTTTTGATCCACTTAATTGGAGATATTCACCAGCCGCTTCATGTAGGGAAAAATCGAGATCAGGGGGGTAATAAGATCGAAGTGCTGTACTTCTCAGAAAGACAGAATCTGCACAGCATTTGGGATTCAAATATTATTGAGCACGAAAAGTTGAGCTATACGGAATTCTCTGCTTTTGTAGAAAAACATACCCGTGCAAAAAAAGCCGACTGGGAGCACGATCCGGTGATAGAATGGGCCCGGGAGTCTATTGAGCTGAGAGAAAAAATCTATAACACCTTGTATGATTATACCGATCGGGAAAGTGGCCTTCCAAGTTTTTCGTGGAATTATCAGCATGATTTTATCCCTTTGGTAGAAGAGCGACTCGGCGCAGCAGGCTATCGGTCAGCAGCACTTTTGAATGATATTTTCAAATAAAAGAATTGGGCGGCGACCGCCGCCTAATTCCTTTACCTAATGATCACTTCGTATCGTTTGATCAAGCTATTAGGGCTCCGGATGATCAGCAGGTATTCTCCCTTGGACAAGGCACTGACATCCAGTTTGCCAATATAGGTACCCGCTTTCCGGATCACAGGGTCGGTATTCAACATTACGTTCCTGTTTTCAGGATTGACGATTAAAAAATTGAGAGAGGTCGTTTTGGGCGTTTCATATTCAAAGGAAAGCAAACCATTCGCATTAGGCATTAGCTTGCTCAAAGATGAGGGAGAGTGAATATTGGAAGCCGGTTTTTTGGCTACTTCACAAGCTGTTTCAAGAATTATAGGAGGCTTCTCCGGGACCATACATTTGACCCGGTACCGTACCGTGCCTGAAGGAGGCTCCTCATCAAAAAACTGGTAGCTTTTTCCATTTACATTCCCTCCGGGAGTAGTAGATAAGGGAACAAAGTTCTCGGACTCTCCAGTAGAACGTTCAATGTGAAATTGAACGGATCGCTGTTCTTTTTTTGTAACCCATTCCACGAGCACACCATTCCTCTGTGCAGAGGCATTTATTTTTACCACCTCCACCGGTACCCCTCTCGTTACTACAGGGTTCTTCCCCTCGTACATGGCTGTTCGGCTCTTGATCTCTAAAACCGAACCCTTGCTGGGCCTCCAGATGGATAAACCAACAGGCGGTTCGAATATATTTGCATGGTTTACTTCTCTGACCTGATCAGAGCCGTCCGTCATTATAGTGCGTACCTCAATCTTAGATGAATTGACAAAGATCCATTTAAACTGGTTGAACTTGCCGCTGTTTCTTGTCCAGCTGTATTCCTGATTATTATCTCTTAGGGGAGCTCCCCAACAGCCTTCACCTATGTACACTGTTCCGTGGACGTCATCCCGTATAAACCCTCGGTCGCTGCCGGGCCCATTGTAGGGTTTGATGGGATAGGTCCATTTTACAACATGGGCATCGGACTCAAGGGCCAGCTGTACATTATATTGATGAAACATGTTAGCCCAGGGCATTAAGTCTTGCCTGGGCGCTTTTTTCTGAGTATGAGGCCTGATCGTGTGATGGTATTGTGCCATCTTCCAACGCGAATTGAGGTTTTGCTGCAGATTACGCTCAAGCCATAGGTTTTGTTCCGCTACAGGGATTTTAGAATTAAGGGTGAAAACAGATAGCAGGTTCCCGCCAAAGTGTAAGGCATAATAGGCATCCGGCGCATGCAAATCAAAAACGTCAATGAGGGATTGGGTCGACAATTCATGATTGCCTAAAGCAGTTACGATCGGGAAGAGCCGTCCGTCACTACCAATCGTCTGTTGCCAATCATCCAGCCACATTTGCCATTCGGCGGCACTGTCATTGTCGGTCATATCCCCCGCAAATAGAATAAAATGCGGCCGTAATTTACTGACCAGTTTATTGGCTGAGCGCCGGGCCTCCCGATGATTCCGGGAATCTCCTCCGGCAATGATTGATAAACGGGAGTTGGGGTGATCGGGCATCGTCTGGAAGGAAAAACAGGGGCTGATGCCTTCACTATCCTGAATAATGAAATAGTAAACCGTATTAGGCTGAAGCTCACTAAGCCGAACAAAATGATTTTTCATCCCTTTACTAGCATGGACCCGATCGGGTTTTTTCCTGGAAGGATATAAAGATGGGTTGCGGCCGTTGTTCTGTGTGCCGAAATGTATGATCGGGTTGCTACCGGAAAATTGATCCCAGCCTATGACCATAGTAGTAGCCGGATCATCTCTCCACATGACCCGGTATCTCCCATTGGCAGCATGGCTCCATTGATTGAACAGGAAGAAGAGCAAAATGAGGAGTGGTCCTTTGTATGGTCGTGGAATCATTAAAAAAGCTTATTTGGTTTGCACAATTGGAAATAACTATAAAAGTGCAATTCAAATTATACTTTTCCCTGCGTCGCGGGGAAAAGTTTAATTTGAAATATACGCCACCGCCGGTGGTGCATATTTCAAATTTATGTTTGCACTCTTACTTAAACCAGCCAAAGAATTTAAATGTAATTTTCGGGACGACTATCGGCGCCCCCGAAAATATATCTAAAATTATAGTCTTTATTATTTTTTCTACAGGCTGAACGTTTTTTAAGAGTAAATAAGCTTTCTGATAGAGTCATTTTTTTGTAGAATGATGATGGTGGAAGGTGGAAAGGCCTAATTAAAATACCGTTTGAATAAGGGGCTTAAAAAGAGTTTGTCCTTCTACTTTTCCTGACCGCCACAGGCGGTTACCATTTACTTTCTACATTGATTAAATAAAAAGGATTTAAAAAATGGCAAAAATCCTGAATGATATGCTTTCTAAAACATACCTACTACTAAAAGGTTTTCTTAGTAAAATTATTGTACTTTTGCCCCATAAAGTTTTTCGGATTGCCGGTAAAATAGGGGGATTAACTTCTTTTTCTTTCCGGCCCAATAATCATCAAAAAATATGAAAGATAAAGCAATCTTCGACCTCATTCAGCAGGAATTGGATCGTCAGCGTAAAGGGCTGGAATTGATCGCTTCAGAAAACTTCACGAGCCAGGCCGTCATGGACGCCATGGGAACCTGCCTGACCAATAAGTATGCTGAAGGTTATCCCGGAAGAAGATATTACGGAGGTTGTGAAATCGTGGATAAAGTAGAGCAGTTAGCAATCGATCGTTTGAAAGAATTATTTGGAGCTTCCTATGCCAATGTCCAACCGCATTCCGGTGCCCAGGCAAATGCCGCTGTATTCCTGGCTTTGCTGGCACCCGGAGACCGTATTTTAGGCTTCGACCTGTCACATGGCGGGCACTTGTCGCACGGTTCTCCTGTTAACTTTTCCGGGAAGGTCTATGAACCGCACTTTTACGGGGTAGAGGAGCATTCGGGCCTGATCGATATGGATAAAGTAGAAGCCAAAGCCAAAGAAATTAAACCTAAGCTGATCATTTGCGGAGCTTCTGCTTACGCCCGCGATTGGGACTATGCCCGTTTTAGGGCCATCGCCGATAAAGTAGGGGCTTTTTTACTGGCTGATATTGCCCATCCGGCCGGGCTAATCGCTACCGGATTGTTGAAGGACCCCCTGAAGCATTGTCATATCGTGACCTCCACCACTCATAAAACATTGCGCGGCCCCAGAGGTGGTATTATCATGATGGGAGAAAACTTTGACAACCCCTGGGGTAGAAGAACCCAAAAAGGCAATTCCATCAAAATGTCGGCCATTCTGAACAGCGGCGTCTTCCCCGGCATGCAGGGCGGCCCACTTGAGCATGTGATCGCTGCTAAGGCGGTAGCTTTCCACGAAGCTTTACAACCTTCTTTCAAAACTTATGGCGAGCAGGTTATCAAAAATGCTCAGTCTATGGCTAAAGCCTTTGTCAGCAAGGGCTATAAAGTAATCTCCGGCGGGACCGACAACCACCTTATGCTGATCGATCTGCGCTCTAAGGAGGTGACCGGTAAAGCAGCCGAAAAAGCACTGGAACTCGCCGACATTACCGTTAATAAAAATATGGTGCCCTTTGATACCGAAACACCTTTTGTAACTTCCGGTATTCGCATCGGAACGGCTGCGGTTACTACTCGTGGATTAAAAGAAAATGATTGTTTGAAAGTAGTTAACTGGATCGATAACATCATTACCGATATTGATAATGAGGAGTTGATCCGTCATACTCGTCAGGAAATAAATGCCTTTATGCAGGATTTTCCTTTGTACAAAGAAAATGAAGTGGGCGTTTAGCCCTTTACCTAAGGAATTCCCGGCCGGCAGCCGCCGGCCGGGAATTCCTTAAACATTATCATTATGTCCTTCCAAATCGCTTCGGAGCAGCAGGGCGGATGCCACCGAGGCTACCAGGAGTCGGTTCTCTTCCGACAGGTCCTTCTTGATCCAGATCCTACCTTTGTTCAAGACTTCAACAGCTCCGATGACCTGCCCATTTAATTTGAACTCAAAGCCTGGAGCCTGGGCACTCAGATAGGCTTTGTTTCCTTCCAGTTTTTTTATCGGCTCAATGGAGATAAAACTGTCTTCCCCTATGATACGGCCTTCCACAGCCCTGGACACATTGTTCTGGTTAAGGTTCATGACGTAAAAATCATAGGCAATTTCTTCTCCTAATACCACTGTTCCGCTAAAAATGTCTTTGGCATTCAGGTTGATGTCAAAGTATCTGTGAAAAAGCCGCAGATCTTGCTCCCGAAGTTTGCCTATACAAAAAACATCTGCTTCCAGGTCTTTTCCGCCTTTTAGGGTGTAGCTCAGTTTTTCTTTTGCACCCGTGAACCGTACAATGAATGGATAATCGTATCCTTTAGTCCAGCTGCGGTCAACTTTCCCACTTTGGAATTCACCGAAGCTCAACGTCTGATTGGCCAGCCATCCCTGCCGGCCCTGGACTTCATAAAGATCTGAATCGGACAACAATTGCTCGTCTACGTTGATACGTGGCGTACTGCAAGCCGAAAAAAGGAATAGGATCAATAAACTGAGGAGCCAAACATGATTTTTTCTCATAAAGTGATTTATTTGAAAGAGGATTAAATTTGAGCACCACTAATTTCTCTCATAACATTTATTGAACAGGAACTATAGGTGCCGGTACTACATTCCGGATCGGTTTAGTTGATTTGAGGTAGGCGAAAACAGCTTTTAGATCTTCGTCTGTCATCCTGGCGAAATTCGGCCAGGGCATGGGCGGAAGTAAGGGGCGGCTATTATCCAGGCCTTTGTACTTGCCTTCTCTCATCGCCTTGATGAATTGCTCTTCTTTCCATAGCCCGATACCAGTATCGTCCGATGTGATATTAGCAGAAAAAGAGACGCCCCATGGGCCTGCTACTGCCGTGTTGTGGGCATTGAATAAGACCCAGTCTTTAATGACTTCCGGGGCATAGGATGCTACCTTCATATCTGATGGATGGCCGGATAGCAATCGTTTCTCGTCGGGAACGGGACCTTGTGGAGTAAAAACTTTTGGGGAGTGACAATCATGGCAACCTCCTACAGTAACGAGGTATTCCCCTCGCTGTTTAATGTCCAAGTTGCTGGCTAGTAGTACAGGAGCAGCATCTGCTTTTGACCAAGCGTTTGCAGAAATCAGGCCGGCCAGGTGATTCTCCAGGTCTATTAACTTTTGTGGAGCTCCACTGTAATCTTTGATCTTTTTTACTTTCCCCTTATGTGTAAAAGTTAAGTAGGTGGTTGGAAGGTCCGTAACCTCCTCCGTATACTCATTTTCAAACGACCATAAATTGGCTTTAATGAAAGGAGCGAATAAGGCCTCCGTCTCTTCTGGAGACAATTGCATTTGGTAGACTCCAATCTTATTAAGATGCTGTTTCCCTTCCAAAGTAGCCAGCCCTGTTCCATTAACATGAATGGTGTAAACGGGGCAAGTTCCATGACATTCCGTTTTTTGCATGCTGATGGCCGTATTTTCATCTAAAAGTGCTGATTCTTTTGTATGGCAAGCCGTGGCCAGCAGCCAAAGGGCTAAGAGCACTAACCATAATTTTTTCATTGGAATTGATTTTATGATTTTCAACTTTGAGTAGTGAAAGATGATTAAAGCCTTGTGGAATTGGCAGCCATAAGGGCGGTTTCCTTCCACAAGGCGAACACTTACAGCTTATGTTATTTGCCACTCAGAGGGATCTGGTAGCCGAGACTTATACTGAGGTTCCGGTTATAGGAATTTTGATATCCCTCCGGTTTTCCATCTTTGAATTTGGAAAAATCGGTAAAGTCAAGGCCGTAGCGTAGGTCGAGCACTAGAAAACCGGGGCCGGCACTTAGGGCGCTGCCAAGTCCTACAACGGCGCTCAAATCCCAACGCTGGTCTTTTACTCCGTCGTCATCAATGTCCTTATCAAATTCGATCTTTTCTTTGGTTTCCACTCCGGCGATAGTAGCGGTAGCTTGCCCGCCTAGTGCATAGCCAATGCTTGGGCCGGCTATAGCGTATCCGCGAAATTTCTCGGAACCCAATTTTAGTTTGGCCAGTACGGGTACCTCTAAATAATCAAGAATCGCTTTGATTTTTACATCGCCATTTCCAACAAAAGAGGCTTCCACATTACTTCCTTTTTGCAGGAAATTAAGCTCAGGTTGGATGGCAAATCGGTCGGAAAGCCCCAATTCAGCAAATAAAGCCAGGTTTAGTCCTGCAATATTTTTTAATTCAAAATCGGGATCTACTTCTTCCTGGATTTCTGTAATAGTGGCGATGGAAAGCCCACCGCGAATGCCCAAAAAACTTTGAGCCTGGGAATTTAATGACAGCAATACTGCGACAAGGATCAGATGATTTTTCATTGTTTGCATAATGGTTAAAAATTGATTAATAGAATATTCAGGGCAGAAGAATACCTTTCATAAAAAGCTTCTGCTTTGCTGATTTTTTTAATTGGGCTATAGCCTAACTAGTTAATTGGTCGACTAAATGGATCGTGGAGAGTCTTAAAGAAAAGGGACAGCCTAATTTTCCAAAAGGCAACCAGGCGTTTTACCTGAAAAGGCCTTAAAGTCCCGGATAAAATGAGCCTGATCGGCATAACCGAAGATGAAAGCGATTTCTACCCAGGATGTCCTGGGGTTCATTTGCAAAAACTGTTTAATCCTCCGAAATCGAATGATTCGAGAATAACTCTTGGGGCCAACTCCCAGCTGATTCTTGAAAATCCTTTGTAACTGCCTTTCGCTGATACAAACTTCCCTGCTTAGATCCGTAATCGAATAGCCTGGCACGCCATTTCGGATTAGGTTGATGGCATTGTAAAAACATAGATGCCTGTCTTGAAAACGACTTAACTGATTTTCCAAATAGGCTTCTACCAGGGAAATACGGTTTGGGTGGTCTTTAGCTTCCTGAATGTTTCGGATCATCGAGTTGAACTGCTTGTCAAGGATCAGATCTGTATCAATAAATGAATTGGCTAGTTCTGAAATCCGAAGTTGGAGCCAACTCGATATTCCTTCAGGTTTGAACCGAATGCCAAACATGGACGTACCGCCCGGCATTTTCCATATGACCGGGACTTCCATAACGCCTACAAGTAATGATTTGGGGAAAGTCTCCCAGCAACCGTCTACCATCCCCTGGCTTCTATCGTCACTTAAATGGACAATTAATTCGACCATTCCACTGGGAAGACAGTATTGCACCGGAGAGATTTCTGATGGGTTTCCATCGCAGGAGGAAAACCAGTACAAATCTACCAATTGAGACAACATTGGAGATGGATGAAATTCTGCATATTGAACCTTCATCGTGATTTTCTTAGGGTGAAAAAAATACTTTCCGGGATTTATAATCTGTACATGAAAACAGTGTCGTAATCAAAATTTCGTGGCAAAATTAATCTTTAAAAAAGTCCCAGTATTGAAAAAAAACGACATTTTGACTTTTAACTTAACTGTTTGTATAAGAGAGGTTTGTGTGCTTTATTTGGCCTTTTTTCTTGATTATTCCCTCTAGCAAATATTCGGAAGTAGTTATGAATCTTGCAAATTTATTTTTTGATAAAAGCCGATTTTTCGACTAGTAATTGCATTTCCCCGCTAGTCATATTTTCCCGATCGGTTTGTTGTTAGTGGGGTTGTGTAAAAAGTCCTTCGTTCTTTTTACACAACCCCGCTTGTCACGGTTTCCTAACCGCGACCACTTACGCTTCCTTTCTCTCCATTTACCAGCACATCCTCACCACCTGCTCGGCTTCCATTTCAATCATGCCCATCTGCGGCTACCTTTGGAGCATACAATCAAACAAAACCAACAAGGGCCCCAATGGGGAAGCTTGAAAAGCAAAGGTCTTTTTGACCATAGGTGAGACCGGCTTGCGAAAGCCCCTGTACTACTATGCTTCATAATTAACGAACCATGAAAAAACCAAAAATCCAAGTGACGATTACTACGAACGAATTGAATGAGCAAATCAAGGAGGAAATGTGGCAGCTTTATCGCGATTATTATCATTACAGCCGCGAATATTTTATTCAGCGGATTGATAGAAACAACTACTTTTCTTTTTATTCCGTAAATGGGAACCTGGTCGGATTTACCGGCCTTCGTATCAATCGTACGGAGATATGTGAACGGGAATGCCTGTTGATCTATTTCGGCCAAACCATTATTCACCGTGCTTATCGCGGCAATGCTCTGATCCCGCGCACTGCCGTTAAACTCCTTGTGAAATATTGGAAAGATCTGGTAATGGGAAGGATTTATGTATGGGCGGATGCCCTGACCTATAAAGCTTACCTGGTTTTTGCCAAAACCCTCAAAGAGTATTATCCGGCCTATCGATCAAAGGCGCCTCAACATGTCAGGGAATTAATCAATTATGTGGGTGAGGAATATTACGGTGATGCTTTTTGTAGGAACACAGGAACAGTGAAAAAGGACACCGTTTTTGTCAATGATTCCTCAACAATCATTGATACTGAAAAAGAGAAAGATCCAGATGTACTTTTCTATGCTGACTCTAATCCGGATTATATCAATGGACACGGATTAATTACCCTCGCTCCCATGACCGGTAAAAATTATCTGTACGTGATTTTGAAATGTATCAAGAAAACCTTGATAAGCCCCAAAAGAAGGAATTGCAAGCTAGTGAAGGCTTTCGAGCCAAAGACATCTGCACTTAATAACCAATAACTCAATAATTATGAAAATAAAGCACCTATCTATTCACCATCTTCAGATTCCAATGCGTATACGCTTTGCCCAATCTAATAGCGACGCTAAAAGGTCTGATTCAGTAGTTCTCAGACTAGAGACAGAAGCGGGTACCGTTAGTTATGGCGAATCCTGCCCAAGACCCTACGTGACCGGTGAAAGCTATGCCAGTGTTTACAAAGATCTGGCAACTATTGAAAAGGAATTATACCAACGGTTTTTTGAAAGCTTTGATGATATACAAGAATACATATGTTTTGATCTACCCAACAGGATCGGCATGGCAGCCATTTGCAGTCTTGAATTAGCCCTGCTGGATGCCTGGAGCCGCGAAAAGCACGTCAACCTGATTGAATTATTAGGTGGCCAGATCCGTGGCACTTATAACTATACCGGCGTAATACCCTTCGGGAACACCACAAAATTAAAACCCATAATCAGTCGGTTTCAGTTTAAAGAAGCCAAGATCAAGGTCAACGCTGATCTGGAAGAAAACTTAGAAAGAATCAACCAGATGAAAGCTATTTTCGGGCCCGAAGTGCCGATCCGGGTAGATGTGAATAGCGACTGGAACTTTGCTACCGGTTTGGAGCAAACCAAACGCCTGATCGAACAGAATATCACCTGTATTGAGCAGCCTTTCGATCCTGCAAAAGACGGCGCTATGGCCTACCTGACTCAAAATTATGGAGGATGGGTAGATATTATGGCAGACGAATCCTTAACGACTTATGAGAGTGCCTGCCGGCTAATACAAAACGGGGCCTGTAACCGCTTTAACATTAAGCTGTCAAAAAACGGAGGAATCTTAAATGCTCTGCGTATTTATCAACTGGCTGGCCATCACGGCATTCCTTGCCAACTAGGCGCTCATTTCGGAGAAACGAGTATTCTAACGGCAGCCGGCCTGGTCTTGGCCTCCATAGCAAGTGACCTTAGAGCAATGGAGGGTGGGATGGGCACTTTTTTACTGGAAAGAGATGTTTGCGCACAACCCATAATGATCGATTTTAATGCACAGATCAAAGGGGAAATACTTGCAGGTGAATATGGATTAGGAGTGAAAGTAGAAGATGATCTTGTTTTTCAAAAAGTGGAAGTTAATGCTATAAAGGACATTTCGTCTTTTTCGTTATCTTAAGGAGATAAAAAGAGGGTGAGAGAAGAGAGTTTTTACAGATTCCCATCTTTCCTATTTAATTTTACTTACATGAAGAGCTTAAGAGCAATTATTGTAGAGGACGAACCCACCGGGGTCGAAAACCTTCGCTTCAAACTGCATCAAAATTGCCCGGAAATCGAAATCGTTGCTGAATGTCTCAGCGGAAAGGATGCCATCCGGCAGATTCGACGTCACCTGCCGGATCTGGTTTTTTTAGACATCATGCTAGGCGATATGACCGGCTTTGATGTACTTAAAGAGATCCGTCAACCTACATTCGAAGTGATTTTTACCACCAGCTATGATGAATATGCCATCCAGGCCATCAAATCCAATGCACTGGATTACTTGCTTAAACCCATTGATATTGATGAATTGATCGAGGCCGTCTCAAAAATGCAGCGGAAATTGATGGAAAAAGAAAGTTCGTCATCAAGTACTAACCGTCCTTCCAAGTTGGGTTTTCCCATCTCTACCGGTCAGCAGTTTATCGATCCCGATCAGATTATTTATGTATCTGCGGAAGACAATGTGGCGGTCCTGCATCTTCCCGGCCGGGAAAAGGTAAAGTTAACCAAATCGCTGGGCTTCGTGGAGGAGATGTTGGAAGATAAAGGTTTCTGTAGAGTTCATCATTCTTACATGATCAACTTTAACCACATGAATGAGTACGTCCGTCAGGATGGGGGTTATGTGATTATGAGTGATAAAAAGCTGATCAGTGTGGCCAGAAGGAGGAAGGATGACTTTTTGAGCAGGCTGGAGGCCTGGGAGAATGGGGGGTGAAGGGGATAAGTTTGAAGTTTGGGTATCCACAATTTGTGATTTCGCATTTCCGTTTTATGGAAGAACCATAACATATCTAACATGAAAAATCTTCCTTTTCCTTTTCTGCTAGGGCTATTCATCTTTTGTTCTTTCACTCAGCCCGACCAAAAAGTCAAAACTTACGAACTGCAAAATGCATTGGACGAGGGGCTGGTTGAATTACTTAGTGTAGAACACCAGGGGGATAAACAGCTAAAGATCCGGGTGAAAAACCTGCACAAACGAAAAGACTTCAAGGTCCACTTCAAAACAGGCCTTCAATTCGCCTCCCAGGACACCTCCGAGCAGGATCAGGTGATCATCCGAGGGCGTTCGGTGCTGGTAAAGGCTGGGAAAAGCGTGAGTCCTACATTCACCACTTACTGTACTCAAGCTTCTAACATCAGTCCGGGGCCGGGCAGTGTTTTTTCCCTAAAAAAGGAAGCAAACAACAAGTTGATGGAGCTGGCCTCCTTTTTATCCTCAAAAAGAGACATGGATTATATGATCCAGCAGGCCGTATGGGTGGTGACGGATGATCATGACCTTCGTGGTTTGCATGATGAAGATGCCCGGAAATCCCTTGAAGTCCAGGAGTTTGTTTCCAATCTTACTAATAAACCATTACCAGAGTATACCATCCGCTACAAAGAAGCTATGGAAGGGCAGCGCGCTTTTACCCGCGAAGCCGTCATGGTTTTCGGCATCCACCGCTACGAACTGACCGAGGATGGGCACTTCAGCTGTAATATTTACAATGAAGAAGGCGAGTTGGTCCAGGAAGTGTTTAAGGATATGCTCCAGAAAAAAGGGCAGGTGCGTTTTACTTTTAAGTTAAAGGCCTGGAATTTGCCGAAGGGCAGGTATGTGTCAAGAGTATTCAGGGACGGCGAGGTTTTTGATGAGAAATGGGTCAATACTTAGACTTCAAAGGTCTCAAGACCTTTGAAGTCTGGGCATTAATCCATTTAGAGCCTTACTACATAATCAGGATAATCTTCCTCCACTAAATCAATGTCAGGAAAGACTTCGCTCAGATTAATAATCAGATCAGGGAAAGTTCTCGGACTGATCTGGTCATCTTTTGCGAAGGGTTGGAGACCTTCATACTTCCCATTTTCGTTTAGCGTATAGACATTTACATACTGTTCTATAGGGTGAACCAGCCAGTATTCTTTTACGCCGGAGGCCTCGTAGACCTGGAATTTATGTTTGATATCCTTTTGTGCTGTGCTTGGAGAGATAATTTCAATGATCCAATCCGGTGCGCCGAGACATCCCCGACGGTCTAATTTGGACTCGTCACAGATAACACAAATGTCTGGTTGAACGACGGTATCCACCTTATCATCCGTTCTTTTTTCAGCAGGCAATGGCAAACGGACGTCAAAAGGAGCGTGATAAACCTTACATTGTTTGTTCCCAAGATGGTATCTTATCCTGCTTAACAATTCTATTGATATTTCCTGATGATACCTATTTGGTGCTGGAGACATCTTAAAAATCTTACCTTTGATCAACTCAACAGTTTCCTCAAATCTCCATTGGAGGTAATCAGCGTAGGTGTATCGTTTGGAAAGATCGAGATCTTGGAATTTCATAGCCCTTTTTTTGAATCTGTTATAAAGGATGAGGTAACATCAGTAACCAATTCAAAGTTAGCGGAAATCAGGAGGAAGTGCAAGGAGGTTTGCCTTAGACCTCAAAGGTCTCGAGACCTTTGAGGTCTAAAAGTTTAAAAGAATAAATTAATTTGTTAAGTTAGGCTAACTTTTTTAACTTGCACTAATTAATTCTATTTGTGTAGTTAATTAAGTCCAAGTCAATGAAGAATTACCCGGTGCATTTTATCTTTTCCTGGATGCTCCTGATGATCAGCATTCCTGCGAGTGCTCAGCACGCGTCCATCTCCGGAAAAGTACTGGCAGAAGGAGATCCCCTGCCTTTTGTAGCCATAGCCATCGAAAATACCTCCCTGGGTACTGAAACGGACCCTGAGGGGGCTTTCACCATCAAAAATCTGGACAAAGGTTCTTACACCCTCGTCATCTCTTACCTCGGTTATACTACCCTAAAAAAGAAGGTAAACCTGGGCGAGGATGAAGCCTTTACCTTGCCTCCATTAAACTTAGAAGCTGCAGCCGGCCTTTTTGAGGAGGTCGTTGTCACCGGCACTATGAAAGAGGTCAATCGATTGGAAAGCCCGGTCCCGGTAGAAGTTTTTAACCCAAACTTTTTTAAAAAGAATCCAACTCCCAATATCTACGAAGCCTTACAAAACGTAAATGGCGTCCGCCCTCAACTGAATTGCCAGGTCTGCAATACGGGCGATATTCACATCAATGGCCTGGAGGGGCCCTACACTATGGTCCTGATCGACGGCATGCCCATTGTGAGTAGCCTGGCTACCGTCTATGGATTGTCGGGCATACCCAACTCCCTGGTCGAACGGATGGAGGTCGTGAAAGGCCCCGCTTCTTCCCTGTACGGAAGCGAAGCCATAGGTGGTCTGATCAACATCATTACCAAAAATCCCGGAAAAGCACCTATCCTGAGTGCAGATGTGATGACCACCTCCTGGCAAGAGCATAACATCGACCTTGGGCTTCGACTGAATGCCGGGGATTTGGCCTCCGTCCTAACCGGGGCCAATTACTACAATTACGATAACGTTATCGATAACAACAACGATCATTTCACCGATGTCACCCTCCAGGAAAGAGTCTCCGTTTTCCAAAAATGGCAAATCAATCGACCTAGTAATAAGCTCTTCACCATCGCTGGAAGATATTACTGGGAAGACAGGTGGGGAGGAGAGTTGGATTGGACGCCGGCCTTCAGAGGCGGTACCGAAATATATGGTGAAGCGATCACCACCGAACGCTTCGAACTCATTGGGCAATATCAACTGCCTACCACAGAGAGCTTGTTACTGTCGGTGTCTTTCAATAGCCATGATCAGAATTCGGTTTATGGAGATGTTCCCTACATCGCTAATCAAAAAATCGCTTTCAGTCAACTGACCTGGGACAAAAGCCTGGGCTCGCACGATTTGCTGGTCGGAACAGCTTTGCGCTATACTTACTACGACGATAATACGCCCGCTACAGGTGGAGAATTATCCGAACCCACCAATGACCCCGACGAAATCTGGCTCCCCGGTATTTTTGTGCAGGATGAGATTACCTTGTCGCCAAAACATAAAGTTCTGCTCGGCCTCCGTTATGATTACAATAATGCTCATGGCAATATTTTAACCCCAAGGTTCGCCTACAAATGGTCGATCACTCCCACCGATATTTTGCGCTTGAATGCCGGAACCGGCTTTAGAGTAGTCAACCTGTTTACTGAAGATCATGCGGCCCTGACCGGTGCCAGAGAGGTGGTTATTGCGGAAGAGTTGAAACCAGAGCAGTCGTATAACCTCAACCTGAATTACATCAAAAAAATCTACATGGACAATGGCGGCTTTGCCGGCTTTGATGTGTCGGCCTGGTACACCTATTTTACAAATGTCATCCTCCCGGATTATGAAACCAATGCCAACCAAATCATTTATGACAATCTGGACGGCTCTTCCGTTACCAAGGGGCTCAGCTTTAATGCCGATCTGTCTCTTCCCTCCGGCCTGTCCTTCAATTTGGGAGGAACGCTGATGGATGTCTCTACTGAAGAAAACGGCGTTCGGGAAAGACAGATCCTGACCGAGCGCTTTACGGGTACCTGGTCGGTGAGTTATCAGTTGTTGGAAAAAAAACTGGCCGTCGACTATACCGGGAATGTGTACGGCCCGATGCGATTGCCGGTTTTGGGTGAATTAGACCCTCGCCCCGCGGAATCTCCCTGGTGGAGCATCCAGAATATTCAGTTGACCTATAAGGGCGTCGAGGGACTCGAAATTTATGGAGGGGTGAAAAACCTACTGAACTGGACGCCCTGGAAAAATCAGGATGAGCCGA